>JAGLOJ010000035.1 GCA_023139045.1 Candidatus Sabulitectum sp.
GTTAGATTTTAAGTTACTTGGAAGCCTAAATATGCTTTCAGCAGCGCTGTTGCGCAAAACAGCGGTTGAAAGTACTCTTACCCTTCATTCTGGTTACAGTGTGAGATTGTAACACAGTACCCCGAAATCATTTTCAAGTATCTCTTTGAGTTGCTTTCTTTCAGCGCTTCCTTTACAGATGAACTGTGCGGTGCCGTCACCCTGTGAACCAACACCCTTCCCTCCCCAGGAAAGAGTTTCCGCAGATTTACTTCTCAGTGTTTGATGAAGTTTCGGGGCTGTCAGCTCAGAGGGGCATGCCGGGGCTACCATTTCATCAAAGACTTTTTGAGCTTCTGTCATAAGTTTTCCAAGCTGTTCAGCATCTGCCTCCTCAATTGCCTTGTATGCTTCAGTCGTGATTCTGTGATTTTGTTCTCCCAGAGCTTGTCTGATCACCCTGTTCCCGCTGCTGAATGAGAAGTTCAGATCGTCCAGAATTCTGCGGGTGTTCTTCTTCGCCTGCAGATCTGCAATCAGGAAGTACAATGATCCTCCAGTTGAGATAGACTCTGATGTCATTCGATCTCCATCGAACGTCAGGAGCACAGGAGTTTTACCGTAGGCACAAGCCTGATCCATTCTTCCGCAGCGGGAGCCGGTAAGAAGCTCACCTCTGTAGGCAAATTCCATTTCCTCTTCAATTGAGAGATTTAGATGGTGAACCCTGTTGAATGCTCTTGCTACGAGAACGCAGGTTGCTGCAGAGGAGGAAAGCCCCTTTTTCAAGGGCAGATTTCTCCTGTTGATTTTCAGTCTTAGACCCAGGTTCGGATATCGTTTTAAAATTACACTGGCAGTTCCTGCTGCGTAGGAATCAAAGACTCCTGAAGCTGCTATTTCTGCCAGATGATACGGGTCAGACAGGTAAGCCTTTTCCGGGCTTATGGATCTGTCAGGCAGGATCTGTGAAACATGAAAACAACTTGCTGCGGGTTCAGCAGCGGCATAGATACCCTGATCGGTTCCGGCTATGATACACTTTCCTGTCTTTACCGTTTTGTCAGCTTCTCTGTATTCTCCCGCCCAGTCTGAATGCTCTCCGAACAGACAGAGTCTGCCGGGTACAAAGAGATCAATCTTTTTCAACGATATCACCCTTTATTTCTGCTGCTTCTTTTCCAAGACCGAACTTTTTCAGGGTTTCCACTGTGGGCCTGCCTGTTTTTCTGTCCCAGCCTCTGAGGATGTAGTATTCGTCCATCACCTTTTTAAACTTTTCGGGATCAAGAGCTACCTGGCGGCCTGTAAGGGGATTTGTCTGCTGCTCTGTCTTTTCAAAGTAGGGTATAACAGACTCGTCATCTGTTCTTGATCTGTTGAAATTCCTGACGAGTAATGCCCGTTCCAACTGGATTACTCTTTCTGAAGCATGCTCCAGATTCTTATCGCTCCAGGGGATGCCGGTGAGTGATGTGAACATGTGTCTCTCGAATGAGGGGCCGTCCATGTTGCCTGCTCTGGCGAAATTATCCTCTGTTTTTCTTGAGTAGATCCTTGGGAATACCTGATCACCCACGGTAAGTGAATCTTTCATGACGGATCTCTGGCCGTGCCACCACACCGGGAAGGCTTTTCCCGTATATCCGCTTCGAGGGTCGGCACATGCTTCTGATCCGTAAACTTTCGCAGAAACTTTCTTTATCCTGCTCCACTCCAGGCCATGCTCAGGGGAGCATATCTTACTCCATCCCATGATGTTCTGTCCGTAACCGTGGGCACTTGAGATGGGATCACGGGTGTCAACCGCCCATTGGAGGGCACTCACTATCCAGTATGGAAAAAACACATAGTTGATCCTGTCTCCGTGGCCGTCCCAGTGCCCTGCATAACCCCATGCCGGGAAGAGCTGCTTCAGCCTCTCGCCACCTATTCCAAGAATTTGACTTGCCCTGACAGTTCCCTCGGAAAGGGCGGAACGGAACTCCCCTTCCCTTCTGGAGATTCCTCTTAGCAGAAAAGCCCAGAATTCCGGGCTGTCAAGATCAATTTCCATCCCGTCGATTCTGCTCAGTTCCCCATCGTTTTTGAGAAAGCGAAGCCATGGAATCAGACCAACAAGAATCTCCCAGTGGTTAAGACCCTCGTCGTTAGCTATCTGCCCGATCTCAAACCCGGCTTCAAAACCTAACTTCCAGTCATAAAAGCTACCCTCAAACCCGGGGAAAAGACCTGCTATGCAGTCGACCTGCCCGGAGAGATTTTTCCCTTTCTGCAGAACTGCCGGAACCGTGGTGTAGAATCTTGCATCATAGCACCTGACTGCGCATCCCTGTGTGCAGGCCTGGTAGCGCTGTCCGAACTTTTTAACTTTTTCTTTGTCAAGCTCTGGTGTATGAGGCCATCCGTGGGATCCGTGGGCCTCATTTCTTACAAGCCGGCAGACTTCGTAAAATCTCTCGGGTTCTGCCACTTCAAGTGGAAGAGTTCCATGTACAGCAATAGCCTTAAGGTTCTTGGAGCCCATTACTGCTCCATATCCTCCTTGTCCTGAAGCACTTTCAGTCTCGGTTGCAGCTATGGCGATACGACACTTGTTTTCTCCCGCAGGGCCTATTGAGAAGACGCGCCAGTCTTTTCCGTACTGTGCCATAATCTTTTTCTGGGAGGCATAGATTCCCTTGCCCCAGAGATTACCGGCATCTTCAATTGTACAGGTTCTGTTCTCAATTTTCAGAAAGACAGGGCTGGATGCTCTTCCCCTGATTACTATCCCGTCAAAACCCGCGTGTTTGAGCTCGGGCCCCCAGTGGCCGCCGAAAGATGATCTTGAGTACCATTCGACCGGATGCCCCTGAGCAGAAATACCGGAGACTGTTGTTCGACCGGAGAACGGAGCAGCAGTTCCAGTAAGAGGGCCAGTGAGAATTATCAGGGGGCTTGCGGGATCGAAGGCTGCTGTTCCCGGAGGAATCTCGTCCCAGGCTATTCTTGCTGCCATTGCGCGTCCGCCATACCAGTCAGGCAGGTAATCCATAGTGTCCTGTTGCTCGATTACTCCTGTGGTGAGGTTTACCCTGAGCAGTTTACCGGCATACCCTCCATATTTCATGGTTTGTCTTTCCTGAAAGTTATTGCGTTGAAAATGCAGGCCTCGACGCAGGCAGGTTTGCCATCGCAGAGATCACACTTGAAAGGGGGTCCACCGGTATTGCGGTTGAACATTGCTCCGAAAGGGCAGGCGGCTACACAACTGCCGCACATTACACAGATTTCTGAGTTGATCTTCCATGCTCCGGTGTCTGTATTCATGTATAGAGCATCAACAGGACAGGCATTCCGGCATTCCGGAATTGTGCATTGCCTGCAGTAAATGTGGGTATGTTTCCCTGAAAACAGTTGAAGATTTACTCTGATGGCAGATGCTGATCTGTCGTGAAAACGGGCATTGCGAAGGGCACAGACTGTTTGACAGTTCATGCAGCCGGTGCAGAGATTTGATCTTACTGTTAGTCCTGCCATTGGGAACCTTTCAGTGTAGTGTCCGATCACAATGCCCCCGTCGCGGAGTGATGTCAACTGGATAGAACGGGGATTTTCTGCTATTTTGCTTGTTTCTAAATAATACACCGGGAGATCTATGAAACGAACGATACCCTACCTGCTCAGATACAGCAACCGGGCAAAGAGACTGAGGCTTGAAGTGGTTCCCGGAGAAGTCAGGGTGATTGCTCCTCCCGGTATCAGTGTTTCACTGATTGATGAATTTGTTCGGAGCAGAGAGAACTGGCTTGCAGATAAACTCAGCGCGTTTGCTTCGGTTGCTCCGATCCGTCTCCCTGTTTTTTCTGAAGATTGCCCGGAGCTTACGGTTCTTGGGGAAAAGGTTTTTCTCAAAGAGTGTTTTCCTTCTACAAAGAATTTTGAACGCACTGTTGTGAAATGGCTTGATGATAAACTGATGACCTTTCTGACTGAAACACTGAAGAAGTATGCACAGCCAGGACTTGTTCCTTCAAGAATAAGGCTTGGGAATGCCCGTACCCGTTGGGGAAGCTGCAGTTCGAAAGGGGTGGTCATGATAAACAGAAAACTGGTTTATGCTCCTCCGGATGTAGTTGAATATGTGCTTGTTCACGAGCTGGTTCACCTCAGACACAGAAACCACTCACGATTGTTCTGGAATACAGTGGAACACTGTCTGGGAGATGTGAAGCCTCAAAAAAGATGGTTGAGATTGCAGGGAGCTTACTTGTTGTAGAAGGAGGGGAGCAGTAGAAAAAACTGCTCCCCCCTGTTGGAATTACTTTGTTACTATCATTCTGGAAGCGGTTGATACACCGTTGAATTCCAACTTGATAAGGTACATTCCGGAAGAGAAGTCGCTGACATCTATTTCCAGATTATTTGAACCCCCCGGAAGAGTCTCCGAGATGGAGTGTACTTCTCTGCCTGATATATCGAACAGGCTGAGATTTACCAGACCCGTTGCAGGTACAATTACAATTACTGAAGCCAGGGAGTTAACCGGATTTGAAGAAAGCCTCATTGTGGCAGTTCCACTTGTACTGAGAAATGACTCTTCTTCCATGCCGTTGTCTGCAGGTACAGCAAGGTGTGCCACAGTGGCAATGGCAGCCTTTGCCATGTTTGTACCGAAGGGGAAATACTGGAGATAGTTTGCCATTAAATCAGTGGTCTGGTGGTAGTGAGGGTTGGTCCAGACGGCTTTTTCGATAGTGAGCATTGCGGCATAACCGGCATTCCAGAAGCTGGCATGATCACTGGCTGATAAGGGGGAACTTGCCGCAACCTTCTCCAGAGCGGGTACGTATGTATCGCTTATTGCATTGAATGCTACTCCGAGACCAGATGATGCTGTGTTGTAGTGCAACCACGCCTGATCGTCAGAGCTCGGGCCGTAAAAGATCATATCAAGGTTGACAACGCCAAGAATATCACTTCCAGCAGCAGCAGCGGAATCAGCAAAGTGCGCGCTGCCGTAGAGACCCTGTTCCTCGCCGCCCCAGAGGATGTAGAGAGTACTCGAAGTTATACTGGCTCATTACTCTGGCAGCTTCCATTACTGCTGCCGAGCCACTGCCGTTATCATCTGCCCCCGGGGCATCGGTCTGAGTGTAGGGAGAAATGCTGTCCAGATGACCGCAGATGATCCAGTACCGGGCCGGATTCACAGTTCCGGTCTGGGTGGCAACCACATTCTGACAATCATATCCCAGCATGGAGAAATGCTTGATCTCTGAATCCAGACCGTAGGAGGTAAATCTGTCGCTGCTCCACTCGCTGGCAGTGTCGTAACCATTTGTATTCGAATAGCGTGTGAGATAGCTCTGATAGTTGGTGGTAATGGAGATAAGACTGTCTTCACTGACTGCTGCAACAATGTCTGCAACAGTATTGTCATATCCTCCAGTCATCGGGATTGGAATCGGGGTGGAAGGAGCCCTGGTTTCCAGAAGTGGCTGAACCATGAAGATATCATTCCTCAGGAAATTGCCCTTCAAAGGCCTGAGGAGTCTTACGATCAAGGTTCTTTCATCTCTGTAAACGATTACACCCAGCTCAGTTGCCTGAAGAATTCCATTATCATTTCGAGTGGTTACCAATGCATATTCATTCAGATCCGCAGCCCCACTGTCCAGAACCACTTCTGTTTTTCCGGGTTGAAGTCCGAAGGCTAACACATGGTCTTCTGCTCGATACACAATAACATAAGAATCAGTTGCCTCCGCAGACATATCTGTCATAGTGAACAGCGTTCCAGCAAGCATTGTACCGGAGAGAGTCAGTAAAACCAATGTGCACAAGACTGGTAACTTCATTGCATACCTCTTTCAGTGTTCTGTAAATGTTTATTTTCGCGCAGGTTCCATATCATACTAGAATTGTAGGTTGTATTTCAATACCCTCCCGTGACAGTAGTAGAGATGTGTTATATGTTAATAGTTCAGAAATTCACAAAGAGAGAGAATGATGAAAACGACAGTTGCTGCCGTTCTGCACTGTTGTAGCGGCGGGGGAGATAGAAATCGGTCAAGCGGACTCTGAGTCTCTTAATCCGTTCTGTCATTGAAACGGTGACGCAAGAGGCCACCAGGTGATGTAACAGATTCCGATATGGGAAATGAACCGACTGAGATTGCTGCCATAGGATACATGCCTTCCGTGAATTCCGAAAAAGGCGGATCCTATTATGAGTTCTCAATGCTGCTTGGACATACGGATCTCACTGAACCGACAAAGGTTTTCGACGAGAATTGGAATTCTCTACCGGTAGAGGTTTTTTCGGATCCGGAACTTGAGATTATCGGTGTTGCCGGTGGTGAATGGCTCATGTTCGAACTTGATGAACCCTTCTTCTGCGATGGTTCATCCAATCTTTTGTTCGAGATGTCATGGGTTGGTCCCGTTGATCCGGTCTTTCGAAGGATATACACAATGACATGGGAAGACGATGCAAGCAGGGCACTGGTGGCAATGTCACCAGATTCCGCTTCCGGTTATCTTACGACAATAATTCCAAACTTACTTTTTGTAACTGCACAGGCTCTGGAAGCACAAACCTTCGCAGGTATCAAAAACTCTTTCTGAACAGAAGAGATAAAAGGATTGAGGCGCTGACTCCAGCATTAAGGGATTCAACGCCTCTTGCCATTGGAATGGAAACCGATCCTGTCATGGTTGACTGCGAGGTTTCCGACAAACCGTGGGCTTCTGAACCTATAACAATACATACGGGTTTTGTGAGAGTATCGAACATATTGTCCATAGGTGTTCCACTGCACCTGGCTCCAAGAAAGCAATAATCTGGAGACTTATCACGGATGCCTCTGAGGCTGTTTACTTCGCAGATGGGAATCGCACTGTTCAGACCCGCTGCTGATCTGGTTACCTTGGGGCTCCATGGGAAAACACTTCCCTTCAGGAACACGACACCGGAACAACCAAAGGCTGCTGCGGAACGGATTGCAGTACCGGCATTGCCCGGATCTGCCACCCCGTCAAGAACAAGAACGGTTCCCCCTGTAAACAAATCACTGATGGAATAATCAGGGATCGGGCAGATGGCTGAAATTCCCTGAGGAGTACCGGTGTTGGAGATGCTGGCAAAGATTTCACTGGATACTCTGATAACAATGTACCCGTTATTGTCGGCTGATTTTGCCACCATCACTGACTCGTCTGAGGCGGCTTCGCTCACTGCAATAAAATCAATTAATCCACTACGGTCCAGGTGGTCGCTGACAAATCGAGGGCCTTCCATGAGGAACCTGTTTCTTTTCCGGCAGGAAGACGATTTTTCCAGTGCAACAGCCAGTTTAACCCGACTGTTGGCTCTGCTGGTTATGGAATGGATCACTGCGCCCCTTCGGGGATTCCATATTCAATTACTTTTCTGATAATGGTGTCTATGGCAGCTTCCGGACAGATACCAATCAGCCCGATCAGCTTTGAAATATCAGGAACTCTGCGCTGCATGTCCTCAAAGCCGGGGGGATAAGCTTTCTCGTACGGGACGAGGACAATCTCAGAATTGGAGCCGGATATTTCTCTGACTCTCCGTGCCAGTTCAAGGATGGTGATTTCTTCTGTAGAACCTACATTAATCACCTTACCAACAGCATCAGGAGAATCCATGAGAGCCAGAAGACAGTCTATCACTTCGGAAACAAGGCTGAAGCATCGTGTCTGTGTACCGTTACCGAAAACGGTGATAGGTTGCCCGGTCAGCGCCTGGTTGATGAATCGGGGAAGAACCATTCCATACCTGCCGGATTGACGGGGTCCAACGGTGTTAAAAAACCGGCAGATAACAACTGGAAGTCCGTAGGAATGGTTGTATGCAAGGGCCAGGAATTCATCCAGGGCTTTGGAACAGGCATAGCTCCACCTGTTTCTCGAAGTAGGTCCCAGAACGATGTCACCATCTTCTTTGAACGGGACCTTCCAGCTTTTACCGTACACTTCACTGGTGGAAGCGATAAAAACCTTTGTGTTGTTCTTTCTTGCGGCTCTCAGAACATTTTCAGTTCCGCTGACATTCGTTTCTATCGTTTCAACCGGTCTTTTTATAACATTTTCAACACCAACTGCTGCAGCAAGGTGAATTACTTCTTCACACATGTCTACGCAGTCGTTTACCGTTTCCACAGAGAGCACGGACCCCTCAATGAAGTGGAAATTATCAGAGGATTGCAGTTCCTTAATGTTCTCGAGATGTCCTGTTGAGAGATCATCGAGAACACACACGGATTTGCCCTCAGACTGCAGTCTTTCGCACAGATGGGAGCCGATGAAACCGGCTCCACCTGTGACGAGATAATCAAATCGGGCAGGCACTAGTGAGGTACCATGCTGAGAAGTACACCAGCAGCAATTGCACTGCCGATCACGCCGGCAACATTTGGAGCCATGGCATGCATCAGCAGGTGGTTGCTTTTGTCGTACTTACGACCTTCAACTTCCACCACCCGGGCGGAATCAGGCACAGCACTTACGCCAGCAGCACCCACGAGAGGATTAAGCTTATTATCGCCCTTCAGGAACAAGTTCATGAATTTTGCGAAAAGCACTCCTCCGGCAGTTGCTATGGCAAAACTGAGGGCACCGAGAACGAATATCTTGATGGAATCTGTGGTAAGGAAGTACCTGGCCTGCGTACTTGTGCCTACACTGAACCCGAGAAGAATAACCACGATGTTGTTCAGAGATCCCTGAGCGCTGTCAGCGAGTCGTCTCGTAACCCCGCTTTCCTTGAGAAGGTTACCGAAGAAGAGCATTCCAAGAAGGGTAATGGCTCCCGGAGCAATAAAAGCGGTAATGAAGAATGCGATAATTGGGAACAGTATTTTCTCTGTGGTGGAAACATGTCTGGTAGGTTTCATTCTGCGTTTGCGCTCCTCATCAGTGGTGAGAAGACGCATGATCGGTGGCTGAATTACAGGCACCAGACCCATGTAGGAGTATGCAGCAATGGCAATTGCACCCAGCAGATGCGGTGCCATCTGGCTGGCTACAAAGATTGCAGTAGGGCCGTCTGCTCCTCCTATGATTCCGATAGCTGCTGCTTCCTGCATGTTGAATCCCAGGAAGAGTGAACCAAGCAGAGTGATGAAGATACCAATCTGAGCTGCTGCTCCAAGAAGCAGAAGTTTGGGGTTGGAGAGCAGGGCACTGAAGTCAGTCATTGCACCAATTCCCAGGAAAATCAGGGGGGGGAAGAGACCACTTGATACACCGAAGTAGAACATCTTGAAAACCGACTGCTGACCTCCCAGTACATCCAGATAGCCGATGGGAATCAGATCCGGGTTGTAGGGCATGTTGCCGGCGATGATGCCGAATCCGATGGGAACAAGGAGCAGTGGTTCATAGTCTTTCTTGATGGCAAGATAGATCATGACAATTCCCATAATGATCATGATCACATTACCGAGCTCTATCTGACCGAAACCGGAATCTCCCAGATAACTGGCAAAGCTGATATCACTGAGACTGAGTTCTCCGGTGGTGGAAGTAAGTGCCGTGAGAAGACGGGTAGCTAATGTCATTCAGCCTCCCCCTTAACCTATACTCATGATGAGGGCATTTTCCAGGATGGTGTCGCCCTCTTTCACAGCAATTTTCGAGACTTTTCCAGCCACAGGGGCTTCAATCTCATTCTCCATCTTCATTGCCTCCATCACAGCCACAGTCTGGCCTTCAGTAACCTGATCTCCAACCGCAACAAGAACCTTGAGAATAGCTCCCGGCAACGGGGCAAGAATCCTTCCCATCCCGGAGGTCTGTCCGGGCGCAGTGGTTTTGTCGGGAGCAGAAGATGCGTCAGGCACAGCCCGACCTCTGCTTATTCTTGGGGTTTTCTTTGATTTATTTCCAGGGAATTCAACACCCACCGTGTAGGTGCTGCCTTCCAATGTAACTTCAACACTGTCATCTTCTATTCGGCCAATGTTAACCGAGTAAGACTTGTCATTTACAGTTATTCTGTACTCGGGCATTACCTGCTCCTGTTCCTTTGTCTGAATGCAGTACGATCAAGGAGTATCTTTGATCTTCCCGCCAGTCTCCAGGGAGAGTAGGGTCTTTCGTACATCTCCCATGTAAGTTTCATTTCTTCCATCTGGTTGATCTTTAAAAAGTGAGCATGAATGGCTGTAGCAATAGCTACAACCTCGTCATTCGCGAGCCCTTCTGTCCGGGAAACGAAATCTGAATCAGCAGTTGTCTTTTTTTTCTTTTTCCCTTCGGCAAGCCTCTTTATCAGCGGCAGAGAAAGAGAAAGAATCACAAGCCCTATAAACACAGTGCCCATTCCAATCAGGGCCAATCTGGTACCAATGTCGATTATGTGCTGCTCCGGCATGGACATTACTGCCTGAAGTAGTGTTGCGGTTACCATTACAGAGGGATATTTCCGTGTTTTTTGGCCGGAATATCCTGCCGTTTGGACTGAAGCATCTCAAGGCTTTTTATGATACGGAATCTTGTATTGGATGGAAGGATCACATCATCAATGTAACCCCGGTTCGCTGCATTGTAAGGGTTTGCGAAGTTGTCGCGATATTCCTTAACAAGCTCTGCCTTCCGTGCAACCGGATCGGATGCCTCTGCAAGCTCCTTGCGGAATATGATGTTTACAGCACCATCAGGTCCCATAACCGCAATCTCGGCAGTGGGCCAGGCGAAGTTCACGTCTGCACCCAGATGTTTGGAGGACATAACATCGTAAGCACCACCGTAGGCTTTTCTGGTTATTACGGTAATCTTTGGCACGGTAGCTTCTGCGTAAGCATAGAGAAGCTTGGCTCCGTTCCTGATTATTCCACCGTATTCCTGCTTGGTTCCAGGCATGAATCCCGGCACATCAACCAGAGTTATCAGAGGAATGTTGAAGGCATCGCAGAATCGGACAAATCTGGCGGCCTTCACTGAAGCATCGTTATCAAGGACACCGGCAAGATACGCCGGCTGATTGGCAATCAACCCGACAGACTTACCGTTCATTCTGCCAAAGCCGATGATGATGTTCTGAGCATACATCCTCTGTATTTCAAGGAACTCACCGTGATCGAGGATCCCCTCGATGACTTTTCTCATGTCATAGGGTTTGTTGGGATTATCCGGTATAAAACTGTCCAGCCACTTTTCCACCCGATCCACCAGGTCTGTCGGGGGCATGGAGATTGGATCTTCCATGTTGTTTTGAGGAATGTAACTGATGAGTTTTCTGATAAGCTGAAGGGCTTCCTGTTCCGTCTTGCACACCATATGAGCCACACCGCTTCTGCCACCGTGAATCCGGGCACCGCCAAGTTCTTCCTTGGTTACATCCTCTCCGGTAACAGCTTTAACAACTTCAGGACCGGTCACGAACATGTAACTGGTGTTTTCAACCATCACAGTGAAGTCGGTAATCGCCGGGCTGTATACAGCACCACCGGCACAGGGTCCCAGAACTGCTGATATCTGCGGGATCACACCGGAGTAAAGTACATTCTTGAGGAAAATATCGCCGTAACCGGCAAGACTCTCAATTCCCTCCTGGATTCTGGCTCCGCCTGAATCATTGAGGCCGATGAGGGGTGCGCCGTTCATGGATGCCATTTCCATTACTTTGAGAATTTTTTCTGCAAAGGTTTCGGAAAGGGAACCTCCGAAGACTGTGAAGTCCTGGCTGAAAACATATACAAGTCTGCCGTCGATGGTGCCGTATCCTGTTACAACACCGTCGCCGAGGAAGTTCTGTTTCTCAAGACCGAAATTGGTGCAGCGATGGGTTTTGAGCATATCAAACTCTTCAAAACTACCCTCATCAAGAAGCAGCTCAACCCTCTCGCGGGCAGTGAGTTTTCCTCTTGCATGCTGCTTTTCTATTCTTTTTTCGCCTCCACCCAGAAGAGCTTCTTCACGAAGTTTTCTGAGTATTCTGGTCTTTTCAGCTGAGCTCATTCTTATATACCCTCTTCCCTTTCAGGGATTAGTGTTGGCAGAGTTCTGTAAGTACACGACCACTTGCTTTAGGGTGGATGAAAGCGATCTTTGATCCACCAGCACCCGGTCTGGATTCTTTATCGATCATTCTGACTTCTTTTTCAATCAGCTCAATGACAGTTCCGTTCACATCAGTTACGCCATACGCAATGTGGTGAATTCCCTGCCCCTTCTTTTCAAGAAAAATGGCAATTGAACTGTTCGGGGATGTTGGTTCAAGCAATTCAATTTTGCTTTCCCCAATTTTGAACATTGCAACTTTGACCATCTGCGAAGGAACTTCGTCAGTTCCAATGAGCTCAAGTCCAAGCACATCACGGTAAAAAACTGAAGCCTCTTCTACGCTCTCAACTGCAATTCCGATGTGATCGATCTTAGTTAGATCCATTGTGCTCAAACATCCTTTCCGCTCTTTCAAGCAGTTTTTTCCCAACTGCATAAGGAGTCAACTGTCCGGCTAAGATAAGCTCTTCCGCTGTTTCTCTGCCATTGTATTCCAGCTCAAGTAATTTCTCAGAAAAAAGCATTCCATTTTCCCGAAGAATTTCATTCAAAGTTCTTACTGCGGATCGTGATATTCTGTTTTCTCCGGGGTGTGTTGCTGCTAACCGGTCAATAGCACCCCAGAGATCTTCAAGCCCCTCTCCGTTTACAGCAGAAATTCGGACAACTTCCGGTTTCTTAAACCCGGCTGATATGAACTCAAGGCTGGCCTTAACATAGCTTTCGAGTTGTTCGATACCATTCCTGTCTGCTTTATTCAACACAATGATGTCAGCGATTTCCATGATGCCGGCCTTCATGGATTGCACATCATCTCCCAGCCCCGGAACCAGTACCAGCAGAGTAATATCCGCAAGGTCTGCTATCTCAACTTCTGCCTGGCCTACCCCTACAGTTTCAATTATCACAGGGCTGTAGCCAGCGGCTGAAAGCACACATGAAGCATCCCGGGTCGCACCGGATAGGCCACCGAGGTGACCTCTGCTGCCCATGCTTCGGATAAATACCTTTGGGTCAGAGGCATGAGACTGCATCCGAATGCGGTCTCCAAGAAGGGCGCCGCCGGTGAACGGAGAAGACGGGTCAACTGCAATAACACCTACAGAATTACCGTCGGCTCGATATCTGGTTATCATCCTGTTTACCAGAGTGCTTTTTCCCGCCCCCGGCGGGCCGGTAACACCAATGGTAAACCCCTGCTGTCTGGCAAAAAGCTTATCGAGAATATCGGTGGAATCGGAACTGCCATTTTCGACTCTGCTCAGAGCTCTTGCAATTGCTCGAATGGAACCTTCACCGACGCCCTGGATAATACCGGTTGTAGAAGTCATCTGGAGTTACTGCCTTTTCTCCATCTGAAGGTTGATAAACTCGACGACTTCCGCAGCAGGTGTTCCAGGGGTGAAGATGGCTGCGTAACCGGCTTCTTTCAGGCCGGGAATATCTTCTTCCGGAATGACGCCGCCTCCGAAAAGGATAATGTCTGAGGCGTCTTTCTCTCGAAGCAACCTGGCAACTTCAGGGAACAGATGGTTGTGAGCACCGGAGAGAAGGGAGATACCAACGAAATCAACATCCTCCTGTATTGCAGCGTCTGCTATGGCCTCAGGCGTCTGGCGAATACCTGTATATACGACTTCCATGCCGGCATCTCTAAGAGCACGGGCTATGTATTTTGCCCCTCTGTCGTGTCCGTCAAGGCCGGGTTTGCCTATCAGTACTCTGATTTTACGATCCATTTTGCCTCCAAAAGAAGCGAGTATGTATTTACATGACAAAAGAATACTCGAATCTAGAACAATGGGGTGCTTTTGTAAAGATTCAGCACGGCACTCGCCAAAAACGAGAAAGGGAAGCATATTAAAGGGGCACGCAGAACTTCCACAGTCAGTAATCAATAAACAACGGAGGATTTTATGAGAGCCACAGTTCTTTTTGCTTTAACACTTGTCACGATTTCATTTGCCGCTCTATCTTCAACCACAGTAGCCGGATACCTTGACCAGCTTGGCGCGGCTTATGAAGAAGAGGAAGGCACTTTCTGGCTTCTTGCTGAGGATTCACTCAGTGGTGAGGCTTTCCCTATCTTCTACATTGAAGTAAACGCTCCAATGGAGGCATGCTTCCTCGCTGGTCCTACTCCCGGGCTGGTTCCCGCATCCGGTGCCGGCAGAGCTGCTGCTTTTGCGAAACTTGCTGAACTTAATGCTACCTACCCCTTTGTGAAATTTGAGCATGACATTGACACCGGAGAAGTTATCTGCACCTATACATTCACCACCGAGAATGGCGTTGGCATAGAAGCTTTCTCGGCAATGCTTCAGGTTATATTCGGCACAATTGATGAAACTGCCGCAGAGCTGGCAGCACTGAATCGGTAGAACGAACAGGGGGGACGCAGATGTACGGAAGCATAGCTATCTGTTCCGGCAGAGCCAGCACCAGGCTTACAGACGACATCTGTAAAATTCTTGGTATTGAACCGGAACCTGTTGAGTTTCATGATTTCTCAAACGGAAACATGATGGTTAATTTCCCCGGCGGGACAGTCAGGGAAAAGGATCTGTTCGTTATTCAGTCCGGTGAGAGATCTGTGTTCCAGGAGAGGACAGATGCCTACAGAACTGTGTCAGGAGATATTCTGGAACTGTTGCAGATGATCAGTGCCTTGAAAGACAGCGCAGGAAGAATCACAGCAGTTACTCCATACTTCCCGTATGCCAGGAGTGATAAGAAGGACAAGCCCAGAATAGCTATCACATCCAAGATGATCTTCGAGCTGCTTGAGGCAGTTAGAACCGACAGAGTTCTTGCAATGACTCTTCATTCTCCCCAGAGTCAGGGGTTCAGCAACATACCTGTTGATCAGCTCCATGCGAACACGGTGTTTATCAGAAAAATTCTGGCCATGGGAAAAGAAAAACTTGCCTTTGTCGCCCCTGACTCCGGAAGTATTCTGGATAATGACTTTCTCGCAATGCACACGGCCAAGGGTATTAAGGATGCCGGCGGTGCTCCTGATATCACCACCGGTTATGTAAAGAAAGTACGTGTGGACGATTCCGAGAACCCTCTTGTGAGAACCGTTGAAGGACTGGATGACCTGTCTGATAGAACCGTTATCATGGCAGATGACGAGATCCTCAGCGGAAGAAGTCTGATCCTCTGTGCGGAAACTGTGGCTGCAAGAGGAGCAAAAGACATCTTTGCTTTCATTACTCATCCTATCTTAAGTGGTGAGGCTGTGAAGCGTTTGCAGAACAGTCCGATAACAAAACTTTATATCACGGACACCGTGGAATTCGACAGAGAAACAGCAGAGAAGGTAAACGGCGGTCCTGTGGACAAGATTGAAGTCTTGTCAGTTGCCCATGTGTTTGCCGAGGCTATCAAAAGAATCAATCAGGGACGCAGTCTCAGCTCTCTTTACCTGTAAGCAAAAAGGGCATTCCGAATTTTCGGAATGCCCTCTATTCTCAGGTAAACTAATTTATCTTTATCAACCTTGCGGTTTCAGTAAGTCCTTCTACTGAAGCAGAAACCATATACATTCCAGCGGGGCTGTCGGTGATGTTCATCTGGAGGGAGCCGAAGCC
Source organism: Candidatus Sabulitectum sp. (assembly GCA_023139045.1). Classification (GTDB taxonomy): domain Bacteria; phylum Fermentibacterota; class Fermentibacteria; order Fermentibacterales; family JCC-6; genus Sabulitectum. The sequence continues at coordinate 15,594 of JAGLOJ010000035.1, forward strand.
ACTCTGGCAGTATGAATTATTCGAGTTTATCAATCTACCTGTTGCATCAAATACGCTTATCTCTACCTGTGAAGCAACAGGGAGAGTCAGGTTAACTGAGAAGAGACCTGTAGTTGGAACCTCTGACAAATTCATCCGGAATTCACTGATTGCAGTGGAAGACTCTTCTGCGATTCCAGTTCCGTATCCTTCAAAATAGTAGATCCATCCGTTGTTGCACCCGACTAGAAGATCTGGAACACCATCGTTGTTGTAGTCAGCAACATTCTCTCTGGCCCTGCCGCCGCCGTTGAAATTTGTGTACACATTTATGGGTCCGTCATTACATTGCAGTTGTATGTAGCCGTTGAAGGCGGGATTGCTGTTGGTTCCGATGTTCTCGGCGAACCACACATTACCCATTTCGTAACCGAGAACGATATCCTTGTCACCGTCTCCATCCAGATCATGTGTCTGGTGAGTAATTCTCCACTTGTTGCAGACAGACGAAGTAAGGTCGATCACAGATGCACTCCAGAGGGGTACGGTGGGATCATTACTCACATTCAGATGAACCTGAAGAATTCCACCGCTGACAGATACAGTATTGTATCCGCCTGCTATGAAATCAATGTACCCGTCTTCATTCCAGTCATCAAGATATCCGGAGGAATTAGAGTTTCTTTCGATAGGATCGCCGGCAGTATCACTGGGGCGACCAATGAAGTGTAGAGTACCGTCACCGTTACCTGTGTAGAAGTTGTAGTAACCGTTCCTCTCTCCCAGAAGAAGATCCAGAATACCGTCATTGTTGAAATCCACAGCCTGTGGATTGGTTGCACCAGTGCATCAACCTGCGCTGACGGCAATGTCGGCTCCGTCAGCTTGAAGGTAGTAGGAGAAAGTGAATTCAGGAGCTTCATTGGTGCCGATATTCTTGTAGAATCGGACTTTACCCGGGGAAAACTGCCCCACAAGAAGATCGGTAACTCCGTCTGTGTCCCAGTCAATCATGAAGGGATCGGCCATAAGACCCACGTCAATATTCGTACCGTCGGCTTGAATTTTCACCGGCTCAAGGAATGATGGTACCCCGGCAAGAGCCAGCAAAGGCACAAGGGGTAACAAAGCAATGTGTCGCACTTTTCTACCTTTCTGTGGCTAGGCAACGTTTCAAGAAACACTACAGAAAAATATTCAACATGTTGTTTTACAAGTCAAGACCCGGTCTGATGCCTGTTTTTCTCCAGTGGAAGAAATGCTGCAGAACTTCCCTGTGGTCAAAAGCGATGGCATTTGGAAGGTTATCCCTGCGGAATACAACCGCCTTTGCAGCATCATCTCCTCCTACTGGATTTCCTGTTGCCCTGCACCAGTAAACTGCACTCACTGTGTCTCCTCTGGGGTCTCTCCATGGCTTTGAGTATACATGGAAGAGATCAAGTACCTCTATTTCCAGGGATGTTTCTTCAAGCGCTTCCCTTTTAACAGCTTCAAGAAGACTTTCTCCCGGGTCAACAAACCCCCCTGGTATTGCCCATCCCGGGGGTGGGTATTTTCTTTCAACCAGGACAATTCCACCGTCAATTTCAATAATGGCATCTACGGTAAGCTTGGGTGTTTCAGGTCTCATTTTTCCTCCCGGGAACAAAAGAGCGAAAAGTTTGTATATTCCGTAACAATTGAAAACTCGTGAAACATGAAAAGGAGAACCTATGAAATTTTTACTCTCCCTGACACTGGTGCTTGCCCTTGTTGCTTGTGGAGAGCCTGCGGAAACCCGGACTGAAGAGTTAACAACTGCGAATTCCAGCACAGAATCTGATTGGATGCATGATGATCTGGATGCTGCACTGGCTCTTGCTGCAGAAACAGGGAAACCGATCTTCATAGATCTATATGCAGACTGGTGCGGACCCTGTGTAATGCTTGCGGAAGATTACTTCACAAGAGACGACTACAAGGAAGTGTTGTCGCAGTGTATTCTTCTCAAGATTGATGTTGACAATAATCCCCAGCTTGCACAGCGGTATCGCGCTCAGAGTATCCCAACTCTGATACTCGCAGATGCTAGCGGAAATGAGATCGATCGTATTACCGGAGTGGCGGGCTCACCTGAAGAATTTCTTCCCATGATATCAGACTTCATTTCTCAGGGACTGTAGCTGGCTCAATTCCGGCACAGGGGTAGGGGGCGAAAGCCCCCTTTACATTACCTGTATCCTATTTCAGACAGATGAATCAAAAGTCTTTCATATTCTGATTCTACAATGCTTTGCAGAATATCACTGTTGGCCAGATCTCCTCTGGATACCAGATGTTCCAGCCTTGCGCAGGCGTTTGCGAAATCATTAGCACCGATGTTAAGTGCTGAACCTTTCAGTGTGTGTGCTAGAATTCTTACATTTGCCGGCTTGTTTTCCCGGATGGCAGCAGACAAATCACGCAGATTCTTTTGTGCAGTAACAATAAAGAGACTGATCAATTCTCTGATTGTTTCAACATCATCTCCGAAATCAAGATCAAGTTTTTCCCTTTGAAAAGTATTGTCAGAGAGGAGGGGCTCAATCCTTAATTCACCGTTGACTGACTTTTTGGGAACCCATTTAACAAGAATGTCAGATAATAATTTCGGAGTGATTGGTTTGGAAATGTAGTCATCCATTCCCGCCTGAATGCATTCCTCTTTGTCACCCTTCAGGGCATTGGCAGTCATGGCAATAATAACCACATCACTGTTTAACACTTTCTCTTTGCCGGATCGTATGGCCCTGGATGCTGCATAGCCGTCCATTACAGGCATCTGACAGTCCATAAATATTATGTCGTAGGCTGTTCTCCTGAGAGCATCTATTGCTTCTGTTCCATTCTCGGCAATATCTGCCTTGTATCCAAGTTTCTTCAGAATTTTTACCGCAACCAGTTGATTTACAGGATTATCTTCGGCTATAAGAATCTGCACTCCTGCTTTCCTGGATTCTTTAAGGGTATGTCTTGTAACTAGAGGAGTTTTCTCTTTTTTGGGCCCATGGCCGTAAACGGTGGTAAGGCAATCGAATAACTGGGATTGCTTTACGGGTTTTGTCAGATATGCGGAAAAACCGAGTTCATGCAATCTCGCAGCGTCTCCTCTGGCTCCAATGGATGACATCATCACGAGCTCAGGTGATTCAATTTCCGCATCATCCAGAATTCTTCCGCCAAGTTCTTCGCCATCTATTTTCGGCATCTGCATATCAAGAACGGCGATTCTGAAGGGATCTTTTTCAAAAGTGGCATCTCTGAGAATTTCCAGAGCCTCCCGTCCGGAGGGAACCACAGAGTACCTGCATTTCCAGGATTCAAGCAGCAGGGTCATAAGTCTTCTGTTGGTTGTGTTGTCATCAACTGCAAGAATGCGGATATTTTCAATGGATCTGGCTTCAGTCCGGGAAGACTGCTTGCTGTGCTTTTCAAGGGTAAGGGTAAACCAGAACTCGGAGCCGGAACCCTCCCGGCTGAGAACATCGATTTTGCCCCCCATGAGGGCAACGAGCCTTTTGCATATTGAAAGACCCAGACCGGTTCCTCCATACTTTCTGGTTGTGGAAGCATCGGCCTGAGTAAATGCATCAAAAATACTCTTTGCCTTGTTATCCGGTATGCCGATTCCTGTATCTCTAACAGAAAATCGGAGTTGTACGTGAGTGTCATTTTCATTTTCAGCGATGACCGATATACTGATCTCTCCTTCACTGGTGAACTTGAGAGCATTGCCTGTCAGGTTAAGCAGTATCTGTCTTATTCTGCCGGGATCACCTCTTACAGGAGCAGGTATATCAGGAGCGATAAGAGAGATAAATTCAAGACCCTTATGCTGAGCCCTGACAGCCATCATATCTCCCACCTCTTCAAGAAGCAGTCTTAGATCAAAACTGGTAATCTCAATCTCCAGCTTTCCAGCCTCAATCTTGCTGAAGTCAAGAATATCATTAATCAGAGTAAGAAGAGCATCGCCACTTATCTTGACAGTCTCAGCAAATTCTTTCTGCTCGGGTGACAGATTAGTTTCCATGAGCAGTCCGGTCATTCCGATAACGCCATTTAAAGGTGTTCGAATCTCATGGCTCATATTGGCAAGAAATTCACTTTTCGCCCTGCTGGCCTCCTTGGCCAGCTCAGCGGATTTCTCTGCTATTTTCAGAGTTTCCGATAACTGTTTGTTTGCTTTCTCAATAGCTCTGTTGGCTCTGGTTTTTTCAACTTCCAGATAAATGTTTCGAACGGAGTAGGCAACATCGTCAGCCACCTCGTGAAAGAGTGTCTGCTCATCGGCAGAGAGACTGAGCTTGATCGGCAGTTCTGCTGAAATTACGCCGTAGATAACCCCATCAACCATAAGAGCTGTGGTAAAGGGCCTGCTGTCAGGTTCCAGGCCGAGAAGAGGGCAATCACCACACTGATTCTTCACATTCTCTATGGTAACGATGCACCGCTTTTCTACTGTCAGGGAGGAGCAGAAGCAATTTTTTCCTGATCTGAGATCAGCAGCAAGTTCATCTTTATTCTTTTCGGGAATGCCGGCAGAAGCGAATTTTACAAAACTGCTTGTTCCCTGCTTGTAAATGGCGATCCACGTCGAGGAATAACCCCCCGTTGATATAAGAGCATCACAGATTTGCTGGATCATCATGTCCAGAGATCTTTCCTTTGTGATGATGTGGTTGACCTGTCTTATTGCCTTAAGAGTACGGGTAAGGTGTTCTGTTTCAAGTCTCTTCGCAACTTGTTCTGAAATGTCCGCAAAAGAGCCAAAGACTCCACAGATATTTCCATCTTCATCCATGTCCGGAGTTGCTCCAGCCATTGCTTGAAAGAAACTTCCGTCACATCTCTGGAATTCGACTTCAAAAAAGGGGTTATTCGAATCCATTGTCTGTTTCATATTATGACTGAAAGCATCTCTCAGATGCGGTGTTACATGATCGATAACTCGTTTGCCTATAAGATCATCCACTGAGGAGTAACCAAGCATACTTGCCATATACCTGTTTGCATAGGTGATTATGCCATCCATACCGATGTGACCAATACCCGAGTTGATGGAATTGAGAATATGACTGAAATGTCTTTCTCTGGCTTTCAGAGTTCTGTTGGCCTCCACCTGTATGGAAATATCTTTGACGTAACCCTCCAGCCCTGTAACAACACCATTCCGGCCTGTCAGCATTCTTGCATTGTTTTCAGCATGAAAGAATCTGCCGTCTTTTCTCTGGAACAGCCCAGTACATAGATGAATTCTTCCATCTCTGGTGAGACTGTTAAGGAATACTCTGTGAATTTTGGCATCCGGGAAGAAATCCCCGATGAGCTGTAACCCCATTATTTCATCCACAGAGCTGTAACCAAACATCTCAACGGCCTGTTTGTTAACGGCGGTAATTGCACCTTTTATGTCAACTCTGTAGTAAGCTTCTGTCATACCGTGGAACACTCGGAGCAGGTCAGACTCTTTCATAACTCCTCCTGATTTTGTTTCCTGGAAAGAAAGATGTCAACAATTCAGGCAGATGTAAACAGCCAAGCCTTGGAAGTACGTAAAGCTACATCCCGGAAGAGGGTGAAACAATAAGAAAAAGCGGTGTGGTTACCAGGTCTTTAAAACCCGGAATATGTGGGTCTTACAGCTTTCAGTCACCACTCCAGCCAATATCTGACAGGTGTTCCGAGAGTCTGTCAAATTCAATTTCTACAACCTTCAACAGAATGTCGCCATTCCCCAGATCTCCTTTGATGGAAAGTTGTTCCAGCCTTTCACAGGCGATTGCCAGATTGTTTGCTCCTATGTTCAAAGAAGAGCCTTTTAGAATGTGCGTAGAAATTTTAACGCTAATGGCGTTATCTGTATTGATTGCAGCTGATAAGTCATTTAAATACTTTGTTGCGGTGGCAAGATAGATATTGATAAATTCGCGAATAGCGATCATATCATTCCCGAGATCCCCCTTTAATTTTCCTGGATCGAAGAAGGTTACTGCATTATCCTCCATCATGTACTTATCACTTTGGATTATGGACAACCAGGAGGATAGCACGTTAGATACAGATGCCGGAGTAACCGGCTTAGGTAAGTAATCGTTCATTCCGGCCTGCAGACATTTTTCTCTGTCTCCCGCCAGGGCATTTGCTGTCATGGCAATTACCACAACCCCGGGATTCAGGTTATTGCCATCCTTTGACCTGATGAGTCTTGTTGCTTCGTATCCATCCATTACCGGCATCTGGCAATCCATGAAAACGATATCGTAAGCTTGTTTACTCAGCATTTCAATTGCCTCAGCCCCGTTAAAGGCTACATCCGACTGGTATCCCAGCTTCTCAATTATTCGTTTTGCCACCAGCTGATTTATAGAATTATCCTCTGCGATAAGGATTTTCAAATTGTTTCCACCGGACTCTTTGGAAGCTTGGCTGTGACCTGATGGAACTTTTTCCACCCTTTGTTCTGTGCTGTAGAGAGTTGTCAGACATTCAAACAGAAGTGACTGTTTTACAGGTTTAGTCAGGTATGCGGAAAAACCAAGCTCCTGAAGCCTTGCCTCATCTCCCCGTGCTCCAACGGAAGACATTATAACCATCTTGGGTGTTTTGATGTCGGGGTCTTCAATGATTTTTTGTCCGAGTTCTTCTCCGTCCATCCCCGGCATTTGCATATCCAGTACTGCGATACTGTATGCATCTCCAGCCAGAGTAGCGGTTCGTAGTAATTCGAGAGCTTCTTCTCCACCTGGAGTAACAGTGCATCTGCTGTTCCATGACTCCAGAAGCAAAGAAAGAAGTCTTCTGTTAGTGGAATTGTCATCCACCGCAAGAATCCTGATGTTTTTAAGGGAATGAGCTTTTGTCCTTCTGGAAGGGCTGTATGGTTTCTCAAGTGTCAGAATGAACCAGAATTCTGAACCGGAACCTTCTCTGGTGAGCACACCGATTTTACCATTCATCACTTCTGTGAGTCTTTTACAGATAGAGAGGCCCAGGCCAGTACCACCGTATTTCCTGGTAGTAGAGGTGTCCGCCTGGGTAAATGCATCGAAGATGGTGCTGACTTTGTCCTTGGGTATCCCGATTCCCGTATCTCTGACTGAGAATCTGAGCATGGCGCTGTTATTAGATTCCTGCTCAACCATGACGGAAACACTTATCTCCCCGCTTTCTGTAAACTTAAGAGCGTTGCCTGTGAGATTAAGCAGAATTTGTCTGATTCTTCCAGGATCTCCTGTGACAACTCGGGGGATATCAGGGCTGATAAGGGAAATGAATTCAAGTCCTTTGTTCTGCACTCTGGCTGCCATGAGATCTCCGATATCCTCCATCATTGAGACAAGGTTGAAATCGGTTTTTTCTATTTCAAGTTTACCTGCCTCAATTTTGCTTAAATCCAGAATGTCATTTATCAAAGCGAGCAGTGCATTTCCGCTTGTAGAAATAGTTTCTGAATACTCTCTCTGCTCAGGAGTCAACTCTGTTTCCATGAGAAGTCCTGTCATTCCAATAACACCATTCAGTGGAGTTCTGATTTCATGGCTCATGTTGGCCAGGAACTCGCTTTTTGCTCTATTGGCTTCCCTGGCCAGTTCTGCTGATTTCTCGGCAATATCCAAAGCTTCCTCAAGTTTTTTATTCGCTCTGTCAACTGCTTTTTCGGATTTTAACCGATCTGCTTCCATGTAGATGTTGTGTACCGAGTAGGCAACATCATCAGCTACTTCCTGGAACAGAGAGCGTTCATCTGGAGACAGGCTGATTTCCATTGGAAGCTCAGCGGAAATCAAACCGTACAGTTTGTTGTCTGCTATCAGTGGTGCTGTAAATGGTCTGCTGTTCGGTTCAAGCCCAAGTAAAGGACAGTCTCCGCACTGATTTTTAACATCATTAACAGTTACAAGTCCTCGTTTTTCCATAGCGAGTGTTGCACAGATGACCATATTGTCAGATTCTATAAGAGACCTCAATTGGTTCTTATTTTTCTCCGGGATTCCAGAAAAAGCCGTTTTATTGAATGCGGAATTTTTCTCATCGCAGAGTGCAATCCAGGCAGATGAATACCCTCTGGTAGAGATCAGAGCATCGCAGATTCCCTGAATCATACAGTGCAGATCTTTTTCCTTTGTGATGATGTGATTGACCTGTCTTATCGCCTTCAGAACTCTGGTCAGGTGTTCGGATTCTTCTCTGCTCTCCATCTCTCCGGAAATATCTCTGACATAGACCTCAAACCCGGTGAACCTGCCGATTGGATTTATAAGACGTCTGGCATATGTTTCTGCAATAAAGGGAGAACCGTCTTTCCTGATTAATTCCCCGGTAAAGAGCTTGAGGTCTCCATCACCCGAGAGACTGTTTAGAAATGAACGGCGTTTTTCCTTGTCCGGGAAGAAATCACTGGTGAAACGTTTCCCGATGAGCTCACTTGTTGAGTTGTATCCGAAAATATCCACGGCTCTGCTGTTCACTGATGTGATTGTTCCAGTATCGTCTACTTTGTAATACCCCTCGGTCATGCTGTTGAAAACCCGGAGAAGATCCTGCTCGTTCATTGTTCCCCCTGCAATGCTGAAAATTATCAGGAAAGATGTCACTAAACAAATGGAATGTAAACCACCTGATTTGAGATGGTGTACACTGTGAATTATCATGCAGATAAACACAGGATTTCACAGCCTCCCGGGAAGCTATTAAATGAAGGCCTGTTGACAAACAAAAGGGGAGGCTGAAGCCCCCCCTGTAAAGGATAGTTGAAACCTTAGAGTCTAACAGCCCTGAGTGTTTCTGTGTGTTGGCCAGTGGTCAGTCTGACCATGTAAACACCGGCCGGTGCACTGCTGAGACCTGATACAACTGAGTGGCTGCCGGAGGCAACCGTTCCGTTGACAGGTGTGCTGATAATTCTTCCGGCAATATCCAGAATCTCAATAGTGGCGTGCGCAGGTGAAGGAAGTGTGAAGTTCACTGTTGCAGTGGAAACAACGGGATTCTGAGATATTGAAAGACCCATGGAAGGCACAAACGCGCTGGAGCTTTCCAGTGATGTTACGATTAAACCACCAAGGAAGTAGTCGTCACCGCAGTCGTCGGGAGTATCATCCCACATGGGGTGTTCCTGACCACTCTGTGCGCAGGTATCCCACTCTTCAGCTTTGAAAGCTGCTTCATACATGGAAATACAGCCGTCACCGTTTATGTCAGGATTTCCGGGAAGAGCCCCGCCTGGAACGCTTGTGGTTGGTGGAGTTGAACCGTGCACAGCACCGATCCAGTAGTACACATACTCGTCGTACTCGGGGTATGTTGCTCCGGCATAACTTGATTCTGAGGCATTGGCCGCACTGGCAAATGTTCTTGGCTGGGTTGCTCCGGCGTTGACAACTTCCTCAAGGAAGCCTCCAGAAAAACACTGTTCCATCACTGCATGTATGGACATGGCGGAGAATGAGTCCACGTATCCCATGAATGTATCGTCATTCAGGGTTTGACCGTTCCAGAGATTGAGTATAACCTCCGGCGGGTTGTCAAAGCCGCCTTTACCGGTGTTGCCGTGATCTGTGGTATAGATGAAGAGATGATCGTCTGCGCCGACCATTGCATTGATTGCATTGTATCCGCTTGTAACTCCGGTCGTGGTGGCATCGTAGATGATGTCACTGTCGCCGTCATTATCGAAATCCGGGTTGGAATTGAGCCCGCTGGATAGATCCGGGGCCGGGTTGAGTCCGTCTGAAAAGCAGACGATGATGTGATCGTCGGGTATCAGGTAATCGTGGGCAAGTACATTGTAGATGAACTGCACATCACCGTAGTATCTGGTGTGATTGTTGTACTGGCCTTTACCATCGTCAGTTTCCGGGAGACTGGTGTATTCAACACTCATTCTGGGCAAAACATCAGGGGGAATACTCATTCTGATGGTTTCCACCTCTCCCTCCGGAGAGACAAATACCCATCTGCAGGGGTGAGCCCAGTTGGCAAGAACAAAGTCATCAACAAGAACGAAGTAACCGTTGAAAGGTACGATCACTTCAGGAAGTGACCATGCACCAAGAAGCTGACCCTTAGTTAAAAAACCGTCAAAACTTCTGATTTCTTTACCGGAAACATCTGTTACCATTGTCTCCATTACGAGACTGGCAGCTTTTTTTTGTTAAACGAAATCTGCTGGAATTTTGCATCCAGCATGGGAGAGCCGTGAAAAGTGAAACAGGTTTTAGAGGGGGGGAGTGAAAACAAGTCTCAACGCTCAAGTCTTTTCTGACTGGCGCACCCGGACATTTCAGATCTGAAAACCCAGAGTGGTTTTTCCTCCGCTTGCCTGCATCCAACTGATAATGGCATCACTACCGTTGCACTGAGCCGAAGGGGGAGATGGCTTTTCCATTACTTCACTGATCGCTGTCGAAGTGGAAACAGCACTGTTAGTACCAATCAGAGCGGTCCCGGAGCGATTGAACAGAGGGTGTAGAAGGAATTTTTCTTCCGGAAACTTCCTTCCAGTGAAAAACACCGCCTTTTTTCCCATGGCCAGAACCTGCGAAACAATACCGTACCCCGGTTTGGTCACAACCAGATCACATGCTGCAACAAGGTCAGCAAAAGTTGCCCCCGTCTTTGAAAGTTCAGCAGGTGTAATATTGTAACAGACCGGGTGAGCAGGCTCTGGAAGAGAGGAAACAGCACAAAATTCCTCCGGAACTGAAAGAAGAACCCCAGGCGGTATTTCCCGAAGGGCAACGAGACAGATTTTCCCTTTGGGAAGCAGCTTTTTAACCTTCTTCAGATCACCCGGCGGGCCTCCTCGAAGCAGTGGAATATCAATTGTTGAGTTGAATGGAGAGTGATCCGGTCCAAGAGGTAATCTCAAGTATGTGCCATGATTGTACATGTCAGCAATCAGTGCTGCCTCATTTTTCATGTCAGGAAGCATTTCTTTCATGATCCAGTCCCAGGTGAAGTTGCTGATACCCAGAGCTGGAATATCATTGATTCCTGCTGCCTTTATGGGCAGGGGATCGATGTCGGAGATGACAAGATCAGGGCTGAAATTTGACTGTTTTGCAACTTCAACTTTCAAGTATTCAGAGCTTTTGATGGTGAAGTTTTGAAAATGCAGTCGCGTTGCCTGAAGATCAATATCTCCATCTTTTTCCATGACTATGGGAGATTTTGAACCTTCTTTAAATGAATTAATTTCGGAACCGTCCCAGAACCACCGGGGAACATCCGAAGCAACGACGATGTGTGTGTCCGGGTACTTCAGCCTGTAAATTCTTATCAGTTCCCGCTGCCTGGCAGCGTGGCCCCAGCCGTGTGAAGAAACATACCACAGAATTTTCATTGAGGTGTACCTTAATTATCCGGCTCTTCCGAAATTTGCATACAT
>JAGLOJ010000036.1 GCA_023139045.1 Candidatus Sabulitectum sp.
CTATCTTAACACCCAGTTACGAAATTCTTTTGCCGATATATGCAAATTGGAGACTAGAGAAATTCCCTGATTATTGTAACGTTATATAAGTGCGGTTCCTTAGGGTACGTTTAACTATCATTAGGGAATAATGCATATTTTTTATGCAGATGTCAAGTTGAACTTGTGATTTGCATATGAATTACTCATGTTTCCTTGTCGAAAGTATACAGCAAAGATTGTGTTTCCCTGTTGACGGTTGTTCTTACAGAGTAAAGGTTTTCCATTGTGGAAACTATCAAGAAGGGTTTTGAAAACATACATTATTGACTAACTATTCTTCAAATGGTATCAAGCACCTGGTCCTTTTGTTATGGTAATAAAAAGGCTGGAGCTTTAACTCCAGCCTTCAAATTTGTCTGTTACTGATTCGCCTAATCCGTACCTGGTCTGCGCCGATTGCGCTGATGAAGCATTGGGTTGCCTGGATCGTTTTCTGAATGACCACCATGATCTTGAGTGGTGGCAACGCGGTTTGATCTTTCCGAATCAACTAAGCCTTCTGTATTGCTGTCGATGAATGAGTCCGAAGTTAATCTGGGTTTTGTTGACGGCTTACTGGCAGTTGCCGGATCGTGGTCTCGAGGATAGCTCATGTTGGGATTGTGTGCAGTCGAGGAGCCCTGAGTATGAGGTTTGCCTTCTATACCGGAAGGCTCGCTACGGGATGTTGGCTCGGCAGTAGCGTTATCAATAATTGTTGTGTAGTTGCTCTGTCTTGCTACAGGTCCGAGGCTGATGAAGGTGCTGGTTGTCTGAGGATTTGAAGCAACGTATGAACGTTGAAGATTTACCCTTTGGAGGGTGTTTTCAATCTTTGGAGTTGAAGCAATAGTCCAGTTCTTGGGATCTGTCTGGGTGGTTGTTGCCGTTGTTGTAAATACCGGGTCGGAGGTTTCCGTAAGAGTGGCGATCCTGGTTATTCTACCCCTGTCTTCATTGCTTGGGGTTGCAGTATTTATGTTCGGTGTTGTGTCGTTGGCAGGGGCTGGCCTGCTGTGTGTAGTTTGAGCAATCGTCATCTGCAAAATTGCCGGTATTTCGAAATGTACTGACGGGCTTAAATTTTGCGTGGCACCAATACCCAGGAAAAGTGCACAGACCATTCCCAGTACGAGCCCTCCGGATAAAGAAACTACTTTTTCAGTCATTCTGCTTGCACCTCCACTATCTCAGGAGAGTTCTGAAGAGAAACATCTACCTCTCCGTCTCTCTCACCCCTCACATAAAGGATGAGTGCCACACCTATAAGAAAACCGACTATGGCGTGCGGCCAATTCAGAAATCTCATTTTTTTCTCCTAACGCGACTCCAAATCCTAATTACTTTGAATGGGTGCAGCAAGTGTTGTGAAAAGTTCCCGCGTATTATGGTAGGATATTTCATTAAAAAGAACGCTGTGTCTGTCGTCGTCTGCTATTGTCTGGAGCTCTTGCTGGTGGGCTTTTACAAGCTCCCTGTCTATTGTCTGGTACTCCAGTATTACATGCTTTTTTGATACTCTGGCCCTGAGTCGGCCTTTTACGTGCGGTCTCAGTGGCTGTTCTATTTTGCTGACAAGAGACAGTGTTTCCGCAGTAATGGGCGTCTGCTCGGGAATTCTTGTTGCAAGGCAGGAATCGGATGGTCTGTCGGGGTTTTCCATTCCCAGTTGTTTGCCCAACTCTCTGATGTCTGCCTTGGTCATTCCGGCGTTCAGAAAAGGGTGACTGATATTCAGTTCCTCTGCGGCTTTCAGGCCCGGACGGTGCTCAGCGGTGTCGTCGAGATTGGTGCCGTCCGCGAGAATAGTGATGTTCCATTTACGTGCTGCTGCTGTGATGGCTGAGTAGATAGCATTCTTGCAGTGGTAACACCGCTGGGATGTGTTTGCCGTGATGTCGTTGATTTGAAGTGGATTGAGCTCGACTTGGATCAGTTTGACGTTAAGCTCTTTCGTGGTGGCTTTAACTATCTCTGTGTAGTAAGCGGCAATGAATGGCGTGACAGCGGTGAAGGCAATTGTATTGGCACTGCCCAGTACATCAGCGGCAACTCGGAGCAACACCTCGCTGTCACAGCCACCGGAGACAAGCACACCGATTCTTTCCAGGCTGCGCAGTTCTCCTGCAAGCTTCGGGAAAGCTGTTGTGCCTGTAACATTGGTGTTTCGCGTGTCGGAAATGCAGGATCTTTGTGGCACTGTCTGCATAAAGGTATTCCTTTTTTGTTGCTTTTGCTTATCATACCATTCGCGAATCACGAAAATCTGCGAGGATTGTAACCAGTCGCGTGGATGTTTGCACCGTAATAGAGACCTTGTCGGTGTCGGTCGAGATCTCGCCCGGGCGGATGCTGCATTCCCGTTTAACACAGGGGAGCGCCTCGTTTCCGACAATGTCGCTTACTCGGACAGGTTCCTAACATAAACTTTAGTGGAGTTGTTTCACAATGAAGATAGCAGTATTCAATCCCTGTAGTGGTATCTCAGGTAATATGATTCTTGGTGCACTTCTTGATAACGGTCTTGTACTTGAAGATCTGATCAGTGGTTTGCGGGTTTTACCTCTTTCCGGCTGGGACATCGTTGTATCGAAAGTGATTCGCGGCGGTTTGCAGGGAACTCATGTTGAAGTAGTGATTCCTCATGAGCATGTACACAGACACCTGTCAGACATCAAGAATATTATTGAGCCATCTTCGCTTGCCCCCTGGGTAAAGAAAATGGCTTTGAGAGCCTTTACCCGTCTTGCCGAAGCAGAGGCAAAAGCTCACGGCACAGGTCTCGATGAGGTGCACTTTCATGAGGTGGGGGCCATGGATGCCATTATTGATGTAGTGGGCAGTTGCCTGGGAATGCATCTGCTGGGCGTGGGTGCTGTTTATTCGGGTGCGGTTGCCGTTGGCACCGGTACTGTTTCATGTGCCCACGGGATAATGCCCCTGCCGGCTCCGGCAACCTCCCGATTACTTGAAGGCGTACCTGTTGTACCTACCAGTGAGCCCTCGGAGCTTACAACACCAACAGGAGCTGCAGTGTTGACAGCTCTGGTTGAGTCATGGGATGCTCCTCCGGCTTATGCGGGTATTTCCAGCGGAATGGGTGCAGGTACACGGGAGGGTAAGACAAGAGCCAACCTGTTGCAGCTGGTTATCGGCTCAACTGTTGCTGAAGAGAGCGACTCGGGTGGTAATACAGGTAATTGCTGTACCAGGATAGAAGCGGTGATAGATGACCTGGATCCGAGGATATGGCCAGTGCTTAATGAAAAGATTCTTCAGGCGGGAGCTCTTGATTGCTACGCGAGGAATTGCCTGGGCAAGAAGGGGAGACCGGCAATGGAACTAGTGGTACATCTGCCTGAGAATGCTCGTGATGATGTACTGGAAGTAGTCTTTGCCCATTCTTCAACTCTGGGTGTAAGAGTATCAACTGAAGAGAGAGCAGTACTGAGGCGGGAGTTCAAGCAGGTCAGTACCCGCTATGGTGATGTTGCTGTTAAGCTGGGATACTACATGAATAAACTTGTAAGTGCTGAACCTGAGTTTGAAGAATGTGTTACCCTGGCTGCTGCCGTTGCGCTGCCGGTGAAGGTTGTTTTACAGGAAGCTCGTGGCAGGGCAGCAGAATTGTTTGAGTAAGGATTTTATGGAAATCAGCTATTTAATTGATGTTCTTCGGGCTGCCGGAATAGAACCAGGTGAAGCAGTTTCAGCTCTGCGTAGTGAAGGACTGGATGACCTGGGCTTCTCTGTGGTTGATTCAGCACGGGGAGAAAGGCAGCCTTTACCTGAGATTGTGCTCGGACAGGGTAAAACAGCAGAGCAGGTTGTTGATATTGCTAAATCTCTTTTTGCCCGGACGGGCCTGGCAATTGTATCCCGGGTGCCGGAGGGCTTTGGTTCCAGTCTGCTTGAGGTCTTTCCCTCAGGGAAGCTGCATACCCTTTCACGAATGTTTGTTGCGGGAGAGTACTCCGGTTCATTCAGCCCTACAGGCTCTGTTGTTGTAGTTACCGCTGGTACCTCTGATCTGCCGGTGGCCGGAGAAGCAGTGATCATTCTTGAGACCATGGGTGTACCGGTAAAGCTTATTGCTGATATAGGAGTAGCCGGTATACACAGGTTAAGCAATGTACTACCCGATATACTCTCTGCATCTGTTTGTATTGCCTGTGCCGGTATGGATGCCGCGCTGGTAAGTGTGCTGGGAGGTTTGTTCCCCGGACCGGTGATTGCGGTACCGGTCAGTACCGGTTACGGCGCTGCGATGTCTGGCTTTACTGCTCTGTTCTCATCTCTCAGCTCCTGCAGCCCAGGGGTGTGCGTGGTTAATATCGATAATGGTGTCGGGGCTGCCGCAGGAGCGCTTCGAATTCTCAGGAAAGAAACAGCTCCTCTGGATCGGAGTTAGTGCAGGAATCCTGCTACGTTTCAGGGGGCAGCCCTGTGCTTGCGCTGGATTCCAGTGCTTCAAGCCACAACTGGTGATACTTGTACATTCGTCCGGGCATAAGAAGATTGCTGAGTCTTGCAAGGAATCCGTGCTGTGTCTCTTCCGTTCTTACCAGGCATCCTCTGGTGGATGGTTGCAGTACCCAGGCATGATAGATATCCAGACCTGTTGTTTTAGCACTCCATGCAATGCGCTGATTGGGAATGAATTCTTCTACCGTTGATGTAATGGTTATGCCGAATGTTTTCCATTTGAAGATGGAGCCTTCTTTTAGATCGCTGTTCGGGATGATTTCTATGTTCTTTGCGTTCTTGTACCAGGTGGGCCAGAGTGCTGCTCTTATCAACCATGCCCAGACATTGGCCTGTGAAACTGCCATATCCAGCTGGTTACTCACGTGAACCGCACAGTTCTCGGGCTTGTAATGATCCGGCCAATTCACTGTTGTGTTTTTGCTCTCACTGATACTGGACTCCTTTGAGTAGCTCATACAGCACTACATCTTGTTTCTTTTTGGTAAGGATACATTAATGGGAATTGTATCTTCCATCAAGGATAAAATTCTGATTGACAATATCCCGCAAACAGATTAAAATGTTAGCATGAATAAACTAAAGCCGGCATTGAGGAAGAGCCTTTTCTGGGATGTAAACTTTGATGGCATTGATTATCAGAGCCATGCCCGTTTTGTGATTGAACGAGTGCTCAGCAGGGGAAGCTTGAATGACTGGCGGCAGCTTTGCGACTACTACGGATTGGAGAGAATCAAGAATGAAGCTCTTCAAATTCGTTATTTGGATGAGCTTACATTGAACTTTTGTCACACATTTTTCAACATTCCAAAAGAGAAA
This sequence comes from Candidatus Sabulitectum sp., assembly GCA_023139045.1. GTDB lineage: Bacteria > Fermentibacterota > Fermentibacteria > Fermentibacterales > JCC-6 > Sabulitectum. Next base: position 5,326 of record JAGLOJ010000036.1, read on the forward strand.
TTCAGATGTTACAATACAGATCCATCTATCCGAAAACTCTGGAGTTACTGAAAGAACTGATGCTGCAGCCTTGTTTGCAGGATTTCTTTCTTGTGGGCGGAACAGCGCTGGCGTTACAGATCGGACATCGCATTTCCGTTGATATTGACATGTTCACTCCTTACGAGTTTTCTTCCCGCAAAATGGTGTCTGAGCTGGAGAAACATTTTGCAATTGTTAATGCAGCTGCTGGTAAGAATTCATTAAGCTTTGACGGAGCATTACAGGGCGGGAACAATGAAATTGTAAAAGTGGATTTGATAAGATATTCTTATCCACTGATTAATCCGGTTCGTACAGTTGACGATATCAGACTGCTTTCTGTTGAAGACATTATTCCAATGAAGTTGTCTGCGGTTGCAGGACGAGGTTCAAAGAAAGATTTCTACGACATATTTTACCTGCTCGAAATGTACGGTCTTGAACAAATGATAAGCCTGTTTGAGACCAAATTCCCGCAAACCAGCATATTTCACATTCTTAAAAGCCTTGCATTTTTTAATGATGCTGAATCAGAACCTGATCCACAGACAATAGAAAACACTGATTGGACTGTGATCAAGGAGAGAATTACAGCAGCAGTCAATGTTTTTGCAGGCAGACAGGGTTGAAAAAGTTGTTTCAACCCTGATCCTGAAATTTCCTATTCTGTGCCGATAAAATCTCTCAGCAGCAGGTAGTACTGCGTGTAATCCTGAATGTCGCTGTGGGTGGCGTTTGGTATGGTTGCGGTTTGGGGGGTTGTTCCTGTGAATTGTGCAATGAGATTGTCTGTTGAGGAGGCCGGGATTACCTGGTCGTTCTCTGCTTTGATTATGAGGGTTGGTGCTGTGATGTACGGTGCCCTTTGTGCGGAGTCATAGCGGTCCTTCACTATGAGCTGCATGGGGAAAATGGGGTAGGTTAACTGGGCTATGTTTGCCAGGCAGTCGTAAGGCTCTACGAGTATCAGTTTATGGACATCTCTGTTGGTGGCCAGATAGGTGGCTACACCGGTTCCCAGGCTTCTGCCGATAATGATTATATGGTTGTGGTGTGGTGCTATGTGATCATATATGGCCATTGCATCGTCGTAGAGGCCGGTCTCTGTGGGGGTGCCGTCGCTCTCTCCGTAACCTCTGTAGTTGATGAAGTAGATGGTGTGGTTGCTGAAGAGTTGCTTGAAGTCCTCTATGCTTGCCTCCGGTCTTTCCGCATTACCTCCGAAGTAGATGATGGCATTGTCGTTGTGTTCGTTAGCCACCCAGCCTCTCAGGGAGATGTTCCCGTTTCTGATCTCAATTGTCTGCTCATTGGTGTGGAGTACGCCCGGCTGGGGGAAGTAGAGGAACTTCCTCTGATTCAGATAGAGGTAGGCGGCGGTTGTTAAATACCCAATGGCAATTACTGCAAGTGCTGAGATTATGAATGTCTGCATGGTGTGTTTTTGCTTCCTGCGTTGTCTATTCGTTTTGCTGTTTTTCCTGCTGGTTTTTGTTTTCTTCTTCAAGTCAACCTGCCAAGTTGATGGGTTTGATCTGCTATTGCGGTTCCTCACCCTCCATCATAACAGATGGGCTGGTCATGGTGAAGGTGTTGTTTTCATCGGGGAAATGGGTATTAGCAGCCTTGTTCAAATCTGTACACTCAACAATCATTGTCGGTTACCTGACTTCCGGTATTGTGGAAGAACTTTTCCGGGCTATGAAAAAACCGGTGAATTTGATATATCTCAATCCTGCGGCTTAAGTGCAGGGAGGAGGGTAATGCTTAATCTGGTTCCCCGCCCGATTTCGTTGAATTATTCCGATGGCAATCTCTCTGGATCTATGTTCGGAAGCGTTGTGGTTTTTGATGTATCAGGTTTTACATCTATAGCAGAAACCCTTTCCAAACAGGGAAACATGGGTGCCGCAGCCCTCTCAGATACAATGAACAGCATTTTCACAAGAGAAATTCTTTCTGTTATCAGGGGAAGCGGAGGCTTTGTCTCCGGATTCAGCGGAGACTCGTTTGCCATAATCCTTCCAGGGGCTGAAGTTGAAAAAGCAGAAACTTTTACTGAAGAGATGATGAGAAGACTGGCCCGGTCATCAGCTTCTTCCAGTAAAGGAATCGTATTCAGAGCTGGAAGTTGCCAGGGTAAAATAGACTGGGGAATATTTGGAAGAGAGCGAAAAGGCTGGTTCTTTGCCGGAGATGTATTCAGAAGAGCATTTCAATCGCTGTCAAAATCTCCCCAGGGAGGGTTCTCCAATTGCAGAAAAACACCATCAGCGCGTGAGACTGTTTCCACCGTTGAGAGAATGAATGGGCGATTTTCAGACAAGGCTCTTGAAGCCAGCTTTTTTCCCTTGAAATTGCTTAATTCAGAGCCCTGTGGAGAGTTTAGAAGAGTCTTTTCCGTGTTCCTTACCCCAGTGGGTGTTTACGAAGACGACAGGGAATTGATCAGATCAATGGCTCCCGAGGTGATACAGTCTTCAGTTGAAACGGGAGGGTTTTTCAACGGGGTTCACTACGATTCCAGCGGGTTTCACTTTCTGACCCTGTTTGGAGCTCCGGAAGCTCATGAGAACGATCTTGAACGTGCCCTGGCTTTTTCCCGTCAGATACACAACCGTTCTCCGCTTCCGGTGAGAATAGCTATTTCTTCAGGAACTGTGTATGCAGGTTTTCTTGGTTTCCGACAGATGGGCACCTACACGGTTCTTGGAAGTCAGGTTAATCTTGCAGCGAGGATAATGAGATATGAGAACACTGCCGGTATCTATGTAACAGACAAGATTGCCGAGGATCTTCCCGGGTCGGGAAAAGTAATCTCAGTAATGCTGAAGGGCATGGCCGATGGAATTGATATCTTCAAGCTTGACAGCAATTCTGCCGAATCAGTGAGACATCTTTACGAAGGCAGGCTTTTGGGAAGAGAAGAGGAATTGCAGGCTGTTATCGATCTTGCCGGGAAAACAGCAGATGAATCCAGTGGCAGTGTTCTGCTGGTTTCAGCAGCAGCTGGAACCGGAAAATCTCACCTCCTCTGGGAGGCCGGCTGCATTCTCGATGCTCGGGGATTCCGAAGGATCCATCTCCGAAGTGACAGTATCATCAGGCGAAGCTTCGGACCATTTGTAACTTTCCTGAGAGCCTGTTTCCAGCAGAAGAAAGATTCGACCGAACAGGACAATCGCGAAGCATTCCACAGAATATTCAAGAAAACATGTGCAGATTTGATAGATCAGTATCCCCGTACAGTTCAGGAACTGGAAAGAACAGTATCATTTCTGGCTGCTGTTCTTGGAATTGATCTTCCCGATTCTCTCTACCATCAGGTTGAACCGGAGGGAAAGCAGGAAAACACAATTACAGCTCTGCGGGAATTCTTTCTCGGTATTGCCCGGCTTGAGCCTCTTTTTCTGGTTGTTGACGATATTCAATGGCTGGATGACAGCTCCGAGTCCCTTTTGAGAAGTATGACAAGGAATCTGGAGGGTATTCCCATAGTTTTTGCCCTTGCCGCCAGGACACGTGACGATGGCTCAAGAATAGAAATTCCTTCTGAAAAGGAAGCTCTTGTTATTAACCTGAAACCCCTGAAGCAACAGTCACTTTCCGAACTTGTAAAAGACATTCTGGGAGGAGTTCCGGGGCCCGAACTGGAAAAATTCCTTGCAACACATTCCCGGATGAATCCATTCTATCTCAGGCAGTATGCGGTGTATCTTGCGGAGTCCGGTTCCACAGAGAAAAAGCATGGCATTGTTTCCCTGTCCGCGTCTCCCGATAAGATTCCCCGGGGGATTGTCGATCTTCTGATGGCAAGGATTGACCGTCTGTCGGGCGATATGAAACAAGCTGCAAAAACAGCATCAGTTCTCGGGCTTGAGTTTAACACCATGATTCTTTCAGCTATGCTTACAGGAAGAGAAATGGGACCGTTGCTCAGTAATGGTGCAAAGGAGAATCTCTGGTCATCTGTTTCAGAGATCGTGTACATCTTTCAGCACTCTCTTCTCAGGGAAACGGCATACAACATGCAGCTGGAGAGTGAGCTTGTTAAGCTTCACAGCATAGCGGCCTGTGCAATTGAAGATATTTATCCCGGAGATGAGACCTTTTTCCCGGATCTTGCATACCACTGGGAGAAGGCGAAAGATGGTGATTCAGCTTGTTTTTATCTCGAGAAGGTGCTTCATTCCGCTTCAAAGAGCGGAGATATCAAACTCAGTTACAAGTACGCCGTGAAGCTGAGAGAGCTTCTTGAAGATCAGCCGGACAAGAAGGAAGAGCTGATTGCAGTGATGCTGAAAGAAATACAGATTCTTGGAATATTCGCCCGACTCAAGGAAGCAGTGGAACTGGCTCGCAGAACAGAAGAGCTGGCCATGTTCACAGGGAACAGGAAGCGATACGCTGAAGCTATGGGCATGCGCGCCTGGCTTACCTCTCGCCTCGGAGACCAGAAGACAGCTCTTGAGATAAACAAGAAAGCACTTGAGATTCATAATGAGCTTGGATATCTCAGAGGGATATACGAATCCACCGGATATCTTGCAGCGATCAAGTTTATGACAGGTCACGTAAGAGAGGCCAGAAAACTTTTTGAGAAGCAGCTGAGAGTATTCAAAGAAATGAAGGATAACAATGAAGGCAATGCCAAGGTGTACAACAATATGGCATGTGCTGCCGTTGATCTTGCAGAGAAGCAGCAGATTCTGGAAAAGGCAATTGATCTGGCAGAAAAGTACAAAAACAGGCGGTTGCATTCAGTAAGTCTGGGAAACCTTGCAGAAGTGTTTCACAAGAAAAACCAGTTCGAAAAGGCAGAAATGGCCTACCTGGAGGCGCTTGAGATCGCCAGGGAAATAGGGGACAGGTATTACATCTCCTATCATTCATGCGGTCTTGCAATACTGAAAACCGATAAAGGGGACTACTCTCAGGCGGTAACAATGCTTCAGGAATACTGTGATACCTCCCGGGAGACAGGTATTCGTTACGGTGAAGCAGAGGCACTGGGTTACATGGGGATTGCTTTGATGAGGAATGGCGATCTGGAACAGGCTCTAAGTTCTTTCGAGCAGGCTCTGCTGATTTTAAGGGAACTGGATTACGCTCACTACATATATATTTTTCAGGCGGACAGAGCACGAACTCTTTTCCGGCTCGGAAGATTTCAGGAAGCGGAAACAGCTGCACTGGAGTCCAAATCCATCATAGAGGAGCAGGAAAAGTCTGACGCTCTGCTTGAGAACGATTCTCTGCTGCAGAGAATTAATTTTGAGAACGCCACTGATGTTAATGAACAGTTGAATTGCATCAGGTGTGTTCAGGAAATCATTTCAAAAGAATCAGATCCGGTGAGTATTGTTACCCCGGTGTACGATCTGTGGGAAATGATACAGATTTCCGGGGAGAATCTGCCGGCGGAACTGTCACCTTCCGTTATGAGAAAGTCATTGCTTAAGGTTCTTGACCGGGCCGTTGCTGAAAAGCCCACCTTTGACATTATCACCGTACGAGACAATGTAAGAGGCAGCCATTAATCTGAGGAGGGTCTAATTCCCCGCAAGGGAGTACAAAATAGGGGGTGAAAAAGTGACGGTCTTAAAATGGGCTAGAACTTGTATATATAAGTGTAGGGAATTTTGCTTTAGCAAAATTAGATTGGGTGGTCACTCCTATCCAAGGTGTTATATATTAATCCTGACAGCGACATGTCACGAAGGTTAGTCAGAAGAGAAGTTGGGAAGTAAGAAGGCGGGTGGTCTGATGACAAGACTAAGTGAGGAAGAAATTCTTCAGAAGATCAAAGATCATAGAGTACTAGTTACTGCTTCAAAAAAAGCAGCAAAAGAGTATCTTTGTTCATTAGGGACTCATAATGAAGATGGTACCCTTACCGAGGAATATAGTGTAAACTAGTGTATTCTATGCGCTCAGGTCTTATTCTAGGCTTTCATGGGTGCGATGAGTCTGTAGTTTTGGATGTTGTTCATGGAAAAGAAAATTTAAAACCAAGTGAGAATGATTACGATTGGCTAGGGCTGCCCTGTCATAAAACATACAGGC
>JAGLOJ010000037.1 GCA_023139045.1 Candidatus Sabulitectum sp.
GCTGGCAGATTGAAGAATGGCATCGCGTTCTCAAGTCTGGTTGTCGTATCGAAAAACTTGGGCATAAGACAGCAGAGCGATTACGCCGAGTAATTGCAATTAATCTTGTAATTGCCTGGAGAATAATGCTTATGAAGCAGATGTACAGAAAAACTCCCGAATTGCCAGCCGAAGTATTATTCTCTGATATGGAAATATTAACTTTAAAAGCTTACGCTAAAAAAAAAGGATTCCGCCCTCCTGACACCGTAGGAGCAGCAATATTTATTGTAGCAAAGTTCGGAGGATACCAAGCCCGTAAAAGCGATCCACCACCTGGCGATCAGATAATATGGCGCGGATACTCTACGCTTCAAATGATGTCCGCTGGCTTTGAACTGTTTATGGGGTTATCGAATGACAAAGGTTAAAGAGCTTTTTTGGGTACAAGGCAGTCCTAGGTAATCATCATACAAGTGTGTTGGCAGGAACCAGTCTGCAGATCCGTATTCTTCGTCCTCATGATCACCGATTAAAAGAAGATAGTCCGGTTTCTTCACTGATGCCTGCGGCCAGTATTTCCACATGTGGTCAGTGAATTATCTGATCGTTTCATCTGTAATAACGGTTTGCCCATCATCCCCAAAATCATCCAGAATGTTTTCGGTAAGAACTGTTGCAACATCAAAGCAGTTTAGTGAAACTCTGTGTTCTGCGAGGTTATCAATGGCTTCATCACACTGCTCATACAGACCGGAAGCACAGATTATAAGATAGTCCGGCATTCTGTCATCCGGTGATTGAGGGCCGTCTGAAGCGTCTACAACACCAAAATATTCAGGCGCCTGGGCATGGGTTTGGTCAACGGGATTGTAACCAACTATCGGGCTGCCCTCGATCATTCTTTGGAATGTACCAAGACCAACGTTGCTCCATACAGCCTCTGAGCTGTCATAGGAGACAGAAACGCTGAAGCTGGTAACCGCACTCAGAGTACTATCTGCTGCTCTATACAGAGCGGGGAATAACTGAATTTGAAGCAGTCTCTGGTCGCAAATACGAGTTTCACCAATGAAACGCACTCTTTCTGTAGGCCAGAATGATGTTGAAGCATATGCAGTGGAATCCTGTGCAAAAGAATCAACTACAGATGGTGTGCAATTGTCGGAAACAAGGATTTGAGCTGGGGCAGGGTATACTGGTTGAATGTTCTGTGTAACTTCATTGCTGAATGTGAACTCTATTTGCGGGGTCACACTGTCCGGTACTGCCACAAGACAAGTGATCATCGGCAGTTCAGGATACCCAATGCTGTCTGTAACCGGTGAATCCGTGAATCTGATAAAGTCCAGATTATCATGCTCAACCTCTTCCCACGACAGAGGAGTTTGCGCGATAAAAACAACTCTTGAGCTATCAGCAACAGTTGTTCGGATCAGTGGAGTATCGGCGACAACAGCGGTAGAAAGAAGAAAAAGAGCCGCTATTAGTAGCAATCTGCCTGATCTCATAGAATTCATCCCCTTCAGCATGAGTATAGTATACCGTTTAACAAAGAATATGGCAGGAGGCAGGGGGGGCATGTCAATAGTACTCAAATAGGCGATATCCTTCTTGAATTCCGATGCAGTCTGCTCTTTCAGAAAACTTATAATCAAGGAGTACTAATACAGGCTTATTCTTCTCAGTTCTCTCTCGGAAATTAGTTGTCGATCCCAGTTATCCCCAGGGGAAAGGACTTGTCTTTTGCTTTCTCGGTCAGTTTCAGCAGACACAACCATTGAGTCTCTCTTTCAGATGGTATTCCATGTCTTGTTGCAAGCTCTTTTGCAAAGATCAGGGGGTTGCGATATTTTCTCGAATCGGTGCCTACACCCGGTAGACCTGAGTGAACCGAAGTCCCGCACACTGAATTATTCCCGAGCCGGAACCAAACGGTCGGTAGATTTAGGAAATCCTGATGCATCTTGAAGGAATAAAGAAACGGGTTCTATTACTCTATGGTATGTATAGTCCCTCAGCGAGGCAGGGGAGAGAACGCTGTAAAAGCATCGTATGTTCATGCCACAGTGCTAATTCCCACGTCTGAGAGCTTTCTTGCCCATTTAAGAAAAGGGTTCCAACTAAGAATCATGCGGGATACCATTCCATTTACTTAACGACATTAACCCAGCAAAAAAGTAAGTATTGACATGGATACCGTGCTGACTCATGAAAGTAGGAGTCGGATGAATTGTTCGATTTGCGACTTTGATGTAATTACTGTAAACCGGGAGAGAATGTTATGAAATTAATACTATTTATTCTTCTTATAACCTGAGCCGCTGCTTCGTTTGCTGCAGATTTCAGAATCAACAACGAAACAGGAGTCAGCATCTGGTACATTTACATATCGAAATCAACAGACGAGTACTGGGGGGATGACTGGCTGGGCGAGAACGAGACCCTCTCAAACGGGTCAGATAAAACTTACAATCTGAATACCTATGATACTTGGGATATCATGCTCATTGATGAGAATGAGAACACATACAGTCTTTCAACAACAGTTCATCCAAGTGGTTTTGCCTGGACTGTAACTCCCCAGAGCATGGACTAAATTCTGTTAAGAGAAAATTGCATGGACAGGAGCCCGTTTATTAGGGCTCCTTTTGTTTGTGAAGTGATGAAAGAACTCTTACTCAAACATGAGATACTCTTTTCCGGTGCAGCGAATCACCACCGGCAATATTGCTCTGTGAGTTTTACAGAAAATCCGGCAGGGTTCTCAAGAGAAGCATTACCGGTGTTAGCGACTAACCGGCGAACTGCCGGGTTTCTGCCCGCTATCAGGTAATCGCTGGCAGATTTGCTGGCGACTGGTCAGAAGACCAAGCGCAATTACAATAACAAAGTACCCCGGAATAAGAGTAGATATTTATTGCTTCTGTCTTGTCAATATTCAGGAAAGTGTTTCATTACGTAGCTTCCCCGAGGGCTCTGCCCTCGGAGATGGCCCTGGCCATTGCCATTGAATTAAGCCTGTTACTGTCGTGGTCGGAACGGGAATTCAGAACAGCGGGAACAGCCGCTCCGAATACAAGTCCGCCCCATACTGCGTTCCCGTGGAATTTGTAACTCTTGCCAAGGGCATTGGCTGTTTCAAGGTTGGGGGATAGAATCATGTCCGGTCTGCCGCAGACCTCCGAGTGTTCAAGCTTTTTTGCGGCCGCGCATTCCTCCGATATTGCCGCGTCATAGCCAAGGGGTCCTTCCACGATGAAGCCCGGAAACTGCCCCTTTGCAGACATCACCGCGAGGGCAGCCGCATCAACAGTGGATTGCATTTTCGGGTCGACTGTTTCCACAGCGGCCAGTGCCGCAACCCTGACCGGTTCCACTCCCAGGGCTTTCCACAGGGGTGATGTGTTCCTTATGACAGCCGCCTTCTCTCCAAGGTCGGGATTGATGAGAATGGCGTTGTCCGTAATTGCGAGAAAGCTGGAAAGGGAAGGCATCTCAAAAAGACTCAGGTTTGAGAGTACGGAAGAAGCTCTGATGCCGGTTTCGGAATCCAGTATGGCTTTTATGTATGCTTTGGATTTTACACTGCCTTTTACAAGAATCTCTGCGCCGTAGTCCTTTACTGCCTTTACGGCTTCCATGCTCATGTCGGAGTCCGATGAAGCGGTCAGCACTTCGTAAAGTGCAGGATCGTCACCGGATTCGAGAATAATCCGCATAATATGTTCTTTCTGACCCGCCAGAAAACACTTGCCTATGAAACCCAGCTCGTGTCCCTTTTTCAGGCTGGCGATAACCCTGGAGTCCGCTCCACCGGCAACTGCCACAGGAACCGGGGATAGCCCCGTAACAGCCCTTATCAGATCTTCGAAGTTTCTAATACTCACACCCTGCTCCTTTCCCCGAAGGAGACAGGCTTGAAAATTCCGTCTTCAGTCCGGAAGTTCTGCAGGGGGTCAATTGCCTTTCCTGTTAGAATGCAATCCGGCCACTGAAGCGGCTTCTCTACACCGGCAAGAACCCTGTGAATGGAAGAGGCAATCGCCTCATTCTCGTTTTCACCGGGGAAGATGTAAACCGGGGCAAGATTGCTGCATTTTCGAGTTACCTCATCGACCAGATGCTTTGCGTTGGCTACTCCTCCTGTAAGAACGATACCGTGGATGTTAAAATCAAGCACAGAGGCCATGGAGCCTATTTCCTTGCATATCTGGTAGATCATAGCATCGTAGATGAACTGGGCGAATCCGTCTCCGTTCCCGGCCCTGCGTGCTACTTCGCGAACATCCTTTGTGCCAAGGTAGGCGTAAAGACCTCCTGCTCCATAGAGTTTCTTGAACATCTCTTCTCTGGTATAGCGCCCGGAGAAACAGGCATCCAGAAGGGGAATCGGGGGTACACCGCCGGCCCTTTCGGGGGTGAATGGAGCTCCTTCCATTCGGTTGTCGCTGTCAATTATTCTGCCGCCGGCAAGGGGAGCTATGGAGTAACCGCCTCCGAGATGGCAGGCAACACACCTGATCTCATCGAACTGAAGGGAAAGCTGCGCTGCCAGCTTTCTCACAGTGGCTCGAATGTTCAGAGAGTGAACATAGGAAAACCTTGGCAGTTCAGGAACACCTGATATTCTGGCAACGGGAGTTATTTCATCCACCCCGACAGGGTCAGCTACAAAGGCTGGAACCCCCAGAGTAGTCGCCAGCCTGAAAGACAGTGGTGCTCCCAGGTTTGAGGCGTGCTGATAGACAGGAGTGTTCAGACTGAAGTCTGCCAGTTGAGAGTTTACTTTTATGAGCCCGCTGGGTACGGGGGGAAGCATCCCGCCCAAAGAACCCACAGCAGCGACAGCGGCACCTTCAGGGATGTTGCTCTCGAAATATTCCCTTACAAACTTTTCCCTGTAATCAACCTGAGCGCTGATACCGGGAAAACTGTGGACCATATCGTCTGGATGCTCTATGGTTCTACCACATAAAACTTCAACATTTTTGTTGTTTCCAATGCAGTAGATGGAGCATTTCGTGATTGTAGAACCGGTGTTGAGCACTAATATCAATTCCCCGTTCACAGGCACCTCCCTGGTACTGGCATCTGAAAAGGAAAAACTGTCTTTGCAATTCCGGTGAGTATCCAATCGCAGAAAATATACTGAAGCGATTTACAGTAACACACCGGCAGGTACTGCTTCCATCTGACAGTGCCTGTCTGCATCCAATTCTTCGGTGAATAGAAAAGAAGTGCCGCCAGATCTGTCTGCAGGCGTTTCATATTGCAGTAATAGAACAGAGAAGACAGAGAGTGGGGAAGTGAACAGGTGAACTGGAAATTCTGTTACTGTTATGTTAACTGCAACGATGAATGAAATTGGTTTCACTGTTAGAGAATTGTGATCGTACTTGAAAGCAACTCGAGGTAATCTTCATTAATCTTTTCTATCTCTGACCTTTGCTCCTGGCTTTCTGTTTCGATTGACAGGTTTTTCCCGGTTGCAGTCACAAGGGAGGGTGTTCAGCGCAGGATTGATCATTAATTCTGTAAATCCATGACTTGATATCGCTGAGATAGGAAATACTCGAATGGCAATCTCTGATGAGTTCCTCTGCTACGTGCTGGATCAGTTTTCAGAACTTGGTGTGACTTATCGCAAGATGTTTGGCGGTGCCGGTCTCTACCATCAGGGGAAAGTGTTTGGTCTTATTGCCGATGATGTCGTGTACCTCAAAGTTGATGATTCGAACAGGAAAAACTATATGGATGCCGGCTCCCCGCAATTCAAGCCATTTCCTGACAAAGACATGTTTATGCCGTATTATGAGATTCCATCTTCCGTGCTGGAAGACCCGGATGAGCTTTGTGAATGGGCTCTGGAGTCACTGCAGATACCTTCTTACGTTCGGCAAAAAGGTATCAGGAAAAGAAATGAAGAGTAAACATTGAGGAGCTTCACAGGTAGAGACATCTGTTGCAGTTGAGCGTACTAACGGTTTTCATCCTGTCAGCGGATTGATTGCAGAATTTCGGTGATTATCTCTGGACGCCAGACGATTCCGATCTCAGCATCCAGATACTGGGCGGAGTAGATACCCATGAAACGGGTTGATACATTTTCACCGGAAGAACATTCAAAGGAGCGCAGTACAACAGGTGCTCCCGACATACCCTCGCGGGTTGTCGCATCAACCAGAAAAGCCCTTGCTCCTTCAACATCCAGATCATACTCTGAAGCCAGATGTGCTGTTTTCCATATGGGCATTTTTCCGGTGGAAGCTCTCCCGTACGGGAAGCCGATTATGTACAGGGTAATCCCTGGCATCACGGTTAGATCTGTCTCTGCTTGAGAGAGGCTAAGAGTATGAATAAGAGCACCATGGGGAATATTTTCAAGTGGAAGAACTGCTGCATCTGCATTTTCGTACCTGTGCGTTATCCATCTGGGGCTGACATCTTCGTTGTAGAGTGACTCCACACCGACGATCCACTCTCCCGGAAGTGGACCATGAAACCATAGATGCAATTCGACTGGTTTTGAGGAGTCCGGTGCCAGTGGAGTGTTGTTGAAGAATTCGATTCCTGTGAAAACATGCTGGTTTGTTACAAGATAAATGCGGGAGTCATGTTCGACGAGGAAACCGGTTCCGGAGAAAACATACTGACCATCGGTGACTACGTTCAGATACAGGCTCTGAAGACTCAGCGGGTCATAGCTGCCGGACAGTGCAACGAAAAGAAGAATGGTAATGGTAGTAATCATACTTGCTCCACTCTTTCGGGTTGTTACAGATAATAATACATTGAAATCTGCAGAAAGCAAACTGGATTACCCGACGTGAAACATGAAGTGTTGCAGTAGAAAAAAGCCGACCCGAAGGCCGGCTTAATAATCATCGATTGAATTTGAAGTAATCATCAAAAGGTTCTGAATACCCTTTGGGAACATACTCTCCGGTCTCTTTTACTACTTCGTAATCGCCTTTATAGTCTCCGGCAGCAACTTTAATGAGCATGTCAATCAATCTGTCCACATCTTCAGTTGTGCTGTAGCATCCCAGGCTCATTCTTACCATACCGGGCATCTTGGATTTGTCTCCGGCAAGAAATTCATCTCTCCATGATTCAGCTTCTTCATCTGAAAGATTGAGAAGACTTACAACGTAGGGGTGGGCGCAGAAACATCCGCTTCTGACTCCAATACCTCCCTCGTAGCCCAGCACAGCAGCAAGAAGTGCATGAGGGATTCCATCGATGTTGAATGGGATGACGCCAACTCTGTCAATTTTCTCGGGGTCGTTTTCGCCGTAAATGATGATTCCGGGAACTTCCTTAAGACGATTGAGAGCATACTTTGTAAGTACAATTTCATGTTTCTCAATATTTTTCATTGTGTATTTCATCAGAGCCAGTGCTGAAGCCGCCATGGCTACTGCTCCTGCCACATTAGGGCTGCCGGCCTCTTCTTTGTCTGGAAGACCTGCCCAGTACACTTCATTGGGGGTAACTACACTGACAGTACCGCCACCGCTGTAGTCCGGGGAGCAGTTGAGGAATGCATGTTTGGGGCCGATAAGAACGCCGGTGCCGTAGGGAGCGTACATCTTGTGACCGGCCAGTGCTACGAAATCAAGGTGTTCCGGGTCATTATCCGGCTTCATATCAATTTCGCGGTGCGGTGCCAGCTGTGCGGCATCAATCAGAATGAGAGAGCCGGCTTCATGTACCTTTCTGGCAAGTCGGTGAATCGGTTGAATGTATCCTGTGACATTCGCAGCTCCGGCTACAGCAACAAGGGTCAGATTGTCTTTGTATTGCGCAAGCTTGCGGTCAAAATCGTCTTCGTCAAGTCTTCCATCCGAGAGTATATCAACATGAACTACTTTAAAGTGGTCGCGCCAGGGAAGATCGTTGGAGTGGTGTTCCATGCGCGTTGTGATCACAACGCAGTCTTTACCGGAAGGAAGAGAATGTGCCAGCTTATTGATTGCTTCCGAGGCGTTCTTGCCGAAAATAACAGTATTCTGCGTCAGATCAGCTTTTACAAACTCAGCGATGATATTGCGGGCTTCATCAAAAATTCTGGTACTTAAGCGGGACTTGAACCCCGTTCCTCTGTGTACACTGGAGTAGTAGGGCATGAAGTCGTTCAGAGCCTGAACAGAGGCCATCATGGGAGGAGAACTTGCCCCATTATCAAGATTAACATAAGTGACGGTTGATCCGTCAAGTACAGGAGTCTCCCTGTCAAGACCAAGAATTCTGTCTCTCATTTTCCACCCTTATTTTATTGAAGTACAATTATTTCAGCTTTAAGTATACCCGAATATATAAACAAATTTCGTGAAACTCAATAGCGACGAACGGGAATTGGTTTCTATGGAGCCGGAGTGCCTCGAGAGGTTATTTAATTGTACCTGTGACAGTTGTTCAAGTGATTATTCGCCATGCCCGCTGGCTGCACGCGGGAACAGTAAATCACCGGCATTTCCACCGGCAGCTTATATTATTTTCTGTGCCTGATGAGTCCTTCTGTTTCCCGGAAGGGTGAGAATTTTGTTTTCAGTGAAAATGCCACACACACCAGTGAAACAGGTGCTCAAAATCATACCAATATACTAGGTTTGCATTTCATGAAACACATGTTATCTTCATCGTTCGCATTGATTATTCCTTATTCGGGGAGGGGTCGGGTGGAAGTTCTGCTTCGCGTTAGTCAATTGATCTGAGTCACACAGATGAACCCGGGGCCGGGTTCAGAAAAGCGATTCTGTGTGACTGCCTGATTCCCGTACGTCCAGTACTTTTTGCAGCCGCGCAGATTGCGGAAAGGCTGGTATCTGATAATGGATCGTCTCGATTCTAAACAACTTTACGACATGTGGACAGAACTTGGCATGGAGGTAAAACTTCATGATAAGCTTCTGGAGAATTCAGAGAAGCTGCACAAGAGAAACTATCTCTGGCAGACAAACAGGCCCATTGCAATGAAGCTCTTTGACACTGCACTGCATGACAGTCACGGTCAGAGAGTTGCAGAGATTGTCGATTACAGAAATGCCGGAGGGAAATCGATAGGCACTTTCTGTATCTATGTTCCAGATGAGATTGCAATGGCTGCAGATGTTCTTAACATTCCCCTTTGCGGAGGAACCGGATTTACCGTTGATTATGCAGACAAGGTACTTCCCCGGGATATCTGCCCTCTGGTGCGTTCCACATTTGGAATGGCTATCAGCGGAACATGCCCTTACAAGACTCTGAAGGACTTTGTTCTTGGTGAAACAACATGTGATGCCAAGAAGAAAACCTGGGATCTGTTCGGGATAAGATCATTGGAAGTTCCGCAGAAAAAGAACCCCGTCGACAAAGCACTGTGGCTTGGTGAAGTGAAAAGTTTCATGGCTCAGCTGGAAGATCTTTCAGGGGTGAAAGTTACCGCCGAGAATTTACGGGAAGCCATTAAGAAGCAGAACAGGAAGAGGAGTATTCTGAATTCAATTTCTGCTTTTAGAAAACTGGAGAACCCGCCTATCAGCGGATTGGATGCACTTCTTATCTCTCAGGTCGCTCTGAACATGGATATTGATGCTTTCATTTTAGCTGGAGAGATGCTTCTGAAGGAGCTTGAAGAAAGAACAGACAAAAGTATAAGTGCATATTCTGCACCGGGAGTCAGGGTACTGATGGCTGGAACTCCATCACCAATGGGCTATGCAAAAATTCACGCCGCTGCTGAAATGTCCGGTTTACGCGTCGTCATGGATGAATCCTGCACCGGGCTCCGGTACAGCAGGGGGAATGTGCCTGAGGATCTTCAAACAGTTGAAGAAATGGTTGTTGCGATTGCCGACAGATACTTTGACATCGATTGTGCCTGTTTCTCACCAAACTCAGAGCGCATGGAGAATGTAAGGGCAGTCATTGAGGAATTCAATGTGGAGGGAGTTATTCACAACATCCTGCAGTACTGCCACGGATTCAATGTAGAGGCCGGAGCACAGGACAGTATTTTTTCAGAGATAAACGTGCCTTCATTGAAGATCGTCAGTGACTATTCTCAGGAGGATATGGAACAGATAAAGCTTCGTCTGGAAGCATTCGGAGGAATTGTAGAAAACACCAGAGGGGACAGATAGTATGACAGCAGTGATAGTTACAGCAATGTTGATTTTCGTGGGGGCAAGCCCCTACAGCATGGTTCTCGAGAGTAATGAAGGTCTTGAGGTTTTTCCCGAGAATCACATTGTTCTTATCGGATGTGAGGTATGCTACAACGAAAACAGCCCCGGCATGAACGATTACAGCGAGAGAACACAGGGTTGGTCAGGATGCTCCGACGGAACAAATGAACCCCACTTCATTTTCAAGAGTGAGGTTTCATCTGCAGACGCTGATGCCGCCATGCTGGATGCAGGCGCTGCAGCCTACAATAACTTTCCAGTATCCGAGGCGGTGGAAAAACTGCAGTCCGGTAGTGAATCATGGGATGATTACCTGAACGGTACAGTTGTAATGCCGGCAATTCGCTGGGTGGACGGTGACGGTGAGACAAGGGAAATTGCATATGAAAGGTTTTTCACACAGATAGATACCGGCAGAGATGGACAGGAATTGGAGAAAGAGTTCACTCCTCACTTTGTGTACCATGGATCAAGTCTTCTCAATGGTGAAACCATTTTCGGCTGTCTTGTGTGTCAGCAGGATTGCTCCGGTGGTCTTGTGTGTGACAACTCGGGTGCCTGTTGCAGACCTGTGCCCACACTGAAACCAAACTGGGATCTGATTCCCGAGCAGGGAACCACAGTAACACTTGTCATGTATGTAATGCCGGAGAGATAAAGAAAATATGCTGTCTGGAATCCTGCTTCCAAGAATGGGATTCCAAACAGCAGTTAGATTCCCATCTGTTCACGGGGTTTTCATTTTTTGAAACCATGATTATCTTATACCTGTCCTCAAGGGAGCTTCATGGATTGTTTTTTGTGCAGTTTCTCTTGGAAGAGCATGGTGTGTCTAATGAAAGGAATCATCAAATGAAAAGAACAATGATCGCTCTGGCCTTGCTTGCCACAGTTCTTCTGGCAGCAGAAATTGAGATTGGTACCACAGGTGGTCCAAGAGGTTTCCCATTCGGTTGTTGAAGCAAAACTGATCTACACCACCAGGTGGTGGTCCTGTCCGGTGAAATTGGAACTCCGATGCAGATTAACTCTATAAAATGGCACAAAGTCAGCACAGGGTCAAATGCTATTTGTGAAAATTTCAGTCTGTATCTGGGGCTCTGTGCGTCTGATCAGCTTTCCAACAACTCCTTTGATGGGAACTACATCTCCGGAACAAAAACCCTTGTCTACAGCACAAATGTTTTGACTGTCAATCAGACCCCTGAGTGGCCGGAAATAATTCTGGAAAATAGTTACTGGTACAACGGTACAGATAATCTCATCATAGAGGTCCAGTGGGAAAATACCTCTATCAGCAATACCTACTACTGCCATGAATGGGTTGCAGGTAGTAATCGCTGCATCTATAAACAGGGTTCACCTAATATTGTCTACGACAGTGTGCTGCCGCAAATGGTCCTTTCGGGTGTGTTCTCACTTGAAAACTCTACTTTTGCCAGCATCAAGGTGGAACTGGGCCTCTAGTTCACCGATGGCGGGACTGCTTTGGCCGGTCCCGCCGCGTTTCCAGTTCAATTTTCAGGAACAATCCCCATTTACTGGAATAGAATACAAAAAAGGGGGATGAATATGATTGTCACGCTCTGTTGTTCAGTTCTTCTCGGATATTCCAGTTACTCTGCCGGAGAGATAATGCTTGATCGTTTTCTGGCAAATGACGGAATGACTTACATGGAATTCCATGAGGAATTTGAAGATTTTCAAAATGACCAGTGGGGAAGACCCTCTTCCCGGGGCTGGCTTGCGCGAATGTACGACTGGGAAAGTGAAATACCTGCCATGCGCGGTATTTCAAGACTTCTTTCCAGAATTGATCTTTCCCGGGAGCAGTATTACTATCTGGATGCTCTGACCTTCTATGTTGAGTTTCATCTGGAAGCCATCCGCTCAACCTACGGTTTGGATTCCGGAAGGATGGATTTCTTTCAGGCATTCACCGACGACATGTACATGGAAACTACAGTCTACTTCGCCTTCGAGGAAAGACAATGGTATCAGAGTGAAATGAACGACCTTATGGCCTGGACCATGGGCATGGTGAATGATATGCTTTCAACAGAGCAGCTTGATGATGCACGGTACATTGTAGAATGGGAATTACAGAGCTGGAATGTGAGGGATTCGTGGTCATGCTGGTATGACCAGTGGCGGAATGATCCCCGCCGGGATTACAGCAATCCCGGCAGGAGATCAGGAAAGTACTAACCCTTAAGGAATTTACGCATTTCCAGCATATTCTTCTTCATGTCTCTGTTTGCAACAGCAATGGTGGTAAACGCTATATCAATGAACTGAAGCCGGTTGATAAGAATCCTGACCAGGCTCAGAAGCACTTTTGTTGTAATCGCAGGTTTGGAATCGATGAGTTCCAGGAATTTATCCCATTCGATGCTGTACACAACGCTGTCTTCAGTGGCCCTCACTGTTGCTGAGCGTGGTGAACCATCCAGAAAAGACATTTCACCGAAAACATCCCATTCCGAGAATATGGCAAGAGGTACCGAATCTTCGTCCCAGCTGTCGCTGGCTGTGGCGGAACCCGTCTTAATGAGAAACATCACGCGCGAGGTGTCATTTTTTGTGACGATTTCGGTTCCAGCCGGGAATACCTTTTTCTCACAACAGGAAATGAACTCAGTTCTCTCCACATCAGTGAGGTCGGCAAGAAATTTTTTGTGCATGTTACCCTCCTTTAGGTTTGATGATTACAATAGCATGAAACAGTTCCAAAGAAAAGGATATGAAAAATGAAAGGTATTATCCGGTTTTCGCTTACGATCGCTGCTCTCATTCTCTCTCCGCTTGCAGAGGATCAGCTTGCGTTTTCCATTATGATGTCAGAGGATTGAACGACTCTTGACACAGGCAGAGAACCGGAAACTGGTAAGTACTGCACCATTAATGAAGGCATCGGGATTGATGATCAAGATAATATACGGGTGCAGATGGGTGACATGCGCGCACCCTGCTTTAGAGTATATTCGCCCGAGGGATATCTGTGGGCCGTAGCTGTTCCCGACGGAACTATTGATCGCAGAGCCGAATGCTCAATTTCGCCTTACGGTTTACTGGCTTTTGATCCGGATCCGGATGACTGGCCCAAAATCTATCTACTGGGAGTAAGCAAATAATGATTCAGCTGTTTATGAGCATTCTTGTTTCCCTGCCTTGTTTCTCTTCGGTTTTACAGAGTGAGGGTGCCCAGTCGATTACATATTCCAGGGAAACAGATAACGGTTACCTCATTCTTGGAAGTCTTTCTGACGGCTGGGGTGGAGTACCGCATCTTGTGATTTACACAATGGATCAATACGGAGTGGTGATATCGCAGACAGAAGCCGCATTTACCGGTGAGCCGGCAAGAGCTGCTGATTTTCAGGATGGTGCAGTTGTTGTCTGCACCGACGGCGAGAATAATGTCTCCCGGGTAGCATACTTTGATAATACCGGTTCAGAGCAATGGCTTTCAATTCTTCCCGGTGGAGCCCTCGGAAATGCAGCAGTGAGAGCTACCGGCTCAGATTTCATTGTCGCGGGCAATGATTCAGAGGCACCTCGCGTTGCAAGGTTTGATAACCTGGGGAATCTTCTCTGGAATGTCAGTTATCCGGCAATGCCTTTTTCTGTTCGTGATGTTTGCTCATACAATGGCGAGATATTCGTTCTTGGAACAGCAGAGGAACCTGGATGGCAGAGCAATGTATGTCTGCTGGTGCTGAACGATGCCGGAGGAGTGCTGGAACTGCATACTCTTTTTTCCGGAGAGGGAAGGCTTTCGCCTGAAGCCATAGAGGTTGATTCACGAGGTCTGTTCATTCTGTTGAATGCTATGACTGATCTGAACAATATGATCTTTGAAACCAGGCTTCTGAAGTTGAATTTTTCACTGGAGACCATATGGACAGGTTCTCTCAGCGGTTCCAGCTGGGAAAGAGGATCAGATATGGTCACCCTCGGTAACGGTGGTTTCGGAGTGTGCGGATGGACGAATTCACTTCCTTTGAGTGAATCGAACAGGTCTGATATGGTTCTGGCTGAGTTTGACGAAAATGGTCAGACTGCGTGGAGAAGAACGCATGGTACTTCGTCAACTGACTACGGACTGAGTTTGTCAGCGGTGAGTGATGGAGGATTTCTGGTTTCAGGTTGCGTAACCGAGGCTCTTTATAAGGGATGGCTGGTAAAGACTGATTCACTGGGACTTCTGGAACCGCAGGGTGTATCAGATTTCCAGCCCCCTGCGTTCTCTGCTGTTCCGTTAAGCAATCCGCTGGTGAATGGAATGCTTTCTTTCACGGTAAACACTTCTGACTCCCGGGTTATTCATGTATCTGTCTACGATATGGCTGGAAGAACCGTTGCCGGTATTTCAAGAGCAGTTGCGGCCGGTGCAAATCAGATCAACCTGAATACGGATGTGCCTTCAGGTGTTTATTCCGTAAGGGTATCAAGTGACAAGCATGAATCAATCTTCCGGGCTGTAGTTTGTGGAGGTGCAGAGTGACAGCAGTTTTTCTTTTTCTGGGACTGGTCCTGAACCCTTCCGTTCTCTTTGTAGGGAACAGCTATACTGCTGCCAATGGTGGTATCTGGGGTCAGGTTAAGCAGATATATGAATCAGTAGAATCTGATACTCTTACTGTTTACTACCAGACGATGGGCGGAGCATCTTTTGAGATCCACTGGGCCAATCAGTCTTTGATAAATGAGATTCAGTCCGGCAAATGGGGCACTGTTGTTTTTCAGGAACAGAGCTGTATGCCGGTGATTGACCCTGCACAGACTTATCTTTTTGGAGACAGCCTGGCCTGGCTTACAGCTGCCAGCGGTGGTGAGCCGGTATTCTTCATGACATGGGCAAGGAAGAAAGACCCTGTCATGCTTGAGGGTCTGGAGCTGGGGTATTCCAGAATGGGTGCTGTTCATAACTCGACTGTGGCTCCCTGTGGAATTGCCTTTGATCTGGTCAGAAGAGCGTATCCGGAAATTGATCCTTATGCCGGTGACGGCGCTCACCCTTCTTTGCACGGTACATACCTTGCTGCCTGCGTGATTGCAACAGTCGTTTACGGTGTGGATATTATCGGTGGCAGTGTCTGGCAGCCTTCGGGAATAACCGTTGAAGATGGCGAGATACTTCGCTCTGTTGCTGTCCAGTCGTGCGCTGATTATCAGCAGCCCGGTGGAGAAAGTGAACAGTGAAATACGATACTGTGATTTTCGATCTGGATGGAACCCTCGTTAATACGATTCCTGATATTGTGACCGTTGTCAATTCTGTTATTGAGCAGATTGGAATGACGAAAAAGACAGAGGAACAGGTAAGCGCCGGTGTTGGTTTCGGTGTTGAGCATCTGCTGCGGACTCTGGGAGTTCCCGAGCAGTTGAATTCTTCTCTTGCTCTGGAAGTGGAAGGTGGATACGCTTCCATGAAAGATTCAAAAGCATTTGTGTATCCCGGAGTTCTGAAAATGATCATTGATCTTTCCAGGGCCGGTATTAAGCTTTTCGTTCTCAGTAACAAACCCCAGAGGGGGCTTGAAAAATCGCTGTCGGACCATCTTGCCTTCGCGGAATTCCAGTCTGCCAGGGGTTCTCAGCTTGGAAAACCTGCAAAACCGTTACCTGATGTATTGCTGAGAATGCTCAGTGAATTTAACATTTCACCGGAAACTGTTATCATGGTTGGCGATGGCGAACCTGATGTTCTTGTATCAAAAGCAGCAGGGGTGGATTGTCTGTCGGTACTGTGGGGATTCAGAACCAGGAAGGCGCTTGAAGCCGAAGGGGCGAAAATGTTCGCTGAAACTCCAGCGGATGTTGTCGATCTTATTCTTCCGGTGGAACAATAACTCTCAGGTTATCAGGTAATGAGACAAGTTCAATGTAGCTGGAATCTTTTCCGGGAATGACAATTTCACCATCAAGCTCAATAACCAGTGAACCGGGTCGATCCGGCTCAATTCTGATAACTTTTCCCCGTGCTGATGTTGCCCACTTTGTTTCGAGTAGTGTTCCGTCAAACAGTTTTGCAGCGTGTTTTGCTATTGTAAAAAAGTTCATTGGTGCCAGTACTGCGCAATCCAGCAGTCCGTCATCAGAGACCGCAGAGGGGGAGAGAAGCATACCGCCACCGGAATATCTGCCCACTCCTGTTGTAAGGGTCAGGTAATCACCTTTGTAAAACGGCTTCCCGTCGCAGGAGATTGCAGCCCTCCAGTGGGGAGGAAGAAACGCAGAAACAGCCAGCACAAACAGGTAGTTCATTTTGCCGAACGGAAGAAATTTTCTGGCTCCGATTGTTCTTTTCAGAACAAGGGCATCAAATCCTGCACCTGCGGAATTCAGGAAGAATCTGCTTCCGCCCTGCCATATGCAGATCCCCGCATCAACAAGCCCAGTATTCCCGGCAGCAATGGCCTTTATGCACGAGTCAATTGTTGCCGGATTGAAACCGACTGAACGGATCCAGTCATTGCCGGATCCTGCTGGTAGAAAGGCAAGAACTGGCCTGCACTCGAGGGGAGAGAGAGAGGCAGCTGCATCTGATGCTGTTCCATCTCCTCCGAAAACAATTACGCCGTCATACCCGAGATTGAGAGCATTTGAAGCAAGTAACCTGGTCTGCGCGGGAGCTTCTGTAAACCTGGCTGTGAAATTAATCCCGGCAGCCTTGAGAGAAACTTCGGTAAAGTTCCACAATTTACCTGCAGAACCTTGACCGGCCTTTTTGTTCACAATAACAAGCCAGTTCAAACAGACCTCCTCAAAGCTTCATTCCTGTTCGTCAGGTATTAAGTGATTGCTCGACAGAGTACTAATTCCGAAGGGTTTGAAAGTCAATGGAAATACCCCTTGACAGGAGAGGGAATTTGTTTAGAATTCAGTTGTTGTGAAATAAATAACAGACGTAGACTGGCGAGCTTGTAATGCGTGACGAATGGAGCAAGTTGTGATTTCTGATAGAACAATCGAACGCTTAAGCCTGTACAGATGGTTGCTTGAGATGAGGATCGACCCTGGTACCGTAAATTTGTTTTCCCATCAGCTTGCTTCCATGGCCTGTGTGAGCCCGGCCCAGCTCAGGAGAGATTTGATGGCTATCGGCTACTCCGGCAGCCCGGGCAAGGGCTACCTGGTCAAAGATCTGGCAAGAAGCATCGGGTCTGTTCTGGATGGAAGTGAACCTTCCCGCGTTGCCCTGGTGGGAATGGGAAATCTGGGAAGAGCAATTGTATCCTTCCTGCGCGGAAGAAAATCTCATCTCCAGATAGTAGCCACATTTGACACCGACTGCCGGAAGACGGGAAGAGTAATCAGCGGGTGCAGATGCTACAACCAGGATCAAATAGAGGAAATCGTGGAAAAGGAGAAAATTTCTGTTGCTGTTGTAACAGTTCCTTCCGGAGCGGCGCAGATGGTGGCAGATCGACTTGTGAATGCCGGGGTAACCGGAATTCTGAATTATGCCCCGGTGCCGCTGAAACTGCCGGACTGTGTGTACCTTGAGAACAGAGATGTCACGGCTGCACTTGAGAAAGTGGCCTACTTCGCAAGAAAATCGACAGGAAGGGTGTAGTTGCATGAAAATAAATCGCATAGAGGAGATTCTAAAATCGTATATGAGCGCCGGCAGAGATAAACTCATACCCATTCTGCAGGAAGTTCAGGAAGCGGAGGGCTTTCTTTCAAGAGAATCTGTTGAACTGACAGGCAGACATCTTGGTCTGCCTGCAAGTAAAATTTTCGGGGTGGCGACATTCTATAATCAGTTCAGATTTGAGCCTATGGGCAAATTTCACATTCAGATATGCCGTGGCACTGCTTGTCATGTGAAGGGTTCCGCACCCCTTCTTGATTCTCTCGTGAAGGAACTTGATGTTGAGCCCGGAAGAACTACAAAAGACGGGCTTTTCAGCCTTGAAGTTGTGGCCTGCATCGGGGCATGCGGTCTGGCTCCTGTAATTGCAGTGAATGGTGAATTTCATGCAAGACTTGAGTGCGATCAGATTCCCGTAATAATTGATTCATACAGAAAGAAGGGGTTGTAGTATGAGTGACAGTTTTACATTGTGCTGCAGTGAGTGCTGGCATTCTTCGGAGAACCCCTGCCCGACCATAATTGAGTGTTTTACATCCGGTCCCCAGTGCCACGAGTGCTCTGACTGCACTGACGGACGGATACTGCAGAAAAAAATGCTTGTTAAGCAGGATGTTTCAGTACCCGCAATTTTTGTAGGCACGGGAACTTGCGGTCTGGGTGCCGGAGCCGGTAAAAGCCTGGCGGTTGTAAAAAGCTGGCTGGAACACCAGTCGCTGGAAGCAGAAGTTATTGAGGTCGGATGTGTGGGCCTCTGTGCCGTGGAACCGATAATTGATATTCAGATGCCGGGCAGAGCCAGAATTTCTTTTCAGACCGTTACAGAAGACAAGGTCGCAGAGTTGCTGGATTCATTCGTGCTGAACAGCGTAATTCCTGCTGAACTTGTACTGGCCCAGTACAGATCGGAACATTTAAAGAGCTGGGAAGATGTTCTATTCATGGATGAGCATCCTTTCTTTGGTGCCCAGACCAGATGGGTTCTTGAGAATTGCGGCATCATAAATCCTGTGAGTATCGAGGAATACATTGCCGGGGGCGGTTACAGAGCATTCTCAGACGCAATCAGTGGAAACACTCCGGAAGATGTCTGTGACAACATTGAGAGAAGCGGCCTCAGGGGAAGAGGTGGCGGAGGTTTCCCCACAGGCAGAAAGTGGAAGTATGCTCTTGCTGCACCGGCTGATGCAAAGTACATAATCTGCAACGCGGATGAAGGCGATCCCGGGGCATTCATGGACAGGGCAGTAATTGAGGGTGATCCACACAAGTTGATCGAAGGAATGGCAATTGGAGCCTACGCAATCGGTGCCGGCAAAGCCTATGTGTACATCAGAGCAGAGTACCCTCTTGCGGTGGAGAGACTGAAGATCGCAATCAGGCAGGCCACCCGATGGGGTTTACTTGGATGCAACATTCTGGATAGTGGCTTTGATCTGGAATTTGTGATAAAAATGGGTGCTGGAGCGTTTGTCTGCGGCGAGGAAACGGCACTTATACACAGCATAGAGGGAAAAAGGGGAATGCCTTCACCCAAGCCGCCATATCCGGCCATAAGCGGTCTTTTCGGTAAACCCACAGTTATCAACAATGTAGAGACTTTCGCCAATGTGCCATCCATTGCTTTAAAAGGAGCCGACTGGTTCAGCTCTCTGGGAACAGAACAAAGCAAGGGAACCAAAGTATTCGCCCTATCTGGAAAAATCACAAATACAGGTCTGATTGAAGTGGCGATGGGCACTTCTCTGGGCGATATTCTCTTCAAAATGGGTGGCGGTGTTCCTGACGGAAAGAAGTTCAAGGCTGTTCAAATAGGGGGACCATCCGGAGGATGCATCCCTGCACAGCATGTTGACATAAAAATAGATTACGAGTCATTGAAAGAATTCGGTGCAATGATGGGCTCCGGTGGTCTTGTGGTCATGGACGAAGATACGTGCATGGTGGATGTGGCTAAATTCTTTATGGATTTCATTCAGCGGGAAAGCTGTGGAAAGTGTATCCCGTGCCGGGAGGGCACAAGAAGAATGCTGGAAATGCTTGAAGCTGTTACAAGGGGCAGACGGGGCGAATCCGGCAGACAATCTCTGGAAAGATTCAGAGGCATTGTGAACATGGAGAAACTGGGAGAGGTTATCAAACAGACCAGTTTGTGCGGTCTCGGGCAGACTGCACCGAATCCGGTTCTCAGCACCCTCAGATGGTTCAGAGATGAATATGAGGCTCACATTTATGACCGAAAGTGTCCGGCAGGTGTCTGCACCGGTCTTCTTGAATACACCATCGCAGCCGACCTGTGTAAAGGCTGCACACTTTGTGTAAAAAAATGTCCCACTGAAGCAATCATGGGTGCCCGAAAAAGCCCGCACTATATTATTCCCGATAAGTGTATCGGATGCGGAACCTGTCTGGAAGTATGTCCTTTCAATGCAGTCAAGGTTCAGTAGCAGAAGGTGGAAAATATGAAAATAACAATAAACAACAGAATACTTGAAGCCAGTCCGGGAGAAACAGTACTCTCTGTGGCCGCCAGAGCCGGGATATCAATACCGACACTTTGTCACATGGAGGGCCTTCCTCCCACAGGTGCCTGCCGAATGTGTGTTGTGGAAGATATTGGAACAGATAATCTCATTCCCTCCTGCTCTCAGCCTGCGGTGGAGGGCATGGAGATAAAAACCCATTCACCAAAGGCTCTCAATGCCAGAAAGACCATTGTTGAGCTTCTTCTGGCAAATCATCCTGATGACTGTCTTTACTGCATCAGGAACGGATGCTGTACCCTTCAGGATTATTCAGAGGAGCTCGGTGTAAGACAGAGAAGATATAGCGGTGTAAAATCCACCTATGATCTTGATGTTTCCAGCCCCTCAATTGTCCGTGATCCTGACAAATGCATACTGTGCGGAAAGTGTGTTCGCGTTTGTGAAGAGATTCAGGGAGTAAGTGCAATCGATTTTGTGGGCAGAGGCAGTGCCACCCACATTGGATGTGCCTTTGAAGAGGGATTGAATGTTTCAAGCTGTGTATACTGCGGCCAGTGCATCATGGTGTGCCCCACCGGAGCCCTTGCGGAAAAAGATGAAACGGCACGGGTCATTGCAGCACTCAGAAACCCTGACATTACCGTTGTGGCTCAGCATGCTCCGGCTATCAGTGTTACCATTGCCGAGGATTTCGGCATCAAACCGGGAACTGATATTGTGGACAGGATGAACGGAGCCATGAGGAGAATGGGATTCGACTATATTTTCCCCACATCTTTCGGTGCCGATCTCACTGTAATCGAGGAAGCCCATGAGCTTGTTCAGCGAGTCACTTCCGGTGGACCATTCCCGCTTTTTACAAGTTGTTCTCCAGGCTGGGTCAAGTTTATGGAAGAATTCTATCCGGAGCTTGTGAAGAATGTTTCGTCATGCAAAAGTCCTCAGCAGATGCTGGGAGCTGTTGTGAAGCGTATCTGGACCAGTGAGAGGGATATCGACCCGAAGAAAGTGTTCCATGTCTCTATCATGCCCTGTACAGCCAAGAAGTTTGAATGTGACAGACCGGGCATGCGCAATGACTCGGTTAGAGATGTTGACGTTGTTCTCACAACCAGAGAATTTGTCAGAATGATCAAAATGTTCGGCATTGACCTGGAGCAGGTGGATGGAGAACCGGCAGATAATCCTTATGGAGAGCGCAGCTCCGCCGGAAAGATCTTCGGGGCAAGCGGAGGGGTCATGGAGGCCGCAGTGAGAACTGCATACCACATGATAACTGCGAAGGAGCTTCCAGATCTTGACGTCAAGGATGTAAGAGGTTTTAAAGGAATTAAGGAAATCGAGATAGAGATCGGTGAATTCGTACTGAAGGCCGCTGTCGTCAGCGGTTTGGGTAATGCCAGAAAACTTCTTGACAGCATACTTGCAGGTGAGAAAACATACCATTTCGTAGAGATCATGACCTGTCCCGGTGGATGTATCGCAGGGGGCGGACAACCATTCACCTCTGATCCGAAGATGGTCAGATCCAGAATGATGTCACTTTACAGTATTGATTCATCGGCACCTGTGAGAACCGCACACTCGAACGTTTCCCTGAAGAAGCTTTATGATGATCATCTGAAGAAACCGGGCAGCCATGTTGCTCACGAAATACTGCATACCGGCTATGCCAGGAGAGAGGTGCTCAAGTAGCATGAGTAAGTCACCGCTGGTGCAGACCATTCCCGACAAATGCAGGATGTGCTATACCTGCGTTCGTGAGTGCCCTGCCAAGGCAATAAGAATCAGTGGTGGTCAGGCAGAGGTAATTGATGACCGCTGTATCGGCTGCGGTAACTGTATTCAAGTCTGTACCCGGGGTGCCAAGAAACCTGTGGAATCCATACGGCAGGTTACTGATCTTCTTGGTTCGGGAAAGAAGATTGCAGCGATCATTGCTCCGAGTTTTCCAGCGGAATTCACCGAAATTTCTCCGGAAAAGGTTGTGGGTATGCTGAAAGCCATTGGTTTCGAATATGTCTGTGAAGTTGCTTTCGGTGCTGATATTGTTGCCCAAGCCTACAGGAAACTGTTGAATGACAACCCGGAGAAAAGATTTATTGGAGTTACCTGCCCGGCGGTGGTGAGCTATGTTGAAAAATACATTCCCGAACTGGTTCCTCACCTTGCTCCAATAGCCTCACCCATGGTTGCGGAAGCCAACGTTGTGAAGAAGCTTTACGGGGAGGAAACGGAGATAGTTTTCATCGGTCCGTGTATTGCGAAAAAAGGAGAGGCCGAGGAGGAAACTGCCCTGAATGTTACAGCCTCACTCACTTTTGCTGAAATGAGAAGCCTGCTGGCAATCTACAGCATTGATCCGGAGAAAGTGGAGGAGAGCGGTTTCAATCCGCCCACTCCCGGCCTGGGGACACTTTTCCCCATCAACAGAGGAATGCTTCAGGCGGCAGACATGCATGAGGATCTTGTTTCAGGAGAAATTGTTACCGCAGACGGCAGGAACAACTTTGTGGAAGCTCTCACGGAATTCGCATCCGGTGATATGGAGGCCAGACTTCTGGAAGTTCTGTGTTGTCAGGGGTGTATAATGGGTCCCGGCATGACAAGCAAAGCACCTATTTTCAGACGAAGAGCAAAAATAAGCAGATATGCCAGAGAAAGTCTGGACAAGGTGAATTTCAATGCCTGGAATATCGCTTCGGAAAGATGTGCCGATATAGATATTGAAAGGAAATTCACTCCCTCGGACAAGAGGTTGAAAGTGCCCAGTGAGATCGAGGTCAACAGGATAATGGAGAGAATGGGCAAGTTCACCATAGAGGATGAATTGAACTGCGGCGCCTGCGGCTATGAGACATGCAGAAACCATGCGATCGCTATCTACAAAGGCCTTGCGGAAAGCGAGATGTGCCTTCCATACTCTATTGATCAGTTGAAAAACACTGTAGAGGAACTGGCTTTGACTCACGATGAGCTGGCAGGCACACGGGTGGCACTGAAGCACGCTGAGAAAATGGCGGACATGGGCCAGCTCGCTGCGGGAATTGCTCACGAGGTTAACAATCCGCTGGGCGTTGTTCTGATGTACGCTCATACTCTGCTGGAAGAGAATCCGGACAATAAAGAGTTGAGGGAGGATCTTAAGACAATCACAGTCCACGCCGACAGATGCAGGAAGATAGTTGCCGGTCTTCTTGATTTTGCAAGACAGAACAAAGTCAGCAGAACTTTGATAAATGTTCCGGAACTGATCCGCAAGGTAATCAGTGTGATTAAACGTCCTGATGGTATTGAACTGCTTTTCATCAGTGAAGATATAGAACCCTGTGCAGAGCTGGACGAGGATCAGATGGCGCAAGTTCTTACAAATCTGACAACAAATGCATTTCAGGCTATGGGAAATTCCGGCAGGCTCACTGTGAAAACAGGTGGCGACGCCGAGATGGTTACGATATCGGTAAGCGACACCGGAACCGGGATTCCCAGAGAGAATCTGAAAAAGATATTTGAGCCCTTCTTCACTACAAAAGGCAGGGGAGAAGGCACGGGGCTGGGCCTTGCTGTAACATATGGCATTGTGAAGATGCACAGGGGGCAGATAACGGTAAATACCAATACGGATTCTCATGCGGGCCCCACGGGAACCAGTTTTACAGTGACTCTTCCCAGAAGAGGACCATCCAACTGATAAAGGAGATCTCTGATGATTGAAGTGAAGAAAGTTCTTGTTGTAGACGATGACCCGGATTTCCTTTCTCAAACTGAGATGATGTTTTCTTCCCGGGGGTATGAGGTCGTTACTGCACCCGGAAGAGGGGAAGCCGAAGCGATATTTGATTCGTACACGCCGGACATTGCCGTTATTGATCTTATGATGGAAAATGATGATGATGGATTCGTGCTTGCATACCGTCTCAAGAAGAGGTTTCCAGCTTGCATTGTGATCATGGTGACAAATGTTACCGGTGAAACAGGCATTGAATTCCCCGGTGAAGACGATTCCTCCGGATGGATAAATGCCGATGCCATTCTTTCGAAACCTGTGAGGTTTGAACAGATCGAGGAAGAACTGAAGAAGATTGAGAGCCGGTAGAATGGCTGAAGAAAAAGTACTTTCTCTGCTTATTGTTGATGATGAGGATGGGATGCGGCTGGGGGTGAAGCGCTCTCTCAGGCATTTCTCAATGGAGACTGAGGATACCGGCGAGACTGTAAAGTTCAGTGTAACTGAAGCTGGTTCCGGCGAGGAAGCGATTGCTCTCATGAAAGAATCCTCTCCTGACATCGTGTTGCTTGATAACAAGATGGATGGAATGTCAGGCATAGATGTTCTCCGCTGGATCAATGAAAATGAGCTGGATCTGATGGCTATTATGATTACGGCATATGCTTCAATTGAGACAGCTATTACTGCCACAAAGCAGGGAGCGTATGACTTCTTACCCAAACCATTCACACCTGCCGAGTTGAAGGTTTCAGTAAGGCAGGCAGCTGCACACCTGGTTACTCTCCGTCAGGCACGCGAGCTTGAACGGGAAAAGAGAAGGGTAAGATTTCAGTTTATCAGTGTACTTGCACACGAGCTGAAGGCTCCACTGGGAGCCATAGAAGGTTACCTCTACCTGCTTCGTGATGGTATTGGAATGGATGATCCTGCCGTCCACGACAGAGTCGTTAAAAGAAGCCTAGTAAGGCTGAGCGGAATGAGGAAACTTATATACGACCTGCTTGATCTCACAAGGCTTGAATCCGGGCAGAAGAAGAGGGAACTCAACGATCTTGATGTTCTTGAGTGTATTCGGAACAGTTTGGAAACGATGAAACCTGAAGCGGACAGGCGCGGAATACTCATTACACTTGAATCCAGTACAGATGAGATAGTCATGGTTGCTGACAGCGGGGAACTGGAGATCATATTCAACAATCTTATCTCCAACGCTGTGAAGTACAACCGGGACAACGGCAGTGTTACGATAAAAGTTGTGGATGAGCCTGATCAGATTCGTATCGCTGTTACCGATACAGGAATAGGAATGTCTGAAAAAGAAGTTGAGAAACTGTTCGGGGAGTTTGTAAGGATCAAGAATTCAAAAACAAGGAACATTCTGGGCAGCGGTCTTGGCCTTTCCATAATGAGAAAAATAGCATCTCTTTACAACGGCGGAGTTACAGTTGAGAGTACCCCTGATGTTGGCTCTACCTTTACGGTTACACTGCAGAAAACACAATGATGTTCTAATCTGAAGTACTTTATGGCACTGATGTTTCCTGCAGCTCTGATCGGGCATCAGGTGAGAGCTCTCAAGCTTCCGATGTTAATTGCCTGTGTTTTTCCAGGATCTGTTCCGTCGGTAATTTCAAACTCAAAGACCAGATCCCTGTCAGGCAGCTTGTAATAGTCTACACTGGCGGGAAGATTTGAATCGTGGAAGAATATGTTGGAATAGGGTGACTCGGGATCTCTGTTGTCAATCAGCCACAAATCGCCCTGGAAAGTGTTTATGAATCTGAAAAAACCGAAACCTTTTTCATGACTCACACATACTCCCCTGACGAAAGAGCCTTTGGTACCCCACCTGGAGTAGTCATCCAGCCCCTTGAACGGTAACAGATTGGGCACAAGATACCCTGAGATGTACAGATCAGCTTCATCACGGAGCTCCCGGGATACATTATCAAAGCCGAGTACTTCCACCCTGCAACCTTTATTCTGTATGGTGCTGATCACTCTGACAAAATCACCGTCTCCTGTGGCAATAAGTACTTTGTCAAGTTTGTCTGACTGAAGAAGTGCATCAACCGCAAGGTCAAGATCAGCATTGGCTTTGCCGAACCTGGCTCCTGTCTCATCGGTGTACCACTTGACTATTTTCCTTATTACTTTGAAACCCATGTCCCGGAGGGCACTGTGGAACCTTCTCTGTTTGTCACGATAGTCAAAATCTGTTCTGGCCCGTACTTCGTCAAAGCTTACATAGGCGTTAAGACGAACCGGACGGGCTCCATTGCGACATGCGAATTCTCTAAGCACTTCGTAGCGCATACCGTATCCACCATTCATGGTGAGGTTCGAAACGTCAACATAAATTCCCACCCTTGTACCGGCATTACGATCGGACATAATATTACCTCCATAAATAAACACAGGTCAAAACAATAATTTTTTTCGCGCGGCCGGAAGAAGACGGAAGAAGAATATAAGTGAAATATCTCAATTGGCTACATCTGCTCGGTTATGACTGCGGAAAATCTGAAATCACTGAAGAAGAAGCGGTAAAAAAAGCACTTCCTCTCGATGACCCGGGAAGCCCGAGGATGAGAACTGTAAAGAGAATCGTTATTCATCACTCTGCCACTGAAACAGGCAGTGCCGCCTTTTTTCGTGTGCTGCATCGTGTTGTTAATAAATGGAATGATATAGGGTATCACTATGTGATAGGCAATGGCTCCCTCAGCAGAGACGGGGAGATTGAAAAGGGCAGAAAGCTTCCATTCAGGGGTGCTCATGCAAAGGGTGGCAATGAAGATTCCATTGGCATATGTCTTGTGGGCAACTTTAATAATTCTTTCCCCACCGCTGCCCAGATGAGATCACTTGGTCTTCTTCTGCATAAGCTTTCCGGTGAGTATTCAATAAGCAGAGACTCTGTTACACTGCACAGGCTGGTTGATGGATCATCCACAGAGTGCCCCGGGAAGAAACTGTGCATTGAAGATGTACTCTATCTCTTTGATAATAAATAGCTTGAGAAAAGGCTTGCCAGATCATGTCGCTTGTTGTATATATCGGCTTCGAAATGAAGGAGTAAATTAAATGACAACGGTTCTTACGTTTTTGCATTCAGTGATTTGTGTTCTTCTCATAGCAGTTGTTCTGCTTCAGAAGTCCAAAGGTGATGGCCTTTCAGGCGCCTTCGGGGGCGGTGGAGCACTTACAGCTTCTTTTGGTAACAGGGGTGCCGCCAGTCTTCTCAGCAAGGCTACAACAGTTCTTGCTGTACTGTTTATGGCAGCCTCATTTCTATTGGCGATATTTTAGAAATGAAGAGTGCCGGGGTGGTGGAATTGGCAGACACGCTAGGTTAAGGACCTAGTGGGCAATAGCCTGTGCGGGTTCAAGTCCCGCCTCCGGTACCATTTTATAAAGAAGCAGGGAGTTTTCGGACTCCCTGTTTCTATATACTTCCCTCAATCAGTTTTCTGATTTCCAATTCAGCATCGTCTGTGATATTCATGGAAGAGAAGAGGATTTCTCCATCTTTTGAAACCATAAATACTGCAGGAACAGAATGTACATTGTAATCATGAGCAGCATCTTCACCAAACACGAGTATGGGGAAGTCAATGCCGAGAGAGTTCAACCTGAACCGTGGATCAGTGGTCTCGAAGATTGAGATTCCAACAGCCTGGATGAAATCAGGATACTCATCAGTTATGGATTTCAACAGCCCAAGGGCTGACAGGGAGGAAGGGTTCCAGGAAGAAAAAAAGCAGAGCAGAAGAATTCTGTCACCATAATCCGTAGATCTTCTGGCAAAACCGTCTTTGTCTGCCAGGAAAAATGCTGGTGCACAGGAAGAAGGTTCCAGCAGGGATAGCCATGGAACAGCTGTATAGCTGTCGGGAACCGGTGGTGAAGCCGGTACCTGGCACTCAAGGTCGAATTTAATGTTCGCAATCTCCAGAAGCTGCCCTCCGGGAGCCGACGCAGAACCGTAATAACCTATTCTCTCAACAGCTCTTGGAAGCAGATCTTCAATGCCGATAAACCATACGGCTTCATTTCCTTCATTTCCCTCACTGTCATCATAAAAAACATGAAAAACATGACACGGAATACCGTTCAATTCAACCGGGAAAAGCACAGAGATTGAGTCAGCAAGTATTTCATCAGCAAAGGGGATGGAAACTACATATTCCATCATTACTGAAGCAGGTGGGAAATCAAACATACTATGAGCAGTTCTACCGTATTCAGCACTGTATATCAAAGATTTTTGATGGTCAACGAAGAAAACACTATCCTCGGAAGCAAGAAAAGATGATGGAATTTCAAGATTCCGGATTGATCCTTTCCGAATCATGTTTTCAAATCTGTGAAACATAAGCGGGTGATGCATTCCCTCAGGGAAACGGAGAGATGTCATTCCCTCCACAGCAGGTATTATGTTTGAGAGTGCCCCTGTACCGCTGAAAGTGAAACTGTATTCAACGGTATCAATGCTTGAGAGCACAGAATCTGAAAGTGCGAAAATTGTGTATGGATCAGCGGTATAACCTTCCAGCGGATTGGAAAGAATGAAAAGAATGACTGCAAACAAGAAAGACCTCCTGAAGTTACATGTTTCATCTCTCAATATACTTCTGATTATCCTGTCGTGCACTGTTCTCTTCTCCTGTACAGGTGATCAGGAAGCCCTGCCGGATCCTTCAGCTCTCTTCTCTGCGGCCGGTGAAGCATACAGTAACGGCGATCTTGTTTGCTGTCGAGACTTACTTGTCAGAGTTACCGTTCTAGACCCTGAAAATCCCAATGTCTGGAGAAACCTTGGTACTGTCAACCTTGATCTTGGGCTGTACGATGATGCCATAACAGCTTACCGGCAAGTCATTGAGATTGATTCTGCAAGGGTTGATGTTCTTACAGATATCACAGGGGCCCTTCTTGGCGCAGGCAGGCTGTCAGAGGCTCTTCATACCGGCCAGCTGTCCATTCAGCTTACACCGGATGATGGCATCGCCTTCAATAACTACGGAATGGCTTTGATGGAGAGCGGCTGCTTTGAGGATGCAGCCATGTGTTTCAACACTGCTTTGAGGCGCGAACCTCAGAATGCCTCTGTTCTGTACAACTGCGGCAGAATTACGTTGATGGCCGGAGATCCAGAGGAGGCTTTGATGTTTTTTCAGAGCTCCATCGCAGCAGATCCAGGTTTTATGCAGCCACAAATTGAAACTGCCAGAACATTGGGAATTCTCGGTAGACACACTGAGGCTGAAGAAAGGATTCTGTCTGTTCTTGCTGCTGTTCCTTCGGATCCGGAGGCTCTGAATATTCTTGCTCTCTCCTACTCATCCCAGGGCAGACAGGAAGAAGCTGTTTCAGTGCTGGAAGCACTTCTGAATAACAATCCCGGCGATCTTCCGAGCAGGCTGGGGCTTGCTGAATGTCTTTACCTGTATGGAGACCTGCCTGAAGCACTGGAAAACTATCAATTGTTTATGGAAGGTGTTCTGGATACTGCCGGAACATCCGATATCAGGTTTAGAATTCAGGAACTGGAGGCCATCCTTGATTAAGCCACTTGTGAACACAATCGTAGTAGGTGTGATTCAGACAAACTGTTATGTAGTGAAATGTCCGGAAACAGGCGCAGTACTTGTTATTGATCCAGGCGATGACCACACATTGATAGAAGCAGGTCTTACCGGAGTAGACTCAATTATCTATACCCATGGTCACTTTGATCATGTTGGAGGGGCAGCAGGTCTTATCCGGCGTTTCGCCCCGGAGACAATGATACATTCAGCAGATGCCGAGATAATGGCTTCCGCGGCAATTCATGCAGGGGAGCTGGGCTTCAGAATTCAGCAGCCTCCTCCACCGGACAGATTGCTTGAAGATGGAGATCTAGTTAATGTCGGAATGCTCACTTTTCGTATAAGACACACCCCCGGGCACTCAAGAGGTTCTATCTGTATAGAAGGTCATGGTCTGCTGTTCTCCGGTGATACACTTTTTGCAGGCTCAATTGGAAGAACTGATCTTCCTCAGAGTTCTCCTGAAAAAATGAGAGCCAGTTTGGAACAGATTGTACTGCGTTTTGATGACAGGATTGTTGTGTTTCCCGGCCACGGGCCGTCGTCAACCATGAAGTACGAGAAGAGAAACAATCCGTTCCTCAGGTTTTCGTGACCCCTTGCGCTATTTTTTACAGCTCTTAATAATCAGTCGTGGTGTTGTGGTTACAGAGAGGAGAACTTTTGATCACAGAAGTTTTGAGGGGGAAACTGGAGAGGGCTGAAAGAAGGATCGCGTTCGTAGCGACTCAGACCACAGGAGTGATGTCCTCCGAACTTGCGGAGGCATTAAAAGAGATTCGAAACATTATCAATGCCCTGTCGCCGCAAGAAAGCAGATCCAGCAAAGGTTCCGCTGTGCTGTTTGTTGATGATGAGGAGATCATCCGCAGGATCGGAACACAAATACTCTCCCGAGAGGGCTATGAAGTGCTTACGGCCTGTGATGGTATTGAGGCTCTCGGAGTTTACGAGCAGAACAGGGATAATATAAAATGCGTAATTCTCGATCTTGTAATGCCACGACTGGATGGTATGCAGACATTAAGGCAACTGAGGCGATCTGCTCCCGATCTGGGCATTATCCTGACCACCGGATATGGTGAAGAGGAGATCCGGAAACGGTTCGGCGGCCTCAAGCTCCAGGGATTTCTGCGGAAACCATTCAGTGCCAATTCTCTTTCGAAAATGGTCAGGGAGGCTATTGGATATACAGATGGAAAAGGATAGACAATGTCCAGATCGGAATTAATCAATGATTCGCATGATGGATCGTCATTGCATGAATTGTTCCTGCAGATTCTCAGTGACAGAGGAGTTTGTGCTTTAATAGCCACCGGTGAAGAAGACAGGATCATCAAGGTTAATCAATTAATCTGCAGCGCTCTGAACAAGAAAGCATCAGATATTCTGGGCGATTCGGTGGAAAATGTACTTGGAGAGCTCATCGAATCAGGAATTGAAGTAGAGTCGCAGCTTGCGGAAAAGAATGGTGTCGTTTGCAAGCTAATTACATATAGTAGCAATAAAACTGGTATAAAAGCAGACGAAAATGAAATGCATAGAGAATGTAGTGAAGAAAGAAGCCTCAAAAAAGAGGTTCTCAGACAGAACATGTTCTATCGTGAAATTGTTGAGAGTGTTCCAGATGCTGTACTCACCATTGATAAGAAAGGCATAGTTACGGCCTGGAACAAAGCCGCTGTTGATATCTTCGGATGGACAATCGAGGAAGCAATCGGCCAACCCCTGGATGATCTTGTGAATACCGGTACTGGAAAAGACGAAATACCCTCCGGGGCAGTTATCAGCGGACAGGTAATTCGGGGTCTTGAGTGCACCAGACGCGGGAAAAATGGTAAAGAAAAAAAAGTGTCGGTCTCGGTTGCACCAATAATTGTAGATGGGGAAAACCAGGGTGCAGTGGGAGTTTACACAGATCTCTCCGATCGGGAGTCAATTCTGGAATTACTCAGAGAAAGCGAAACCAAATTCCGGGCAATTACTGAATCAGCCCAGGATGCTGTGATTATCGCCGACTCCGACGGCAGTGTCACTTTCTTTAACTCTTCAGCGGAACAGATGTTTGGCTACAACAGATCGGAAACACTGGGTAAGTTGCTTCACAAGCTGATTGCTCCTGAAGCATACTGGGAAATGATAGAAATGGGTTTCAGCCAGTTCAGTAAAACCGGTAAAGGCATGATGGTTGGCCGTGTCGTTGAAATCGAAGGCAGACGCAAGAATGGAACTGTATTTCCTGTTGAACTTTCCGTTTCGTCCTTCTTCCTGAACGGTGGATGGCAGGCAACTGGAATATTAAGAGACATATCAGAAAGAAAGGGGATAGAGCTGGAGCTCATTGAGGCGAGAGAGGGCGCTCTGAATGCCACCAGAACGAAGTCTGAGTTTCTGGCCAATATGAGCCATGAGATCAGAACACCCCTGAATGCCATTATTGGCACTACAGACTTGATGATGGAAACGGATTTAACATCCATCCAGAAGAGTTATCTCAGAGTAAGCAGGAATGCAAGTGACAACCTTCTTAAACTTATTGATGATATTCTTGATATTTCCAAGGTTGAGGCAGGAAGGATAGAGCTTGAGAAAATACCGTTTGATCTCCACGAAGATGTTGAGAAGACCTGTGAAACCCTGGCGCCGAGGGCTCATGAAAAAGAACTTGAACTGAACTGCCGCATACATCCGGATACTCCCGTATGGGTTGTGGGTGATCCTTCCCGATTAAGGCAGGTGATTATCAACCTGATCGGCAATGCAATCAAGTTTACAGATAAAGGGGAAATATTTGTTGAAATAAAGGCCCTTGGTGAAGACGAAATCAGTTTTTCTGTTACCGATACCGGCATTGGCATTCCTGAAGGTAAGCTGGAAGCAATATTCATGAGTTTTACACAAGCCGATTCAACACACACAAGAAGATACGGGGGTACCGGGCTGGGGCTTGCGATATGTACAAAACTTGTTGAACTCATGGGTGGCGAAATTTCTGTTGAGAGTGAAGTTGGCTCGGGAAGCTCATTTACATTTTTCTGCAAACTGCCGGAGACTCATTCATTGGATTTAGCTGATAAACCTCACCCTCCGGCTCTTTCCGGTAAACGCATTCTTGTTGTGGATGACAACAAAGGTAACAGAACTATCCTTAAAGAGTTTCTGGAAAACTGGGGAGCGTGTGTTGACCTGGCTTGTAGCGGCATCCAGGCGCTTGGAATGGTCAGAGATACAAAGTACGATGTGATTCTTCTCGACTATATGATGCCTGAAATGGGTGGGTATGAGACCGTGGATAACATGCAACGTGATTCTGTCAGTACTGACAGTGTAATAATGATGCTCACATGCAATGACAGTAATTCTCAAATCGAGAAATGCAGATTATCAGGAATTGATCGTTTCGTATTTAAACCGGTACGCAGAGAATATCTCATCAATCAGATACTCAGTCTCCTTTCAGGTGCAGTTCTTCCGGATGAAGTTGATAGTATCTCTGTACAAAGGAGAACCAGTATTGAGAAAATGCGTCTTTCAGTTCTGCTGGCTGAAGATTCACCGGACAACAGATTTCTTATTATGAAGTACACAGAGGCTTTTCCCTGGAAGATTACCGTTGCAGAGAACGGACAGGAAGCACTTGATCACTATCTTCAGGAGAAATTTGATCTCATATTGATGGATATGCAGATGCCTGTGATGGATGGATATGAGGCAACAAGATCCATAAGGGCTCACGAATCCATTTCCATGAGTGAACATATTCCTATTGTTGCTCTTACCGCCCATGCACTCCGGGAGGAGGTAAAGAAGTGTCTTGATGCCGGTTGTGATATCCATATTTCAAAGCCTGTGAGAAAGAGGAATCTGGTGGAAAAGCTTGATGAATTATTGAAGATCATGGGTCCACGTGAGGGTGTTCCGGTACTGGCGGTTGATCGGCGGAAAATCACGATTGAGGAGCTTGAGCCGTTAGAGAACGCAAAAGAATTCACAGATGACAAAGATCAGGGACCGATAGCTTTTATCTCTGAGGATCTTGAACCGCTGATTCCCGGATATTTAGAAAACAGACAGAGAGATGTGGTTAAGATCAAAGAGCTTGTGCACAATGGTGATTACGCCGAGGCCCAGAGGCTTGCACACAGCATGAAGGGCTCTGGAGGCGGTTATGGTTTTGATAGAATAACACAGTTGGGAGCTGCCATGGAGATCGCAGCCAAATCTCAGGAAAGTGCTGATATTCTTTCGGGGATTGATGAACTTAAGATTTACCTTGACACTGTCCGCATAGAATATGTCGATGAAGAATAAAATAATACTCATTATCGATGATGATGAGGATACCAGGCTGCTGCTTTCTCATATTCTGGGCAAAGCAGGTTACACCACTCAGACTGCCGGAGGTGCCGCCAGCGCAATGAGAGTACTGCAGAGCAGTGCTGTCAGTGTTATTCTTCTTGATCTTCTTATGCCTGGAATGAACGGGCTTGAATTCTGCGCTAAGCTTCAGTCTGACAGAGTTTTCTCCAGGATTCCGATTATCATGATCACCAGCAGAGCTGATGATGAAACCAGACGGGATGCCCTGAATGCGGGTGTAGCTGACTTTGTGCCCAAATCGGAACTTAACAGAAAAACACTTCGAGCCAAGGTGAAGAAAGTTCTTGAAAGGGCAGAGAACTGGGGCAGACTGGACAGTCCCGCCCCCTCTGCGAGACTACAGAATTTTCAGGGGTTCATAGAGTTCCTGGAAGAAAATTCCAATTTGTCACGGGAGGATACAGTTACTTTAAGCTTGTCCCAGCCCAGAGATGTATATCAAAGAACCCTGGATATTGGTCTTGACAGTATTGAAACAGCAAAACTTCTTTCATCGTATCTTCATCTCCCCAACTACCCGTATATCGATCCTGAATCGGTGGAGAGTGATATGCTGCCGGCTGCTTTTTCAAGGGCACACAGAGTTCTTGCTCTCAGGGAAAAGGATGAGCTCCGCTTTGTTGTCTCAAATCCCTACGAGCCTCAACTGATTGAAATGCTGGAATCTCTCGCCGGAAGAACACCACTACTTGGGATAACCTGCCCGGATTGTATTGATGCTCTTTTACGCAAGGATGAATCCTATAGTTCGGATTCAGCCTTTGCCGACATCGGGGAAGAGGAGAACGACAAAAACGCAGTGGAAGATGACATTGCCGATTTCAGTGGTTCTATTGAAATTATGGAAAAACCATCTGAAGATGATATAAGAAAATTTCCCATCAGGTACATCTCTGACAGTATTTTATTCTCAGCGGTTGCCGAAGGGGCCAGTGATATTCACATTGAACCTAAACCGGATAAGGTTCTTGTCAGGTTCCGCGTTGATGGCGACATGAAGGATATGTTCACGCTGAAAAGGAGGACAGGCGCTGTTCTTATCAGCCGCTTCAAGGTTCTTGGTGGAATGGATATTGCCGAAAGAAGAAAGCCCCAGGACGGTATGGCTGAAGCAAAAATCGGCGGAAAATCCTTCAAAATGCGTTTTGCTACAACCT
This sequence comes from Candidatus Sabulitectum sp., assembly GCA_023139045.1. Classification (GTDB taxonomy): domain Bacteria; phylum Fermentibacterota; class Fermentibacteria; order Fermentibacterales; family JCC-6; genus Sabulitectum. The sequence goes on from JAGLOJ010000037.1 coordinate 35,105, forward strand.
CCACTCCCCAGGGCGAAAGCCTTATTGTGCGAATGCTTGATCTCTATGCAAAGCCTCGTGAACTCACCGAGCTTGGTATGACAGAAGAACAATCCAGAGATCTGTATGAGGTTTCCAGTCAGACCAGTGGAGCCATTATCGTTGTAGGGCCTACAGGAAGTGGAAAAACAACAACTCTGTACAGTATGATATCGCACCTGGACATCAGAAGCAGAAGTCTTATGACCATAGAGGATCCGGTTGAGTACAGAATTCCCTATGCAAATCAGCAGCAGGTTAACGAGAAGGCCGGTGTTACATTTGAAGCACTGCTGAAATCAGCAGTTCGTCAGGACCCGGACATTGTTTATCTGGGTGAAATCAGAGATGCTTTCAGTGCAAAAACCTGTCTTGACCTTGCCAGCACAGGACACCTTACGATGGCAACACTGCACAGTTCAAATACCGCCACAGCTCTATTTCGACTCTCACGGCTGGGAATATCAAAAGAGGATTCAGCAGACAATCTGCTCTGTCTTCTGGCACAGAGACTTTTGAAGAGTCTCTGTCAGAAATGCAGAAGGATGAAGCCTGTTACTTCTGAAGAGAGAAAGAAACTCCTTCCGTTTACTGATGACATTCCCGATGTGCTGCCTCACCCTGAAGGATGTCCCCAATGCAATTTTACCGGATATGCAGGCAGACAGGGTGTATATGAGCTGATGAGGTTTAATCCCGATGTTACTGAAATTATTAAAAAAGCAGAATCAGTTCCAGCAATGAGGAGAGAGCTTCAGCAGAGAACAGGGGTTTTTCTACTCAGTGATCATGCAATAATGAAGGTAAGGATGGGGCTTCTTGCGCTTGATGATGTCTACAGGCATGTTCTGCTTGAAGAGTTGAGACTGACCGGGCGAACGGATATCGAACTTGATACCGGAGAATCGGGAGAGGATTCTGAAAGAAAGAAGAAGATTCTTCTTGTTGATGACGATGAAGATTTCAGAAAACTTGCTTCAATCCTTCTGGAAACTGCCGGGTATGATGTTGACCAGGCCACAGATGGAGTGGAAGCCATTGTTACGCTCAGAACCAGCAACTACGACCTGATACTGTCCGACATAGAGATGCCGGGGCTGGATGGATTTACAATGCTCCAGGCACTTAAAAGCAAAAATATGGATACACCTCTGATCTTTCTAACAGGTAATGACAGCATGGACAAGGAAGAAAGAGGATATGAACTCGGTGCACTGGATTACATAAGAAAGCCAATCAGAAGAAAAATGTTCCTGACTCGGGTAAAAAGGGCATTTGCACCGCAGAAAACATAAACTGATGCAGCATGATGAAAATGCTGATGGGTAATTCAGTAACCGAGCAAGAGTGTGAGAGTACGAGAGTGGTTATTGTACAAAGATCTGCATTGTATTTTCCCGGGCAGGGTAACGGGAACACATCTGATCTCTAGTTGTTATGTTAGTTGTATCGTCGATTTCAATACTTTATCTGGAGGTAGCACAAATGGTAATGGTTCTGTTTCTTTCAATATTAGGGTCCTGGGTTTCTCTCGGAGGAGGCTATTCTACCGCTCCCGAGGTAACAGTGGTCGAGGCGGACGGAGACCATGCAGTTATTCAACTGGATCTCTCAGGTTACAACCTGGAGCAATTTTCCTCGTATTCCCGCCTGAATGTTGCTGAACACGGCTGGAACATGGATACCCCCGTAGGCAATCCTGAGCTTCCTATGATATCTGTTGTTGTAGGTATTCCAGCAGGAGCTACCCCTTCCGTTTCCCTTGTGAATGCAGACTGGGTTTCTGCGGGAACCGGTACTCCATATCCTGTTCAGCCTCTTCGCACCGACAATGACATAGAACCATTCTTTTTTGTAGATATTTCCACTGATCTTCATGGTGTGTATCCGTTGAACACTGTCAACCTTTTTCAGCAGGGTAACTGGGCTGGAGTGAACACAGTTGTTCTCCAGATGAACCCCTTTACCTGGAATGCTTCCACCTGTGAATTCAAGGTTGCATCCTCTATGACTGCCAGGATAGATTTTCACGGAGACAGAGGTTATCAGGTCTCTGTGAGGCCAGAGGTAGCCAATATGCATCGCTCAAGAATTGTAAACTATGATGCTCTTAATGTTGTAGTTGATTCCTCTCCAGTATCTATGGACGATAATGTTTACATCTGCGTGGTTCCACCGGAGAATCTGGAATCGATCACTCCACTTCTGGCAATGGTAAATTCCCTCGGGCACCATGTGCACGTTATAGAGGTGGAATCCGGTACTAACAGCTATTCTATAAAAGGTCTCATCAGCGATGCATATCAGGAAGGTATAACCAGATTCGCCTTGATTCCAGCAACTCATGCGCAGCTTGAGTCGAAGGACTATGGTGCTTTTGTAGGAGATTATTACTACGAGTTAATGAGTTCCGACAACTATCCGGATTTAGCTGTGGGCAGATTTTCCGGTAACTTCAACCAGCTTGAAAATCAGACAGTAAAGACCATGTCCTACATCACATACCAGGGTGTGGAAGGTCAGCCTTCACTTCCGGCAAGTGTCATTCTTGCCGCCCATCAAGAGCAATACCCGGGCAAGTACACAGCAAACAGCGAATCTGTCAGAACCTGGGATTATGCTCTGGCTGATATCGTTTTTGAGACTGTTTACCCACCTGAAGGCGGAACTCCTGGTGATGTTTCAACAGCCATTAATAACGGTGTTGGAATTGTTAACTACAGAGGGCACGGGTCAAACACTACCTGGCAATGGCAGGGCAACTGGAGTGCAGGCAATGTCTATGCTCTTACGAACACCTATTTTCCACTTGTGTTTAATGTGTGCTGCAACAATGGCAACCACAAGATGACTTACAACTGCCTGAGCGAAACCTGGCTGGATGCTCCCGGAGGAGTAGGAGCCAGCGGTAACCTCGGTGCAAGTGCCCCGTCATTAACCATAGTGAACAACAGAATGCAGAGGGTGCTTTTCTGGGAAATCTTTGACGAGGGGAATACCTGTGCCGGTGAGATGTTTACCGCAACTCAGACTGACATCATCCAGACACATGGTGGAGGAGGAGTCAGTAACTCAAGAATGTACCATTGGTTTGGCGACCCATCCATGGATATTCCCAACAGTGATCTAAGCGGTGCCCCTTTCGCTTTGGATTTTGATGTGCCGACAACTCTGAATACCGGTTCCAATACTCTTCACATCACCATAACATCCGGCGGCTCTCCCGTGGAAGGAGTTGTTGTTACAATTACAGATGGTGTCGGCAATCATTCATCCTATACAGAATCTTTCTACGAGCAGCAGATTACAAACGGCTCAGGTGAAGTCTGGCTGAATTTCACTGCACTCGAGGGTAAGGATCTTTATTACGGAGCAAGATTGCACAATTACGCCTCCGTTACGGGAACCATTGATATGATCTCTGAAGGTATTGAATCCGGCGAGTCATTTACAGCAGAGCTCTTCCCTGTAACACCCAGCCCCGTTAGTGGAACGGCAAACATCTCCTTTACAACCCCGGTAAGCGCTCATGTGAATATCAGCGTTCTGGACATTGCAGGCAGAGTAGTCAGCACAGTTCAGGATGGTCAGTTACAGGCGGGTGCCGGATTAAAAACACTTGATGCTTCAGAACTGGTTCCTGGCGTTTACTTTGTAATCATGCAGACAGCGGATACCACAATCACCAGAAAAATGGCTGTTGTCCGCTAAAACAGAATTTATTCTGCTTCTCTCTCTGCTTCCACTCACACTCACTGCGTGTGTGCTGGGAGCAGAGGATGCATTCTCTTTTCCCGTATACAAGGAGGCAGTAACCCCTTTTCATTCCTCTGTTGATGTGCCACCTGTGTTCTCCGGCAAGGGGAACTACGGGCTTGTGGCTTTGGGGGATACTTTGTATCACATGGAACTTCGCCACGGCAGAATACATGGAAAAACAGCAGTAAACGGGATAATTACAGCTCTTGCTTCCGGCCCCGACTCGAAGGCTTTTGTGGTCTGTGCCAACCAGCTTGTCTGTATTGATGGTTTCAGTGTTACAGCTTCCTGTGAGTTAACGGGGGCGGGGGTTGCTGTAACTGTATGCGGCAATGATCCTGTTGTTCTCCTGGAAGACGGTTCACTCGTGCTTTACAGCGGAACAGACCTCACTCTTCTTGGAAACTACACTCCTGAAAATACCGGAGTGACGTGCATTCAGGGATTCCCCGGAATAGTTACCACAGGATACTCGGATGGAAGAATGATCTCTCTTTCTATCCCGTCGTTCTCAGAAATAGCTGCAGAGAAGATGAATGGTTCTCTTATTTTCATGGCTGGGGCCGGACAGGGCAATCTGATTTTCTCCACTGATGCATGGAACGAAGTGGCCGTTTGCTCTCCTTCCGATCTGGTGATTCAGATCATGTTCACTTTTCCGGAAACACCAGTATCAGCAGCATCAGACAGTGAAGTGACCTGTATTTACGCAGTATGCCCGTCTATGGGGATTCAGGTGTGTCTGGCAAACGGTGAAATTGCCTGGAGAACGAAAGAGTTCGGAAACGACCCGTTTGTTGTTCTCTCGACCGATTGTGAGACAGCTCTTGTAACCGTCGGGAATACTGTAACGCTACTGCTGAAGTGATGGAATTACAATTTCAGTGATTTCTGAATTTCTCTGTACCAGCAGATTCAGCTCGTTTCGGGAGTTCTGTATCATCACTTTGAGTGCTTCAGGATGGTAAACTCTCTCTCCGTCTATCTCTGTAATGATGTCTCCTTCTTCCAATCCGCAATTGTCTGCAGGCGAATTCACCTCAACATCAAGTAGAAGAATTCCCTGAACAGCAGAGAGACCCGAGGTTGCCGGCATAGCAGTTATTCCAAAAAGCGGGGTGTGCATGCCTGCATCGGAAAGAAGAGTTTCAACCCAGAAATACCAAAGATTGCAGGGAATCAGGGCTATGAGCTCACCTCTGCCGTCTCCAGGGTCAAATGAGCCGGTAACTATTCCTGAAAGTCTGTCATATGCATCAAACACAGGAGCACCCATCAGTTCGGATTCAGGATGGGAGGCAAGAAGAAGAGCCCCGTCGGAAAGCTGTTCCATGGGAAATGTCCGGATTACTGAGAGCCCTGTGGGATGATCCGCAACAATCATCAGTGCAGCTCCATTGGCAGGAGATGTATTTCTCGGTTGTTCAAAGGAGGCGAAAACATCATCGTGGAAGATCAGCATTGAAAGCCCCATGTCCCTGAAGTTCACCACAGAATCGGGATAGAGTCTGGAACCGTTTTCATTTATAAAAATATCAGCACCTTCAGAGAAGGCAAAAAGAGTAACAGCATGCCCCGGAGATACTGCAACACCGCTGCATATTTCCACAAACCTGTTTCCTTCAGCAAGTCTTCCAACAGAGACTGCCGGTGAATTCATAATAGACGGCAAGAGCCCGGATGAAAGAAGCATGGTTATGATGACGCTGAACATGACAGTCCCTTAAAACGTTGAAACAGAAGAGGGTCTGGAGTACGCCACAACGGGTGCAGGAGCATATTGTGTGACAGTTTCCTCAAGAGTGGCGGTTTCAATGGTGTTGTTTCCATAGTCAGATGGATTTTCACCGGTGAAGTTCTGTAGAATTAAAACCAGTGCAGCGGCAAAGGGAATAGCTGCCGCGATACGCCAGGCCGGCAGCTTGAAACGATTGCTGTCTGCCATGGGAGACTTATCATAATCTCCGGAAGCCAGTCTCTGGAGAACCATATCCATCAGATCGGCAGGCGGATCCGGTTCTTCAAGATTTTTCATATTCTCGCCTATTGATCTGTTAAGCAGCATGGTTTTCCGGCATGAAGGACATCCGTTAATATGAAACCGCAACATTTGTTCCTCTTCAGGGGTGGCTTCACCGTCAAGAAGTGAGTCCATCAAAAAAAGTGCTTCATTACATTTCATTTCCACATCTCCCATACATCTTCAAGGGAGTTGCGAAGGCTGGAACGGGCTCTGTTAATTCGAGATTTAACAGTTCCGATCTTTATTCCAAGCACTTCGGAAATTTCCTCGTAAGACAGTCCCTGCTTTTCCCGAAGCATAAAAGGTTCACGGTAGTGTTCCGGCAGTTCGTTGACTGCTTCCTCGATACTGGCTCCCAGCTCTCTTCTGCCTTCGCGGTAATGGGGTGTCATCTTGTGCGAGCCGCTGAGAACCACCTTTTCAAGAGAGACCATCGACCAGCGCGAACGTCGTCTCCACTCCTTCTTGGCCAGATTGCTGGCAATGGTGTATACCCAGGTTATCAGTGGGCGCTCAGGGTCGTAATTATGTCTGTACCGGTAGACCCGGCAGAAAGTCATCTGGAGTTGTTCTTCGGCATCTTCCTCGTTACCCAGCATGCGAATAAGATGTGAGAAAAGAGGTCGCTTGAATCTTTTAACCACGTGGGTGAAAGCATCTTCGTCTCCGCCACAGAGATCAATCATCAACTGGGAGTCTGACCGTGGATCCTTTTCATCTTTTTTCTTCAAGACATTTGTCCTTAACATGCTTCCTCCATGATTTCAGTAAATCTAATCATATTTACTCACTGATGCATGATTTGTTCCAAGGTTGACCAGATGGCATCTCATTCAGCAGAATAGGCACTATGAAGAATAACATTTTCCTCAGAACACTTGCCATGGCCGGGCCCTACAAAGGACGGGTAGCGCTTGCGCTTCTGTTCGCCCTGATATTTGCTGCATCAAGCGGGGCTACTCTTGCCATGCTGCTTCCCGTATTTGATGATGTACTTGGAGCCGGGGAAGATACCGAATCCAGTCTCAGCCTTGAACAGGCTATGTCGCAGACTTTTATACCCCGGCTGGAAGAATTCAAGAGCTCCTTTTTCAGCGGCGACAGCTCTTCAATCCTGGAAAACGCAAAGGCTCTGCCGGGAGCATTCCTTGAAGGAATACACATATCATCTCCGTCCCAGGCACTTCTTGCGGTAATTATAACAATTATTTCTCTTATACTCATCAAGAACATGGCTTTCTTTCTTCAGACATTTTTTATTGCCTCTGTGGAGGAGGGAATGCTGCGGGATCTGAGGGTAAAGGTGTACTCGCATCTTCTCAAGCTTGATCTCGGCTACTTTGCCAGAAGCCGTTCAGGGGAGCTGACCACCCGTATCACAGCAGATGTTGTCAGAATAAAGAGAACAGTTACCCAGTCTCTTATTACGCTGGTTCGACAATTTTTCCTTTTGGGTGTCTACTTTTCCATTACCATGTGGGTGTCATGGAAACTGACTCTGGTAACCATTGCGGTACTTCCGCCAAGCATGGCCCTCATTCTGCTTCTTGGCAAGAGCCTTCGCAGGAAGAGCCACCGCTCTCAGGAAAAAATGGCCGATTTCGCCAGTTTTCTCACTGAAACCATTACAGGTGTGCGGGTGGTAAAAGCATTTGCCATGGAAGACTTCGAAAAGAAAAGATTTCTTAAAAGCGTTAATGCCCACAGAAAATACGAGATTTCTCTTCGTCGGATGAAAGCTCTTTCCGGACCCATGACAGAATTTCTGGGTGCCGTTGCCGCGGGCGTTATCCTCTGGTACGGGGGAAATGCAGTTATCGATGGCACTGGAATGTCTCCGGGGAAATTCATGGTTTTTCTTGCGGCAGCGCTGAGCATGATGAATCCGGCCAAGGGTATCAGCAAAACTTATGCTTCCATACAGGCGGGGCTTGCCGCAGGCGAAAGAGTTTTCGGAATTATTGACACACCTCCCGCTATAATTGAACATCGCTCTGCTATCGTTCCGGAAAAGCTGACAAGATCTATCCGATTTGAAAATGTATCCTTCGGATACGATCCGAAGAATCCGGTATTGAAAAACATCAATCTGGAGATAAGCACCGGTGAAATAGTGGCTCTTGTGGGCCCCAGTGGAGGTGGGAAGAGTACTCTGGCAGACATGATTCCAAGGTTTTATGATCCCGATCACGGGCGGGTGCTGTTTGATGGGACAGATGTCAGAAAACTGTCAATCGCAGGGCTGAGAAGTCAACTTGGTGTTGTGACCCAGGAAACAGTTCTGTTCAACGATACTGTATTCAACAACATAGCCTATGGTGCCACTGATATCTCAGTGGACCAGGTGAAAAAGGCGGCAGAGGTTGCCAATGCTCTTGAGTTCATAGAAAAAATGCCCCTGGGGTTCGCTACAGTGATTGGCGAAAGAGGAGTTACCCTGTCAGGCGGGCAGCGGCAGAGGTTGGCCATTGCCAGAGCTGTGCTCAAGAATCCGCCGATTCTTATTTTTGACGAAGCCACAAGTGCTCTTGATACAAAGAGTGAGAAGCTGGTTCAGCAGGCGATTGATAAGCTTGTCAAAGGTAGAACATCACTCGTGATTGCTCACAGGCTCAGCACAATAAAGAAGGCTACAAGGGTACTCTACATGGAGGACGGCAAAATACTGGAAGAGGGAACCCACGAAACACTTCTTGCCCTCGAGGGAAAGTACCATTCCCTCTGGAAGATGCAATTTTAGCATGGCCGAAAATCTTCTGGTAAGACTTCACTCACTGGGAGATGTTGTTCTTGCGTCAGGTACCGCTGTTGCAATGTCCGGAAGCGGACCTGTCAGTTTTGCAGCCAGGGCTGTGTACGAACCGATTATCAGAAGAATCCCCGGCAGCATCAAGCCGATTCCTGTCACTGGCAACTGGAAGGAACTGAGAAGAGTTTCAGAGAATTTCTCCACCATTGTAGACCTGCAGAACAACCTGACCACACGACTGGCTTTTGCCGGAAGAAATGTAAAAAGATTTCATTTCAGCCGCAGACTCAGAAGAAAGGTTCTGCTTGGTGCGGAAATCACCCTTCCATGGCGCGCAGAGGAATATCTGCGAACCTGGTCAGTTCATGGCGACCCTTCTCCTGTTCTTACAAGATTTGAAACTCCTCGCGACGGCAGGTTTACCGTCGGGATAGTAGCAGGGGGGAGATGGCCCATGAAGACCGTGCCATCCGGTGTTGTAACTGAGCTGGCCCGTCTTTTCTGCGACCTCAAAGGAGCTCGGGTACTTATCATGGGGGATTCCGAGGATTGCCTTCTTGCAGAGCACATTGCAGAGCAGTGCGGTTACCGTGATGTGAAAAGCGTGGCTGGCGAGGGGGGAATATCCCGGTTGATAGACAGAATTGAAAAGCTTGATCTGCTCATCTCACCGGATTCCGGTCCTGCCCATCTTGCCCTGGCTCTCGGGGTTCCGGTACAGGTTGTTTTTACATCCACTTCTCCCGCTCTGGGGTTCTGGTCAGAGAATTTCAAAGGTGCCTTCATGGTCGACCCGATTCCATGCAGACCATGCCACAGACATGGCGGAAAAAAATGTACAGCAGGAGATGAGCAATGCAGAAGAATGCTTGTTCCAAGGGATGTATTTGAGGAGGCAATGTGTCTGGTTCAATGAACAGCCCCATGATGAAACAGTATCTTGCAATGAAGAGTGATCATCCGGATTCAGTGCTGTTGTTCCGAATGGGCGATTTCTACGAAACATTCCTCGATGATGCAAAAACAGTTGCATCAATTCTTGGAATAACACTCACAGCCAGGCAGAAGAACAAAGACACCGGAGAGGGAATTCCCCTTGCCGGTTTTCCATATCACGCCCTTGACGGCTATCTTACAAAGCTGATTCGAGCAGGTTGCCGTGTGGCCGTCTGTGAGCAGACTGAAGATCCGAAGATGGCCAGGGGGCTCGTTAAGAGAGATGTTGTTGAGATTGTCACTCCTGGTACGCTGGTTAGTGGTTCGGCTCTCGATGAACGGTCAACTGCTCTTCTGGCATCAGTATCTGTCATAGGTGACAGGGCAGCGATTGTGTTCTGCGATGTGTCCACTGGAGATATCCGGGCAACTGAGCTGAAGGCTTCTCAGCTTGCTTCAGAGCTGGCCAGAAGCGCTCCAAGAGAAGTTGTCGTTTCAGACAACACCCCGGTAACCATCCCTGACGGTTGCGAGACCACCATCCTGGAAAGCTGGAAATTTGATCCACAGTCAGGAGAGCGGGAGATAACTCATACTTTCGGTAAGGCCGCCGCTGAAGGATTCGGTCTTGCAGACAGCCCGGTTCTTCTTTCCGCCATGGGGGCCCTGCTCACCTACATAGGACACACCAAAAGATCCAGCGTTTCCCACCTTGATTTCAGGGGAGTTTACAGGCAGAGTGATTATCTGGTTATGGACAGATCGAGCTCCAGAGCTCTGGGGATAGTAGACTCTCCACCCGGCGAAGAAGACGCGATTCTGGCAGATAGAACTGATAGAACTGAGACTCCCGGTGGTGGCAGACTCTGGAGACAGTGGTTGATTTCGCCGCCAATGAACAAAATTGTAATACAAACCAGGCATACAGCTGTAGAAGACCTCATTGCAGCAGGCCTGCATGATCACCTCAGAAGAATTCTTGAAAAAGCCACAGACCTGGAGCGCCAGGGAGGCAAACTCGGCACCCTCAGGGCAACCCCGAGAGATCTGAGATCAATTCAACAGACAGCGGCCCTTGTTCCCCGGATTAAAGAGCATCTTTCAGGGTCGGTATCAAGCCTGCTGGAAGAAATGTCAGAGATGGATTCACTTCCGGATCTGGTAGAAATGATAGATAAAACGCTCTCTGATGATCCTCCTGCAAGGCTGTCTGAGGGTGGTTACATAAGAGACGGGTACTCGGCAGAGCTTGATAGCCTCAGGGTAGTTAAAACCGGAGGCAGGCAGTGGATGGATGAAATGCTGGAAAGAGAGCGGACAGAGACCGGTATTGCAAAACTGTCCATCGGGTACAACAAAGTATTCGGTTATTACCTTTCAGTTTCAAACTCCTTCAAGCATCTCGTTCCCGACTATTTCATCAGAAAACAGACTCTTGTTGGTGGAGAACGGTTCATTACTCCGGAATTGAAGGAGATGGAAGAGAAAATTCTCAATGCAGACGATAATATTGCGGTTCTGGAAGCAGAGATTTTCGGCAAGCTTCTTCACAAGGTGGCTTCCGCTGTCGGCCGTATCAAAAAGGCAGGCCGTGCTCTTTCCGAGTTGGATGTACTCTGCTCACTGGCGGGTATCGCTGCTGAAAAGGGATGGGTGAGGCCGGAACTTTCTCAGGAACCTGTGCTGGCTATTACGGAAGGAAGACATCCGGTTCTAGAGGACATGCTGCCCCGGGGAGAGTGTGTTCCCAATGATATTACACTGAACAGAGAGAACAGAATTCTTCTCGTGACCGGGCCGAACATGGCGGGAAAATCCACTTACCTGAGGCAGGCTGCCCTGCTGGTTATCCTTGCCCAGTGCGGGTCATTCGTACCGGCAGAATCAATGACATTCAGCCCGGTTGACAGAATTTACACAAGAATAGGTTCAGGTGATCGCCTTTCCAGAGGACAATCCACATTCCTTGTTGAAATGGCTGAAGCAGCTTCTCTGCTCAACGGCAGTACCGAACGAAGCCTTGCCATTCTCGACGAGGTTGGCAGAGGTACCAGCACCTATGACGGTCTTTCCATCGCATGGGCAATGCTGGAGTACCTTCATGACAACGGTGAGCACAGGCCAATGGTTCTTTTTGCCACTCACTACCACGAACTCACTTCTCTGGCATCAAGGTTACCGCTCTGCGCCAATGCAAACGTAGTTGTTCGAGAGACTGGAAACAGGATCGCTTTTCTCTACAAGGTAGAGGAGGGTGCTGCAGATAGATCCTACGGAATACATGTTGCGGCAATGGCAGGCGTACCATCCACTGTTCTCAGAAGAGCCCGAAAAGTTCTCCAGGATCTTGAATCGGGAAAACATCTCCTTCCCTCCAGCAGCAGAAACGAAACAGGTCAGATGACACTTCCTCTTGCAAACCCGGAACACCCGGTTCTTGAAGAAATAAGAAAGATGGAACCCGACAGTCTTACCCCGCGCAAGGCACTGGAACTCATCTACCTGCTTAGAGAAAAACTCGAGCCTTAATCACCGCATGTAGTTTTGATGGTATTGCAGAAGTTATGTAACTGCATGACAAGCAATGTTATACAAGCAAGGTAAACAAGTGTTTACATCGGGCCTGGAATACTGTATAGTAAGTGCGGAGGTGACGAAAATGAAAAACAGATGGGCTGTTCAGACAGAAAAAGGAGATCACAGCGCTGACGCTGTGTGGGGCGCAGTAGAAGAAGGGTCGGGAAGAAAAACAACGGCAATAGTGCTGAATACTAACTCAAGGGCCGCAGTGGTTATACTGGCATCCGGAATGTTTTATCTCAAAGGGCCGGGAATGGTCAGGCCCGTATTGTTCAGAATTGAAAACTGCAGCAGAGCAAGAATAGAGGGTTGCATGTTCATAAAAGCCATCGAGGTTGCAGATATGGTAAGACTGAAAGAAAACAGCATACTCAGGGAAATGAGGAAACTGCTTGAACTTGACATGATAGAATCAGTAGAGAATTCAGCCGCTCTGCCTGTTTTTCACACTGCAGCTTCCTGAACAGGCTCATCAGTTGTAGAAAATCACTTTTGGGCTAATATTCCCCTTTTGTAAAAGACTTTTTTTTGCCATGGGGGGTATCAAATTTCAGACGAGGGAATAAGCCTGTTTTTTCCTGCCTTCAACGAGGAAGAAAATGTTGAATACATGGTTTCAAGAGCTCGGGAAGTTCTTAACAGAATTGTCGGGGCGAACTGGGAAGTCATAGTAGTAGACGACGGCTCTACCGATTCCACCGCATCAATAGCACGTTCATTGTCAAAAAATGATCCTCGTATAAGCCTTGTATCACACAAAGGTAATCTGGGATTCGGCAGAGCGGTAAGAACTGGAATAGAACAATCAACCAAAGAGTGGATATTCTATACAGATTGTGATGGTCAATTTGATCTTGAGGAGCTTGAGCTGGTCTGGGCAAGACGGAAAGAAGCTGATATTGTCTCCGCGTTCAGAAGAGGAAGAAGAGATCCGGGCATGCGCCTGGGGTATTCACTCCTCTGGACCACTCTTACGCTTATGCTCTTCCTGCGTGGATTCAAAGACGTTGATTCATCCTTTAAACTTTACAGGGCATCCATTTTTAAATTCATCAAACCCGTATCAACATGTGGAGTTATTGACTTTGAAATTCTCACCCTTGCCCGTGACATGGGATACAGGGTCATTCAAATTCCTGTAAGTCATTACAACAGACGAGCCGGCACAGTTTCGTTTGAGAGCGTAAGAAGCGGGTTTATTGCACTTGTAAGATTCAGTGCCATCCATGAGATGTTCCGGCAGTTAATCGCTTTTAGAATAAGAAGCTGGCGGGGTATAAAAAGGTGATAAAAGCAATGCTTGTTACTCCGTTCCCGCCGCAGCCCACCGGCCTTGCAGACTATGCAAAGAGAATACTTTCACTCACAAAAGATCACGTTGAATGGACTGTTGCATATCCCTCAGAAGCTCTTCCGGTCGAGGGTATTCATTGTGTTCCAATATCAAAGTTGCGCGAAGAGAACTTCAATGTGCCGGTAATTTATCAGGTGGGCAATTCACAACACTGTGAGGAAGTTATTGAAGCCCTTATTGCCCATGGCGGAACCGGACTCTTTCACGAAACAAATATGCATCACGTTCTCAGAAATATGGCAAACAACTCGGGCGACTGGAAAAGCTACAAAGATCATGCAGTGTATGATTACGGAGAAAAATCAGAGGCATTTCTGGAGGTCATGGGAAAAAAGGCGAAGAGCTTATCGGAATACGACAGACGACTCAGAGCAAACCCTCTGGTCGGGAAACTGGTTTCAGCCAGCCGGATAGTGGCAGTACTGAGTGATACGGCAAAGTGGGAAATGGAAAAGATTGCACAGGGAAAACCGGTTATACGAATGGGTTTTCTTCCAGACTTTCTGGAGCGAGTGAAAAAATCGGAAAAGACAGGTACAACAATTACCATCGGTATTGCTGGAACCTTCCACTACGGAAGAAGCTGGGAAGAAATGGTGAATGCCGTATCAATGCTTAGAAGAGTATTTGACTGTCGTCTTCTTGTGGCTGGCGGAGGCTGGCCCGACACGAAACATTCCTGGATTACCGTAACCGGTCGACTGTCGGGAAATGAGTTCCGTCAGCAGATTGAGAAATTCGATATCGCAATTGACCTCAGGCATCACACCTGCGGTGAAACCAGTGGATCAATGATGGACATTCTCCGAAGCGCGATACCGGCAGTTGTATCCGCAGAAGGTTCTTTCAGGGATATACCTGCCGGTGCAGTTCTAAGAATTCCTGCTGAATCAGGCGCTGGCGGAGCATATGCAGCTCTCAAATATCTTCTGAGCAATGTTGAGACGTCTTCTTCAATTTCAGAGGCAGCAGCCGAGTATTTTGCAGATGTCAGTGACAGAAAAAAATGCCTTGCTCAATGGCTTGATCTTCTGAAGAGAAGCGGGAAATGAATACGAAGTATCTGCTTATTTTCCTTGCGGTGCTTTTTCTTCTACCATGGACCGCTGCGCTGTCTGGCAGCAATGAAACAGTGGGAATGCCCGCGAGTGATGAGCATGCTATTGTTCAAGGAGACAGTGATGTCTATGACTCTGTCTGGCATGTCCACTGGGTTCGTACTGCATTCGCAGAAAAACTGGATCCCAGGGTTTACGGTGACATATCTCTCGCCTGGCACAATATGGGGTGGCCGGATCTTTTCTTTTCGTTTATCACCGGCAGCAGTTACAATCTGATGCTCTTTTTCGGAGCACTCTTTTCCGCTTTTACCGGGTTTCTTCTTGCAAGATCCTGGGGTCTTGGAAAGAGTGGATCTCTTCTCGCAGGATTTATTATTGCATGGATGCCTGTCCGTTTGATCAGAATGTATCAGCACTATACCATTGCTTCCATCGGCTATGTTCTTCTGGTTATGCTTTTTCTTAGAAACTGGGTTCTCAAGGGTGGTGCGAGAAATCTCATTCTACTCATTTTCTTTGCTGCTGTTGCGGTGATGGAAAGCCTTTATCACGGAGTAACCATTGCCTTCGGATGGTTGATATCTTCCTTTCTCATGGGCAGAAAATATGCAAAGAGATCTCTGATTGCGGGTGCCCTGGCCGGTGCAGGATGCATACTGGGATCTCTCTGGTTTTTTACAACTCCCGGAGCCCTGGGGCAGAATCCGGAAAAAGACTGGAAAGAGGCCGTTTTCTGGGCTGCAGAACCTCAGTCCTTTTTCCTTCCGTCATTTATGGGAAACCCCCTGATTCCTGATTACATGCCCAACGACTTTGAGGGTGTAGTTACTCCGGGAGCCACAGTTGCTATTCTGGCTTTACTGTATTGCTGGATGAAAAGATCCTGGAAGGCTCTTCTCGCAGTGCTTGCTGTTGTGATTCTGTCTATGGGACCACTTTTAAAAATCAATGGAATACCCACTCCGGTTCCGCTGCCTTACTTGATTCTGGTGAAGCTTCCGTGGCTCTCCGCAGCCAGAGCTCCTTCAAGATTGGCGATTCTTGCCGGGATAATGGCTGCAATTGCTGCCGGTGCATTTGTTGAACGCAGAAAACCCAAAGCAGCGTGGCTCCTTACCGGGCTGATACTCCTTGAGATAGTTCCATGGGGGGTACGCCTAATTGACTCCACCATACCGGGCTTTTATTCAACAGACGTCGCTGCCGGACTCACTCTGGAGATTCCCTCATCCGATTTAATAAGAAGGTATTCTCTCTTTTCAACTGCCGACAGTTCACCCAGGATTGTTAAATTTCTGGCCAGAGGAGGAGAGCGTCAGATGGAGAACATTCCTGCAGGCCTGATATGGGGAAGTACTGCCGCACCGGATGAGGCTGACATTATTCTCACTGGAGCCGAGACTGTTGTGTACAACCGGTGGATGTTTACAGATTCCATAAGAAATCATTACGATTTTCTCTATAAAGATATTTTTCCGGAGCAGGGCAAAGGAGACAGTGTCTGGGTATGGGTAAGGACATCATTGTGAGGTCTATTCTTGATGTTACAGTATGCACCCACAGTAAAGGTGGAGTCGGCAGGTGGGTGAGGGGGCTTGAAAGCGGGCTTTCACAGGTAAACAGAGATCATCTCTCTATTGACCTGGCTGAGACTCATCCCGGGCACACAAGCACTGTACCTGGTGCCACAGTTATTCCTCCGCCGTTATGGATGAAGCTTCCTTTGTTCAGACGCCTTCTTCTCGGCAGAGGAATACTGGAAACATCCAGAGCTTCCAGAATAGAAAAACTGGTTGGGAAGCCTGATATTATTCACCTGTCCGGCGTTCAGCCTGAAGGCAATGGAAGAAACAAAGTAGTCACTTTCTTTGACGATACTCCGTGGGTTTCACCGGAATCTCATACGAAGGAAACACTGTTTTACGCCGGCAAACTGAAATGCCTTGTGGATTCAGGCGCAGCAGTTCTTGCCATCAGCGGCTGGGCCGCTTCTATCGCGCGGAATCTTTTCAATATCCCCCCGGAGAGAACAGGTTATGCCGGTGGTGCTGCCGAAGACATATTCACGCCGGGAGAACCCAACCTGCAAGTTCTGGAAAAACTTGATCTGGAACCTGGCGGGTACTTTCTTCATGTTGGCAGCTATGTACCCAGAAAGAATATCCCATTTCTTGTCCGCTGCTTCAAGGAAGCCGGTACAGAGAAAAAACTTGTTCTTGCCGGTGCCGAAAAATGGGGAGATGGTGTCGCCGAAAACACCTCCGGGGTTGTATTTCTGAAAAATATCTCTGATAATGATCTTCTGACCCTTTACAGGGGGGCTGTGGCTCTGCTTCTTCCAAGCACCAGCGAAGGGCTTGGGCTGCCGGTACTGGAGGCATTTGCCTGCGGCACACCGGTCATAGCGTCAGATGGCGGAGCGCTGCCGGAAACTGTTGGCAGGAACGGGTTGCTTCTTCCCGTGCTGAAAAGCGAACCCTGGGTAAGGTCGATCGTGGAAATGGCAACCGGAGTTATTTCCAGCAGTCTCAGGAAACAGGCGGAATCCGCACTGCGGCCAACATGGAAAGATGTTGGAGAGAAGGCAATGAATTTCTACAGGAGCCTCTTGTGAAAATACTGCATCTGATTCACAGAACATGGCCCTATCACGGCGGCGCAGAGAGATATGTATGGGAACATGCTCTTGCCGGAAAAAGGTGGGGACATACCTCAACAGTTGTGGCCACCGATGCCTGGGATATGTCATGGCTGGTTTCAAAACAGGGAAGGCATCTTCAGCCGGGAAGATTCACAAGAGACGGTATCGAGATTATCCGGTTTCCAGTGGCACACCCTCCGGCCCGGAATATTTTCAGGGCGGTATTTCGCAGGTTGAAAAAAGGCGGGCCTGACAGATACTTCTATCCGAATCCATTCATACCGGAATTTGACAAATGGATAAAAACAGCAGATGGTTTTGATCTTGTACATGCCAATGCCATGCCATTTCTTCTGCATGGAGGGTACAGATATGCGCAAAGGAAAAATGTACCGCTTGTGTCAGTGCCCCATGCGAACCTGGGAAGTCCCGGGCACAGAATTGAGCCTCTTCATTATTTTGCGGGGGAGCAACCGAAAGTACTCCGGGAATCAGTTCTGGTTGTGGCACAGAACAGGTTTGAAGCATCTGTTTACAAAAACGAGTGCGGTGTGAACAGGGGTAATATTCTTGTTCTTGGCAGTGGTATTGATCCGGAGGAATGGATGGGTGCCGACGAGAATCTGGCAAGAAAAGCGTTTTCAATACCCCGGGGCAGTAAAATTGTTCTCAGTGTCACTGCTCACTGCAGAGATAAAGGATCGACTACTCTGCTGGATTCATCAATCGACTTGTGGAAAAGAGGCGAAGATTTCATTCTTGTGCTGGCTGGACCGGTCCAGAAAGATTTCCAGGAGCATCTTGATCTAAGGTCTGAAGAAATACCACAGGGAAGGCTCATCGTAACAGGTTACATCCGTGAAGAGATCAGAAAGCACCTTTTTAGTGCCGCATGGATAGTTGCCGCTCCCTCGCGGCTGGATGCTTTCGGTATTGTTCTACTGGACGGATGGATATCCGGGAAGCCCGTTATTGGTTGTAACGCAGGGGGAATGCCTGATCTTATTGAACCGGGCAGGACTGGATTCCTGATTGAATTTGGAGATACGGAAGATCTTTCGAATAAAATATCATCTCTGCTGAACAACGAAGAGCTGGCGATTTTCATGGGGCGGAACGGGTACAGAAAAACCGTTGCAGAACACACATGGCAGAGAGTTACAGACAGGTTTTACCGGAATCTTCAGGAGAGACTGAATTGAAAAATGTAACCGCAGTCGTGGTTCTTTACAACGGTGAGAAACTTGTTCCTCACCTTGCTGAAACCATTAATTCTCTCCCGGCAGATCTGAAAACCGTAGTCTATGACAGTGGTTCCACCGACGGATCGGCACAGACAGCTTCCAGACTGCTAAAAAACGCATTCATTATTGAAGGTGCAAATCATGGCTTCGGTTTTGGAAACAATCGCTGCTTTGAGAAGGTTGATACGGAATACACACTGCTTCTTAACAGTGATGCTTCAATCGATAGAGAATCTCTCGGAAGGCTTGTCTCTTTCCTTGACAGTAATCCTGATTATGCAGGAGTACAGCCACTGGTAAGACTCTGGGGTTGGGAAAAGGTCACAGTATCCAGTGGTGTTTTTCTTACGGAGTACGGTGAAGCATGGGACGGCAGGTTCATGCACCTGGAATTGTCTCCGGTTAAAACTGCACTGCAGGTTCCGGCGATCACCGCTGCTGTATCTCTCTGGAGAACAAAAGCACTAAAGAGTGTTAACGGTTTCGATGAGGATTATTTCATGTATTTTGAAGACGCTGATCTTTCCCTGAGGCTGGGTGCAGCCGGATGGAAACTGGCAGTAGTCAGGGCTGCCGAAGCCACCCATATGGTGGGTGCTTCAAGCAGAAGGCAGAGTGCAGTTGAGTGGGAATTGGAATCTTCCATCCGCATGTTCCGAAGGTATTTCGGAAATGGAAAGCTGTCTGTTCGCTGGTGGAAAAGAGAAGCAAGAATAATTCTTCATTCCATTTTTAGTGGTAAATCCCCTCTCTGGAGGATTGCTCTGGTTTTTAGAGTTCTTGGAAATAATGTAGACGCCATAATCATTCCGGAAGACGTCAAAGCACTTCTTTTTGGAGACCCCATGGATTATCCTTTACCCAGAATCGGAAAAAACTCGCCGGGACCCGGCTGGACGGGAAATGTTATTTCCCCCTGGGGCGGCCTCAAGACCGATGGAGGGTTCACAGCCTTTCTGCTCACAGCTTCTGATCACACAGTTACCGGCGCTGTTTCCAGCGGACAGGGCGAGACCTTGAACAGATTCTGTATTTCGACGGGTGCCACACTGAAAGTCAAGTTGGCGGAAAGTCCTTCTCTTGTTTACATTCACTGTGATTCTTCTACAGACAAAGTTGAGGTAACGAAAGAATGAAGATAAAAGATTCCAGCGAAGTCGCTGTAATGCTTACCGGGTACACTGCCTGGGCAGCGGTAAACCTTTTTAGAGGGTTTTCTTCAGCTTCACTTCCCCTGATTGCTCTGTTTACCCTTCTGGGAATGTCGCTGAATACTTCCATATTCCCACTGATATTGGGTTGCTCGCTTCTTGGTCTTATATCACCGGTTCTGATGCCCTGGGCTGTGCTGGTTTCAGGATTGCTTGCCTGTACCGTCGGCATCACCATGAAAATCAGAATTACCGGTTTTGTCGCAGTTGCTTCAACTCTGTGGTTGATACCGGTTTCCTCTTCCATACCTCTTGCTGTAGTGGCTGCTATGGCTGTTTTAATCGGGAAGAACCGTCTCAGGTACTTTCTGATTCCTGCAGGTTTTATCATTTCTGCGCTTATTTTTGGTCTGCCCGGCCCCCTGACAGTTAAACCGGTAATTGCCGGATCAACAATAACAGATGGAATTCTCACTTACGATATTCCGAAAGTGAACACTTCCAGAAATGAAGTTCTTCTTCCAGCTCCATTTGAAGGTGTCTGGGCTGTATGGATTGCCCTTGAAGCAGGCGGTGTGAGAGATTCCATCCCCATGATGGCCATCCGCCTGGGCGATGAAATGCTTCTTCTCCCGTCGGGCACAGATACACTCAGCTTTACAATGGTTCCAGGCGATACACTTGCAATTACTCTTATGAGGGGGTTCAGGCCCTTTAATCATTCGGTAATTCATACCACAGCAGGGGGGGAGCGATTGTGAGGAACATTATGCGCAATCATTTGCAATCTTTGCTTATGGCAGTATTTGCGGTCTGGATATTTGCAGTGTGGCGCCTTGCGGGAATGCCCAGCCCCGGCTTTGCAGGTCGTATTATTCCAGCGGCATGGTTGCTGGCTGCAATTCTGAATGGAAAGAGGCAGCGGGGAAGATGGTTCGTTCCCATGGCATTAAGTTTTACAGCAGGTGCATGGGTGTGGATGCTTTATCCAGGTGGCTGGATAATTTCTGCCGCTGTGCCTGTTGCCGGTCTGATCGCATGGGCAATTTCCATATCGGATAACAGTCGTTTTGGAACGATCAGAGCTGTATTGCCCGTGCTGCTTCTTTCCCTTGTCACAGCAGAGATCAATGGTGACGAGGTCAGATTTGCCGAACAGGCCTCTGCCTTGTCAGGTATTTCCAGTGAGAGGTTTTCAGAGGCTAATTTCCGCTCCGGTGATATCAGCGGTAACGAGGGTCACCACACTCCTCTTTTTCCCCTCCTTATAGCTCCCGGACTACTTGCAGGCGATTTGGGTCTCAGGATAATTCCTCTGATTTTTGCTTTAATCGGTATTCTTCTTCTGGCAAAACTAACCAGTCCCCCAATCGCTGTGGTTGCAGCTTTATTGTATCCGGGTTTCGGCATTCTCGGCCTGGCCATGACCGGCTGGCTGGCAGTGGGGTTGTTTACCGTTGGAATTCTGCTGCCCGAAGGCAGGAAATGGTCGGCGGTCAGGTTTCTGATAGCACTGATTCTTGTGGCATTAAAAATGAGGTATGTCGGGCTTGCAGCAGGCATTTTTATCGCTGAATACGCCTGTATGCCTGGAGGAAAAAGGAAATGGATTACACCTCTGGTGTGGATGTCGGCAGGGGCACTGGTTCTTGCGGTGGACAGGTATCTGTTGCATGGAATGATATTCTGGAGCAGATACGGTAACATTGGTGCTTTCAACTTGATCTGGGCTAATATTTTCCACAGACCGCTCGACATCATTTCCCACGCAGGCTGGAGCCTTTTTGATCCTGAGGCAGGTCTCTTGTTCAGGGCACCGTGGGTTCTTGCTGCAATTTCAGGCCTTTTCATTTTCAGCAGGAAACATTCTGCTCGTTTCAAAAGGCTTTTCATTCCCTCCATCATTTACTGGGCTTTTCTCATCGTCTGGGCCGGTCCTTCATGGCATGGTCTTCCGGCACAGGTTGGAAGAATGTTTGTGCCAATGCTCCCTCTTTTCGCCTGTGGACTTGCTTCAGTCTGGAAGGAAAAGGAAACCAGACTTCTTGTAATGATTTCAATAGCAGTCTCAGCTCTTGTTATTGCCTCGCCCATATGCAGATACAACTACGCTGATGGAACAGACAGTATACTTGCTCTTCTGGGAGTTACAAGTGGATTCTCCATGGTTAGAAGTTATTCGGTTCAGCTTCTGGCTGCTCTGTTTCTTGCTTCTTCCATGCTTCTGGTTCTCAGAAAAGAGGAGAAGTACAGAGTGTTTTCTTTCGTAATCATCTTTTCAGCTCTTTTCTTTGTAAGTCTCAACCTCGGCGGATATGAGGCAGAGAACATGTTGCCGGAGATTGTACAGGGGGCGCGACTCTATCCATACATTTCAGATCCGGTTGAAAGATATTTCTGGTTTAACAGCCGTGAGAGAATGCTTGAACTCAGTGAGCCGGGGCAGTCTATACTGCTACCCGGAGTGGAAGCCGGTGATACTTTGTCTCTTCAGATGTCCAGCGGAGGTGGTGTTCTTTCCATCGGTGCTGAACTTGCTGCTGTAGAAACCGAACTGATGGAAATGCCTTCCATGTACATGTCTATAGGCAGAACATCAAGAACTCTTCCAGACTTGCCGGAAAACAGATTAATGGAGATGTTTTCCGTACCCATTGAAGATTATGACATTGTGAATGGAACTGTTCGCATCGTTCATCACAGCGGCCCTCCTGTTTACATGGATAGAATTGACATTACAAGAGGAAGAGTTTTGCAATGAAGAAGCTTTCAGTTATAGTGCCATCAAGGAACGGCCTGTTAATACTGAAAGAATTTCTTCCTGCAATTATCCATGAGGCTCAGAGAGTTCAAGGCGAAGTCATCGTTGTTGATGATTGTTCCGATGACAATACGTTAAAAGAAATCCCGTCTCTCTTCCCGGATGTAACCCTGCTTTCAAGGAAGCGAACCCCCGGTTTCTGCCATGCTGTTAATCTGGGCATGTCCGAAGCCCGAGGTAGTTATCTGATGCTTCTCAACAACGATACAATCCCGACCGAAAACTCTTTCAACAGGCTGGTTTCCGCACTGGATGAATCAGAGAGAAATGTCGCAGTCGCAGTGCCTTCAATCATCAGACCGGATGGTTCTGATGACAGCAGTTACCGCTGGGCTTTCCGACACGGTCTGGCAGTAACAGGAGAGAATATCCGGGGGGAGGAGTATCCATCAGGAGCCTGTGCCCTCTGGAAGCGGTCTGTCTGGGAAGAACTCGGCGGACTCAGCTGCGCCTACGCGCCAATATACTGGGAGGACACCGATCTGGGTGTAAGAATGCACAATGCCGGATTTATCATGAAGAGATGCCGGGGCATAACTGTGAAACACATGCATGCCGCCACTATGGGCAGTTCTCTCAGGTCGGAAACTCTCAGAGAGCGCAACAGATTCATATTCATGGATAACAACTGCAATTCACCGGCACAAAGACTATCCAGAGCTTCCTGGCTGCCTGTTCATCTTGTCATTGCTGCCATGAAAAGAAACAGGGCATTTACAGGTGGATACAGAGACTACCTGAAACGAAGAAGAGATAAGAAATGAAAAGTGGTGCACGGCGTTTTGTTCTGGGAATTGAGGGGCTTACCGCTCTTGTAATCGGCGCTTCCGCTCTTGCCGCAGTTGTTGCTTTTCTTGTAGTGTGGCTTGTTGTTTCCGATGCCCGTACAACCCTTGAAACTGCTTCCTACTCCAGAGCAGAGTATATCTCCCATGCTCTGGGCATCAGACCTACCCAGGGCTCACTTGAATCAATAGTAAGCTCTTCTATTCCCGGGGGTGGAGTAAGGGCTGCTGTGGTTGTTTTCGACAACTCGGATGTACTTGCTTATCCATCCATAACCCTGGCAGAGCTTGAACATGCGGATCAAATTACCTATTCTTCTTCCAATGGATACAAGGTTTCCCTTTTCGTGGAGATGCCGTCTGTTCTGGGAGAGAGTACAGTTGTTCTTCTTCTGTTCGCTTTTTTTGCTGCGATACTCTCTGTTGTGGCAATACTTGTACCATCTTACCTAAGAAGGACAGTTCTTAGTCCGCTTAGAAGCATTCTTGGTGAAGCCGATAAATTTGAGAGCGGCAGTGGAAGTACCGCGATTGCTGCCAAAGCATCCTTTCAGAAGCTGATTGATCTTCTCGGCCAGCGGGATTCGCAGCTTGATGAAATGAGAGTCGATGCATTGAACAGGGCTCATGCTGCAGAATCCAGATCCGGTGCCGTCCTTGAAGCCATGGGTTCCTCGGTGGTGGTTATTGATTCAAAGGGAAATCCTTCTCTCTGGAACAAGCAGGCTTCAGATTTATTCCAGCTGCAGGGGGAACACGAAAACAGCAGCAGCCTGACAGACCATCTTGCGCCCTATCTGAGCAGCGGCATCACAGAGTGGGAAGGCGAGGATAACGGCAGAATATTCAGATTCAAAGTTACACCCGGGGAGAATACGGAGAGGATAGTTCTTGTTACCGATGTTACTGTCCCGGTGCTTCTTGAAAGAAGACTGGCCGAGGAGAGTGCCCTGGCCGATCTCGGTGCTCTTTCCGGAGGTGTTGCTCACGAAATAGGTAATGCTCTTTGTGCTCTTGACGGTTTTCTGGAGCTTCTTGGGAGGGGCAGAGACTCAGAGCGAACAAGAGGAATTCTTGATGAAGCGGGGCTGGAACTGGATTCAGCACGAAAAATGGTGGAGGCCTTCAGAAATCTTGCGCAGCAGAACTCGATTGAAAGCATAATCTCCACAAGAATCGCAGTTTCGTTAATTGCGGAAATATGTGAGAGTCAATCAGTAGTATGCTCAGTAAACAGGAAGACAGACACAGCCGGTGATTATGATCATGATCATGATACATTTATCCCCGGTGGCGAAATACTCATTACAAGAATAATGGAAAATCTGTTGTCAAACGCCATGAGATTTTCGCCGCAGTCAGCAGTAGAGGTGACTGTGTATGATTCTTCAGAGGAACATGTTCTTATATTCCAAGTGCTTGACAGAGGGTCTGGTTTGCCTGAACCGCCGGAGAAAGTGTTCAGACCCATGTATACAACTGTCGAGGCACAGGGAGGAATGGGGCTCGGGCTCACCATCACAAGAAGGCTTGTAAGGGCCATGGGTGGTTCAATCACTGCCGCACACAGGGAAGAAGGGGGAGCAGTATTTACAGTAAACATTCCCCATCTGGAGAGTAACTGATGAAGAAAATTCTCCTTGTTGAGGATAAAAGAGGAATGAGGGTAATGCTTTCCACCGCTCTCAAGGAAGACGGATGGCAGGTAACTGCGGTTTCGGATGGTGATTCAGCACTGAAGCATATACAACGGAATACCTACAGTGCAATTCTCACAGATGTATGTATTCCAGGCAGATACAACGGTATTGATGTACTTGCCAGTACTCCGTCAGGTACTCCAGTTATTGTAATGACAGCTTTCGGTACAATAGATATGGCTGTAGATGCCATGAAAAAAGGCGCGGCTGATTTTATCAGTAAGCCATTCAAACTGGATGAACTTCTAGAGAAACTTTCATCAGCCGTTTACGATCACTCTGAGTTAATGCTTGGCCGATCCGCCGTTTATCTTGAAACCATCAGAAGAGCTGAAAGAGCAGCACCAAGTGGAATGAACATTCTTATTCTGGGTGAGAGTGGAACAGGTAAAGAATTACTGGCCAGAAGAATTCACCAGTGCAGCGGCAGAGAGAATGGCCCGTTTGTTCCTGTAAACTGCGCGGCAATTCCTGAAAATCTTATGGAAAGTGAGCTGTTCGGAGCGGAAAAGGGAGCGTATACGGGCTCAACTGATGCCCGTCCCGGAAGGTTCACTATTGCCAGAGGCGGCACTATCTTTCTTGATGAAATCGCCGACCTGGATATGTCTCTTCAGGGGAAGCTTCTCAGGGTACTTGAATCGGGTACATACCACTCTGTTGGCGGTACGAAAGAATTGAAATCAGATGCTCTGGTTATAGCAGCCAGTAACAGGGATCTTCGCACCATGGTTAAAAAAAGGCTTTTTCGGGAAGATCTCTTTTACAGAATCAGCGAATTCCCCGTAAAACTGCCTCCGCTTCGTGAAAGGGAAAATGATATTCAGCTTCTCGCCCGTCATTATCTTGAACTGTACTGCGGCAATTCATTTACAGAAAGTGCTATTCGTTCCATGCAGAATTACAGCTGGCCGGGCAACATCAGAGAGCTGAAAAGCCTTGTCAGAAGGGCATGTATCAATTCAGCTGAAGGAATCATCACCGGGGAAATGCTGGAATTCCCTGAACACGAGTCGGATGGTTCGCTTGTGGAACAGGCGGCTCATGCGGCAAGAATCAAGGAGAAAGCCCTTATATCATCCGCTCTTGCAGAGACTGGCGGCAATCGCAAAAAGGCTGCAGAGATTCTCGGAGTGAGTTACAGAACTCTGCTTACAAAGATCAAAGACATGAAAATCGGGGTGAGATAGTATGAAAACAGGAAATGTCAGGGAAAGAGCTGTTGTTCTTTTCAGCGGAGGACTGGATTCAACCACTGTGCTCGCAATGGCCACAGCCGCCAATTTGGAAGTCACAGCCCTTTCTTTCAGATATGGTCAAAGACATACACTTGAGCTTCAAAAGGCAGAGGAAGCAGCAAAATCATACGATGTAAAAGAACATATCATTATAGATCTAGACCCGGAACCATTCAGAGGATCATCACTTACGGGAAATATTCCTCTGCCGAAGCACCGGGAAAACATTCTTAGGACAATACCTTCAACTTATGTTCCTGCCAGAAACACAGTCTTTCTCTCAATTGCTCTGGGAATTGCTGAAGCGAGAAACGCAAATCATATTTTCATTGGTGTTAATTCTCTTGACTACAGTGGGTATCCGGATTGCAGACCGGAGTACATTGATGCATTCCAGAAAGTGGCCAACCTGGCCACCAAGGAGGCTGTAGAGGGTACACCACCGATTATCCATGCGCCTCTGCTCTACATGACAAAAGCAGAAATCATTAAAGAAGGAATTGAACTGGGAGTAGACTACGGAAAGACTCTAAGCTGTTACCAGCCGAATTCCAGGGGTGAAAGCTGCGGTGTATGTGACGCCTGTATCCTGAGACTCAAGGGTTTTAAAGCAAACGGACTCAGTGATCCCGCACCATACAGTTCAAATGAGCAATAATTACAGAATAAAGGAAATGCTACTTACACTTCAGGGTGAAGGCGCCATGACGGGAACAGCAGTGGTGCTTCTCCGATTTGAGGGATGCAACCTGAACTGCGACTTCTGCGACACAGATTTCACAGGCACAGACGGTGAAGGCGGTGGAATCTTCAACACAGCATCAGAGCTGGCAGAAGCAGTGCAGAGTAAATGGTTATCAGACACAAACACCCCAAATGTGCTTTGCACCGGCGGTGAGCCTCTAATGCAGCTTGACCGGGAACTGATAAAGGAATTCCATGCAAAAGGTTTCAGAATCCTGGTTGAAACAAATGGAACAGTTAAAGCTCAGAAGCACATCGACTGGATATGTGTAAGCCCTAAAACAAATGAGATTCCCGTTCAGCGCAGTGGAGACGAGATAAAAATAGTCTGGCCGCAGGAAAAGACGGATCCCGGAAAGTTTGAGAAGCTTGAATTCAACTATTTCTGGATTCAACCAAAATTTGACAGGAACTACAAAGAGAACCTCAAAGCCTCAATTGAATACTGTCTGGCCAACCCACGCTGGCGACTGAGTATTCAGACCCACAGAGTAATGGGTATACCTTAGGAGATCAAGATGGAGATATACAGAGAATTCAAATTCGACGCTGCCCACAGGCTCCCGAACCTCCCGGATGGTCACAGGTGCGGGAATCTTCACGGACACACATTCGCAGTTTTCGTACACATTGAAGGCAGTGTAGGCAATGACACCGGCTGGGTAAAAGACTACGGTGAGATCAAGAGCATATGTGCTCCGGTGATAGATATGCTGGATCACCGGAATCTCAATAATATTCCCGGTCTCGAGAACCCGACCAGCGAGATAATTGCCCAGTGGCTCTGGAAAAGAATAAAGCCCTATCTTCCTGACCTGAGCATGATTGAAGTAAAGGAAACCGCATCCACCGGATGCCGGTACAGGGGACAATAGTACAAAAGGGTAAAAAAAAGGATAAAATAAATAAGGAAAACCGAAGATGAAAGATATTCAGAGTACCCCTGATTTCCGGAATATTTCACTGAGAGAAGCAGGGATCAAAGATTTAAAGTACCCCATAACGATTCTCGACCGTGAAGAAAGAGAACAGACAACCGTGGCAGACATCTCCATGTCTGTCAGTCTTCCTCATCACTTCAAAGGTACCCATATGAGCCGTTTTCTGGAAGTTCTGACATCCTCCGGATGCCAGTTTACCGGAAGCACAATACCTGTTGTTCTCCAGAAACTGAAAGAAAGCCTTGAGGCTGAATCCGCAAGAATCCGGATTGAATTTCCGTATTTTCTCACAAAGCAGGCACCGGTCACCGGTGCTGAAGCAAAAATGAGTTACTTGTGCGCTTTCACCGGCGAATCAAACAGCGACAAAGAAGATTTTGTCCTGACGGTTACGGTTCCCGTCGGCACTCTTTGCCCGTGCAGCCGGGAAATCAGCCATGCAGGCGCACATAATCAACGGGGCTACATAACCATGGATGTGCGAACTGAAAAAAAACCCGACGGCACTTTCGCATTAATCTGGATTGAAGAGCTTGTTGAAATCGCCGAGACATCAGCTTCGTCACCGCTATACACAATTCTCAAGCGTCCTGATGAAAAATTCGTAACAGAGCAGGCATACAACAATCCGGTTTTCGTCGAAGACATTGTGCGTAATGTTGCAGAAAAACTCAGGGAAGACCCCAGAGTAACCCAGTTCACAGTAACTGCGGAAAACCAGGAGAGCATTCACAACCACAATGCCTACGCTGTTGTTACCTGGGAAAGGACTGATACACAACCTTAACGGCTCCAGCGTATACTGAACTAGTACTCTGTATACCATAAACTTTCGTATCCTGCTAGCGTGAGTTTACTTTAAACCCCCGCTTCTT
>JAGLOJ010000038.1 GCA_023139045.1 Candidatus Sabulitectum sp.
AACCTCAGACAGATCTCGGTGCCATATTTGGCGACAGTGAGCCGGAAACTCCAGAGCCCCAGAGCGCAGAAGCCCCAACAGAGGGCGTCCCGAGCGTCAGCACGGGGGAAGCCCAAGATGTTTCAATCAAAGAGCCAGAGGAGGTAGAGTCCCCCGCTGAAATCACAGTGGAAGTGCCCATTGTGCAGGACAAAGCGGTTAAAGATTCTGATGAAAAGGAAGAAACTTCTCCGGAACCAGTGGAAGAAGCTGTTGAATATTCTGACTCTTCTTGTTACACCCTGCTTCCTGGAGATGGTATTTCGCTATGTGTCATGAAGTTGGAAGATGGCGAAGTTAGGGTAATTAGGGGTCTCGTGACCGCTATGGACGGCTCTGTTTCACTGGATGGAGAAGTTCTCAGTGGCAATGGTCTGGTGTGGATGGGGCAGGGGAATCTTACTCCCGTTGTGGTCAAATTTAAAGAGGGCATGACCGTTCGGATTGACCGGATGGCCGCCAGACCAGTTCAGGTTACTCACGAAGCTTGCGGTATCGGTTCTGTCCCATCTTTATGCAAACTGAATGGAAGCGGAAACAGTAACCGTATTCTCATGTTCGTTACCGGTAGAATCAGGAAGCTCACAGTAACACCAGGTTTGAGAGTTCGCGAAGGAAGTGTTGTTGTGGCAGATCCCGGGGTTTCTTTTACTGAAGAAAAACCAGGTTTTCTCTCTGTATCCGGTAAAGGCATGGTGATAATTACCGGCTGAGGCTTGCGTAAAGAGTGCAGAATGTTCTATTATCGGGGCTCATGGGGGGGATGTAGCTCAGTTGGGAGAGCGCTGCCTTCGCAAGGCAGAGGCCAGCGGTTCGATCCCGCTCATCTCCACCACAACTCTCATGAAATGGTGTGATGGATGAAACGCCAATCAGGCGATCAGCCTGGTGCTGATTGCAGTGTAGCATGGCAGCTTCAGAATGGCCGCAGTCGTATCCAGCGTGACATGGCAGCCGATGGGTTCAAAGGCGATTACCCTTATGCAGGGGTGACCATTGTCGCCGAGAATCGGAATCAGGAAGATGATTCTTCTGCATCAATCACCGTTGAAACGGTAAGAGATGTTTTCGCCGAGGGTGTAGCCTTCGGAGTTGAAGATGCCCTGCGGGATTCTTTGCTGGAAGCTGCTGATATCATTCGCGACAAGAAACTTTCCGGCTGCAGTGCAGCAGCTATTGCATTCAGCGGAACTCATGTATGGTATGCAATAGCTGGAAATTGCAGGATTTATAGAATTGACTCCGATGGAGTGGATTGTATAGTTCATGATCAATCTGCCGCAAATGAAGTGAGCATGTCTTCAGACCATCCAGACTACCATAAGAAAATCAGAGAGTTAAAGTGGTGGCTCGGAAGTCAGGCAACCGGCAAACCTGTTTGTGGTCATGCCCGGATCAAGCAAGACACGACTTATGTCATATTCACAGCAGGCGGATGGACTCAATTTGAAAGCAGTGCTGTTGTGGCTCACCGAAAGGGAAGAAAAAAAACCCTCGCGGGCTGGCTTTCCTCCCTGTCCAGAGATATGAAGCTTGCATACCGCCGACAGGGTGGTGCACTTGGCGCAGTATCCGGTATGAAGAATGGAAGTGGAAGCTCCATTCCTTGGAAATCCTGGGTTTATCTGGCTGCATTTCTCGGTTTGATAGGATTTCTTGTCTTTGCTAATCCATTTTCCAGCCAACCTCAAATTGAGGATAAGACCGATCTTTTTTCCTCCAGTTCAATTGAAGAAATTGTTCAACCAATTTTGGCAGATACAGCATCCGGTAATGATGTTTCCCGGAAATCCGGAATGTTCAACACAATTGCAGACAGTATGTTCCTGCCGGAGCAGGAAACACTTGAGCCTGCAATTCCCGACATAACTGCTGATCTTCCTTTACAGATTATGCAGGTGGGTGGCTCTGTGTCATCCCTGAGCCCGGATTCATTTTATGTTAATTTGAATTCAGAACCGGATCTCCAGTGGGAGAATTTCGCACCGGGCATTTACGCAATCCGGGGAGATACAGCATCGTTCATGCTGGCCGTGGTTGTTAGTTCAGTTTATCCCGGACTTGAAATAATAGAGCTTGACAGGATCATTACGGTCAGAGAGAACGGAGTAGCCGAATCTGCCAGATGGCTTTCCTCTCTTTCCCCGGATAGTGCAGCCGGCACAGGTGTTGTTGTGGAAACAAGAAGCAGTGTTGCCGGGGGTGCAGAATGGATAAGGAATTACCCACTTTTCGTAAATGGTAACAGAGCTGACCATTCAAGTGAAGCCGGTGGCTTCATGGGAGATTCCCTTCCCGGACTCCCTTCTTTGAGAAATACACATTGTTACAGGCTCGTGATTGTTCTCTGATTTAACCCGTATTCGTCAAAGCCTCCCATAGCAATACGTTGTAGACGGTAGACGACTGTACAGACAAGGCATTCGAGTGCAGCCCCCGCTGGCACAGCTGTTGGTGCGTCGGGGGCTGTTGCATGAGCATAACGCGGGCTGTTCAATCAGATACATAGTGTAGCGGGAAGCCTGTGATGGATTCGGATTGAGAGAGACTTGAAAAAAAAACTGTTTTTATCTATCTTTGCCTGCCGGCCACTCTAGGTGGGGAGCCAGCGGTGCCCTGTACTCGCAATCCGCTATAGCGGGGCCGAACACCTGGCGCGGCGTTGTTCTATTGAGTGCGCTTTGAACACTGGTTTAACAAACAGAACCCGCGCGACGTAGCCCCGCGAACCCGGTCAGGGCCGGAAGGCAGCAGCCGTAAGTGGAATGTTGCGGGTGATGCGGATCATTTTGTTTGTGCCTTTGTTTGATTCACTTTTTCGGACTCGTCAATCCAGGTTGAGTGGTCGGTACTTCCAACAGCAGACGGGGGGGCATTTTGAGTTATCTTGTGTTTGCACGTAAGTGGAGACCTCAGACTTTTAGTGATGTTATTGCACAGGAGCATGTAACAAAGACTCTGTGCAACGCCATTGAGAGTGAACGGATCGGTCATGCTTATCTGTTTACCGGTCCTCGGGGTGTGGGTAAGACAACAACTGCCAGAATTCTTGCAAAAGCTTTGAATTGTGAAAGCGGGCCAACTTCGGATCCTTGTATGGAGTGTGAAGCCTGTGTAAGGATTGCAGCAGGAGGTCACCTTGATGTGCTTGAAATTGATGGTGCCAGCAACAGGGGAATTGATGAGATCAGAGATCTTCGGGAGAAAGCCAGATACGCCGCTGCCGAGGGTGGTTACAAGATATACATAATCGATGAGGTTCACATGCTTACCAGAGAGGCTTTCAACGCCCTTCTGAAAATACTTGAAGAACCGCCGGACAAGGTTATTTTCATATTTGCTACTACTGAACCGCGCAAGGTACCTGCGACCATCCTGAGTCGCTGTCAGAGGTTTGACTTCAGAAGGATACCTTCGTCTGTCATGGGAAAATACATTAGCGATGAGGCTGGTAAAGAAGGGATAACAATTGATTCGGATGCCTTGAGTCTGGTGTGCAGGGCATCAGGTGGAAGCATGAGGGATGCTCTCTCCATAATGGATCAGCTTGTGAGTTTCACCGGAAAACAAATTGCCGGTGAATCAGTTTCCAAACTTCTCGGCCTGGTTGAGGCGGATCTGCTCGCAGACATCTCAGCAGCGGTTTTGCATTCCAAGGGCGCCAGTGCTCTTGATCTTGTTGAGGATGCTCTTGTTCGAGGGTACAGTATTGAGGAATTAATTGATGCATTGGTTGGCTTTTTAAGAAACCTGCTTCTCGCTGCTTCCGGCGCCGAGAAGGGAATAACCGACCTTTCCGACAGCGAGATTGTTCTGATACAGCAGACTGTTGCCGGCGTTTCAGATGTGCACGTACTCAACGTTTTGAGACTTGTTGGCGGCGCATCAGATCAGATTAGAACCGGAGCTTCCCCCAGAATATCTCTGGAAGCCGCTTTGATGACCGCATCCAAACTGGGCATTGCATTCGGATTTGAGAATTTGCCTTCCGTAGTCGAAAAGGTCGCTGTTACTGCGGTGAAGGCTGGCGAGATAGCAGAAACGAAAGTGATTTCTCCAGTTGCTCAAATTGTTGAAGATGACAGTGATGGAAAAACAGGCATTGAGGTTGGTGCAGTAGGCGTTCCTGATGTCAGTATGACGAACATTCCGCCTTCAGTGGTATCCGATTTAGAAGAAGAGGAAAAAGTTGTTAAGGAAATAGGTTCCAGTGAAAAGGAGAAGGAGAATTCCTATGTAAGGAAAGTCTCCGGTCTCTTTGACATGATCCCTGAAAACAGATAGGGACAGGTGGAAAATGAACCGTCAGATGAAGAAAATGATGGCCCAGGCGCAGAAGATGCAGCAGGGCATGATGAAGGCTCAAGAGGAGCTGGCAGAAGAAAGAATCGAAGGCTCTGCCGGTGGTGGCATTGTGAAGGTGACTGTTACCGGACAGTCTGATGTGGTCGGTATCAAGATTTCTGCAGAAGCAGTTGATCCGGAGGATGTAGAGATGCTTGAGGACCTGGTTCTTGTAGCTATTCATGATGCTGTTGAAAAAAGCAAAGCTGCAGCCGAGAAAAAAATGGGTGGGTTTGGAGTACCTGGAGGGCTCGGGGGATTGATGTGAAAGAGTCCATTGTCGACTCTCTTGCACTGGCCCTTGGAAAACTTCCCGGGATAGGGAAGAAAACCGCCCTTCGGCTGGCTTTTTCTCTTGTTGACAACAGGGAGCTTGCCTCAGATCTTTCGACAGTGCTTGCTGATACTCTGACCGGTGTGAGGGAGTGTACATTGTGCAGGAATCTCACCGGTGAAGAGGTTTGTGAAACCTGTCTTGATGTATCCAGGCAGAATACTATCTGCGTGGTTCATACCCCTGCAGACCAGAGATCCATGGAAGATACCGGACTGTACAGAGGTTACTATTTTGTACTCCATGGCAGTCTTGCCCCTCTGGACGGTACGGGCCCGTCTGATCTTGGAATTCCCAGGCTTGTAGAAAGAGCCACCGTTATCGCCGCTTCAGAGGTTATTCTGGCTCTGGATTCCACTACAGAGGGCGAGGCTACCTGCGCATACATCGCCAACCAGCTCGAATCGAAGAGCATCAGGGTAACACAACTTGCCCGGGGGTTACCACCGGGAGCCCTTGTTGAATTTGCAGACTCACTTACACTGTCTCAGGCTCTTAAGGGCCGCCGCGGGTACTGATGGCTTTAAACTGGCCTAACAGGCTCACTATAGCAAGAATCATCATGGCTCCTGTAGTGATGATCCTTCTTCAGGTGAGAGAGCCTGAAGCCAGGTGGGCTGCTTTAATTGTTTTTGTAGTCGCTGCTCTAACTGATATGGTGGATGGTTACCTTGCCAGAAAGTATGGTTGGATATCCAATCTGGGGAAATTCCTTGATCCGCTGGCAGACAAACTGCTTGTGTCTCTGGCATGGATCGGTCTGGCTGAACTGGGGCTTATGCCTCAGTGGACCGTCTATGTTATTGTGGGCAGGGAACTGCTCGTTTCCGGACTGAGGTCAATAGCGGCTTATGCAGGTGTTCTTATCCTTCCTTCCGGTATAGGAAAGTGGAAGGCTGCTGTACAGATGTTTTCGGTTTCATACTATATGCTTCTTTCTGTTCTTGAACTGAACACCACTCCCGGGGTTGCTTCACTGGTGGGAGAACTTTCCATGTGGATAGCTTTGATACTCACTGTAATTTCAGCATTTCATTATTTCTGGAGAAACCGAAGTGTTCTGCAAAGGCTGGGGATGTGAATACCGCTTCCAGTCTCTGGCAGCACCGGCTTATCCGTTTTCTGGGGGGAGCCCTGGCTTCAACTCTGGGTACCGGTTTTTTCCCATGGGGGCCGGGTACAGTGGGCAGCATCATCGCAGCATTTGGTTTCTACTGTTCTCCTGTGAATCCTCTTGTTCTTCTTCCGTTTGTTCTTCTGTTGGGCTGGATCGGGTGTGAGGCAGGTAGAAAACTCTGGGGAGAAGACCCTTCCATTGTAACAATTGATGAGGTTGCAGGAACCTGGATTGCCTGTCTGGCAGCACCTTCCGCATGGGGTATCTGGGGAATTCTTGCAGCACTTGTTTTGTTTCGGATATTCGATATTGCCAAGCCATGGCCTGTCAACAAACTGGATGAAATGAAGAACGGAATCGGCATTCTTCTTGATGATGTTGCTGCCGGCTTGATGGCAGCAGGTGTTCTGTACATTGCCAGCTTGATTGATTCCTTAAATGTTTTCTGAAGCTGCGCTTGTTCTGGTGGGAGACGAGCTTCTAAGCGGTCGGACCAGAGATGTTAATCTTCATCGTTTTTCAGGATTGCTTGCAGAGATAGGTCTTCCTGTTGTTCTGGCAAAAGTTGTCCGTGATGTACCTCGGGAAATTTCTGCTGCGGTGAGGGATTCTCTTGCAGACAAAAGGGTAGTTATTGTTACAGGGGGTATGGGTCCCACCGATGATGATCTGACTGTGCGTGCTGTGGCTGATGCCTTCAATCTTAGCCTTTTCAGGTCACCTGTCGCAGAGGAAATGGTCAGAAAAAAACAGCACGAGTATGGGCTTGGTTTGCCACTTTCTGCATTCAAGCAGGCTGATATACCAGAGGGAGCTTCACCGGTCTTGAATCCCGCCGGGATCGCTCCGGGAATTGTACTTCCTGTTGGTAAGGGTGTTGTAATCTGTATGCCCGGTGTTCCAGCAGAATCTTCCGCCCTTCTTATGCCTTGTCTTCGGGAGGCTGGTGTTCAACCCCGCAGAGCGAAGCAGGTTAGATTTATCAGAACATGGGGTTTGAAGGAGAATAATCTTTTCGATGCCCTGAGAGACCTGGCAAAAAAGAACAACATTATTCCTGCATTTCTTCCTTCTCCCGGCAGAGTTGATATAAAGGTTAGTGGTATTGGCGCCGATGTTTTCTGTCGCGGTGTGACTGAAAAACTGGGTAATCGGGTTTATTCCACCCTGCGGGATGAAACTCTTGAGGAAGTTCTTGGCAGAAAACTGATTTCATCAGGATATTTTCTTGCCACTGCTGAATCATGTACAGGCGGGGGTATTGGCCGTGGAATCACCGCAGTAGCGGGCGCATCCTCCTGGTATTCAGGCGGGGTTATTACCTATTCCGATGATTTGAAAACCGGATTGCTTGGTGTTAAAAAGGAAACTCTTGAAGTACACGGGGCAGTCAGCAAGCAGACAGCGCTGGAGATGGCCAGGGGTGTGCGCAGAATTACAGGAGCAGACTGTTCTCTATCTGTGACGGGAATTGCCGGCCCTGCCGGAGCCACTGACGGAAAACCTGTAGGAACTGTTTGGACTGCTGTTTGCTGTGGTGAAGTCGAAAGAGCTTACCTGTGGCGTTTGGGGGGAGACAGAGAA
Organism: Candidatus Sabulitectum sp.; assembly: GCA_023139045.1. Classification (GTDB taxonomy): domain Bacteria; phylum Fermentibacterota; class Fermentibacteria; order Fermentibacterales; family JCC-6; genus Sabulitectum. The sequence goes on from JAGLOJ010000038.1 coordinate 7,419, forward strand.
TCAATAAGAGATGGAGCTTGTGCACGAGCTCTCGGAACTCTTTTTGAATTACTCTCGTGAGATTGTTTGTTGCCCTCGCGCTTTCTGACAAAACTGTTCAGGCAATTGAAGAGTGGCGAAAGCCTCTTACAGAAAAATATCCAAGTCTTCGGTGGACCTGTGAGAGCCAGCTTCATGTTACTCTCCGATTCCTGGGCGACAGGGATCCTGATCAGGTTGCCTGTGAGATCAGGGCCTTGTCTCTGGAAGATCTCCTTCCGGCTGAATACACACTTTCAAAAATTGGACAATTCGGGAATCCCCCCTCTGTTCTGTGGCTTTCCGGCAGGTTTTCTTCTGAAGTGTTCTCAATTGCCCGGCGTCTTGACTCAATTCCAGACGGGGATGGAAATGCAGGAGGAAGCAGATGTTTTGCTCCTCATATAACCATTGCCAGGGTCAGAGGAGGCACACAGTGCCCCGCCTTTACTTTTAACGGACAGATAACAGGGATCGGGAATGCTGTCCATCTGATTAACAGCAGGCCTACTCCGAGTGGACATGTCTATTCAACTCTTTTCAGCATCTGATCATATTTCCGGATATGGTGGTGTAACAGATCAGCAGTTTCTTCTGTCTTCTACAAAGTCATTCTTAACTTCAAATCCCAGAGGCGAATTTTGCCTTCAATAGAGTCGATTGCTTATAGTTAGAGGTTAAATGGGGCTATTCTTAACGGAAGGAAAATCATGAAAAGATTGTGTTTGCTTCTATTTCCGGTATTACTTCTGGTCGCGTGCGGACCGGGTGAATCGGCAGTTTCCGCAGTGGATGCGGATGCTGATGATGATGCAGATATGAATGCCGCAGGTGCAGAGCAGGTCAGGTCTCTGCTTATTGTGGACTCAATTGGGGTTGAAATTGGAGATCCCGACTATGTATTCGGCTCTATAGAGGCCGTGTCTCATACTGATTATGGGAATATTCTAGTTCTGGACAGACCGGCATGCAGTGTTGTTGAGTACACACCCGAGGGTGAGTTTATGAACCGTATGGGCAGGAGCGGCTCAGGTCCCGGAGAGTTCCTGAATCCCCTTGCTATGGCCCGGCTTGGCGATGGGAGAATAGCGGTGTTTGATATCAATAACGGTGGACTGTTCACTTACCTTGCAGATGGGAATTATGAGGGCAAGACTGATGTACAGTACAATGAGCCTGTTTTATTCCTCACATCTTCGGTTGAGAATACTTTCATTGGAACCATAAATTCGTTTGATTTTGTTGATGAAGAGCTTCTTATCACTGCGACAGTTGCCCGCTTCGGGCTGGATTCTGCTGAACCTCTCTCTGTTTACTGGGAGAATTCGTTCTCCTGGGATTTCCGGGACTTAACTGTTCTGGTAACAGGGTCGTATTTTGCTCAGACCTGGGCATCAGACAGGAACGGCAATGTATTCGTTGCTCCAAGATCCGCAGAGGAGTACATCATCAATGGTTACACTGCTGAAGGTGAGCCGACAATAACAATTGAACTCGATATTGACCCAGTTGGAAAAACTGATAATGAGATTGCTGAAGAGGCTTACTTCTGGAACCGACGAGCAGAAAACATGGGTGCCAACGGACCCTTCAACTATCAGCCTGATGAGTATCGCTGGATGGTGCATTCCATGGGGATAGATGGGGAAGAGAGGCTCTGGGTTCGCAGAGGTACCGAGGAAACGCCCACATTCGATGTATTTGATCTTGATGGTAATTACCTGTTCAAAGTTGAGCTTGCCGGAGTTGGTGGCCCGGGGGGATTGTTCTGGGAGATCAAAATTGATGAGTTCGGCATTCTTGCGTATTCACTGGATCCTGAAGACGGTTATCAGAAACTGTATATTCTCGCACTGGAATAATGTTTTTGCCCTGGACTTGCCAGGGGAACATATGTTTACTATGATTGTTTCTGATGGCAGGAGAAGGTCCCCTCATCAGGGTCACATCAGAATATTTGCTGAAAGGTGTTGCCATGGCAGACAGAAAAGGCAGTGAAACAGGTAAGAAGAAGGCTCTTGACGCAGCCTTCATGCAGATCCAGAAAAAATTCGGGCAGGGTGCTATCATGAAACTCGGGGAAGCCCCTGAGATGCAGGTGGAATTCTTTCCCACAGGTTCTCTATCCCTTGATATCGCTCTGGGAATTGGAGGAGTTCCACGGGGAAGAGTAATCGAAATCTACGGCCCTGAAAGCAGCGGCAAGACAACTCTCGCGCTTCATATGCTGACCAGTGCCCAGAAGGCCGGCGGGGAAGTCGCCTTTATTGATGCCGAACACGCCCTTGATCCAACTTATGCTGAGAAGCTCGGGTTGAACATCGATAAGCTCATGGTATCCCAGCCCAGTAACGGAGAACAGGCACTTGAGATAACGGAAACTCTCGTGAGGTCGAACGCCGTTGACGCAATAGTAGTTGACTCGGTTGCAGCACTGGTTCCACGCGCAGAGATCGAGGGTGAAATGGGTGACAGCCATGTTGGTCTTCAGGCGCGGCTCATGAGCCAGGCTCTGAGAAAGCTCACAGGTGCAGTGGCCCGTTCGAAATGCACAGTAATTTTCATTAACCAGATCCGAATGAAAATCGGTGTGATGTTCGGCAATCCTGAAACTACAACCGGTGGAAGGGCACTTAAGTTCTATGCAAGTTTAAGGCTGGATGTAAGACGAGTTGCGTCAATAAAGGACGGCGAGGATGTTGTTGGAAGCAGAACCAGAGTCAAGGTTGTGAAGAACAAGATTGCCCCGCCGTTCAAGAAATGTGAATTTGATATCATGCACGGAGAGGGCATTTCCAGAACCGGAGAACTTATAGATCTCGGTCTTGACAAAGATATTGTTACAAGAAGGGGCACCTGGTATTCCATCGAAGGCACTCAGATCGGCCAGGGCAGAGAAAATGCCAAGAAGTACCTTGCAGCAAATCCTGAAGCAGCCGACAATCTGGAAAACAAATTGAGAAAGGCTTTTGGGCTGATTAAAGAAGACGAAATTAAGGAAGAAGCCATAAAAGAGGCAAAGACATAGAAAAGGTTCTTGCAGTTGAGAAAATCAGAAGGGGCAGGGTGTCTGTAACCCTGCCTTCAGGTAGATACATTGTTTCGGTGTCCGGAGCACCTGAACCAGGCAGCGAGGTTGACCCTGATTACATTTCCTGCGTGCAAAAAGATTGTGCCAGAAATGACATTCAGCGTTTTCTCGCCCATTCCGAACGGTCTTCGGGTCAATTGAGGAAGAAAGTAACTGCTCTGGGGTATTCTGCTTCAGTTGCAGACACAACTGTGAGCTGGGCAGTAGAGTATGACCTGGTTGACGACAATCGTTTTTGCGCTCTCTTCATTTCTTCACGAACCATGGGCAGGGTCAGGCTTAAAATGGAACTGTCCAGAAGAGATGTACCAGAGTCAGTTATTGAGAAAGCTCTTGCCTCTGTTTCCGAGCGGGAAAGTTTCGATGAACTTGTTAAGCAGGTTTCAAGCAGGTACGGGCACATAGCAGATTACGAAACGGCAAGAAGGCGCGCTTCCGGCTGGCTTTTCAGAAGAGGTTTCTCAAGTGAGATTGTTCACTCTGTTCTCAAGGAGGCCCTGTGAAAAATCGAAACAACAGACTTTTCTGGACTGCTCTTGGGTCAGGGCTTCTTGGTGCGCATGACAGTTTTGATATCAATGAATTGCCTCCTGAGATGCAGGAAGCCCTTTTAGCGCCAATCCGAATTCCCGAGGAAAGCAATGTGCTGCGCGGGCAAGATCTTGAAGGCAAAAGGGGAAGGCACATCTACATGCATGCATGGAAAATTCTGAGAGATTTGGGGTTCAGCCGCCCGTTTCGCTGTGAAGTACTTCCAGGTATCAAACTGTTTCTACCCTTCGTGAAAGGGAGTGTTGCAGTACTTCCACAGGGGTTCCAGAAAAGGATTCCCCTGAAACTGAGGGCTCAAGCACTTGTCGGTAAAAATGCTGCATTGCGAGCCTTTGGTATACACCTGATTATCGTTGCAGCAATCCATGACAAAACAACTTGGGATATTCTTGAGCAGGGTGGTTGCTCGGTCTGTACTGCCGATAAATTAAGGCAGCTTGCTCAGACACTTGACTTATCCCAATGAATTAAGCAGATTTGAGACCCCTTGGCATCCATATGCTTGAAGGGAAGGGCTGAGATACACCCGGTGAAAACCGGAGCCCCGAGAGCTAATTGAAGTGAGATATAATAAAGAACCCCATCCTTTTCCGGAGGCTTGGATAGTGAAGACTTACTCTGCGAAAGCCGGAGAAATCAAGAGGGACTGGTGGCTGGTTGATGCCGCTGACCAGACCCTTGGAAGACTCTCGGCCAAACTTGCCATGATATTGCAGGGCAAGAACAAACCGGTGTATACACCTCATATTGACACCGGCGATTTTGTGGTAGTTGTTAATGTGGACAAGATGCGCATAACAGGGCGCAAACTTGACCAGAAGATTTACTACCGTCACACCGGCTATGCCGGCGGTCAGAGGGCCACGTTGATGCGTGACATGATGAATGATCATCCCGAGAGGGTGCTTGCCCACGCTGTTAAGGGAATGCTTCCCAAGAACAGACTCAGCAGCACTCAGCTGAAAAAACTCAAGATATTTTCCGGTCCCGAGCATACCCATGCTGCGCAGCAGCCCAGGGTACTTGAGATCAAGTAGTCAGGGGGCAGTATGGAACAGTACATAGGAATCGGTAGAAGAAAATCTTCTACGGCCAGGTGCTACCTCAGACCTGGTTCTGGAAAAGTTGTTATCAATCATAAGGCACCCGGCGTTTACTTCAGCGTGCTTAGACAGAAGGATCATGCCCTTGAGCCACTGCAGACTATTAAAGTTGCAGCCTCTTATGACCTTGTTGTCAATGTTAAAGGCGGAGGAATTACCGGCCAGGCTGGAGCTGTCAGAATGGGTCTCGCAAGAGCTCTTGTTGAGGCAAATCCTGAGTACAGACACCCACTGAAGGCAGCGGGTATGCTTCGTCGTGATCCCAGAGTTGTTGAAAGAAAGAAATACGGACAGCCCAAAGCGAGAAAGCGTTTCCAGTTCTCCAAGCGTTAGACCGTATTTGTAAAACACACGATGGTATTTGGCGGGTGTCCGGTGTCCCAACGGGATGGCATCCGCTTCCATCGGAGGAAGAACCGAAAGGACATATCTAAATGCAGATCCCTTCAATTCAGGACCTGCTGGAGGCCGGTGTACACTTTGGCCACCAGGAGAAGAGATGGAACCCCCGCATGAAGGATTACATCTTCATGGCCAGAAATGGTATTCACATCATTGATCTCAAGAAAACCCAGAGAAATCTTGAAGATGCAATCAACCTTGTAAGTCGCATTGTTGCCGGTGGCAAGGATGTGCTTTTCGTTGCAACGAAGAAGCAGGGTAGAGAAAGCGTTCGTGAGCATGCTGAACGCTCAGGAATGTTCTTCATGACAGAACGCTGGCTTGGTGGAACGCTTACCAACTACAACACAATTTACAAGAGCATTCTTCGTCTTCAAGAGCTTGAGGACATGGAGAAAAAGGGTTGGCCTCAGGGTTTCAAGAAGCGTGAGATTCTCCAGAAAACTCGCGAAATGGAAAGAATCAACAAGTACCTCATGGGTATCAGGCACATGAAGGGTATTCCAGGTGCAGTGATAGTTGTTGACATTAAAAAGGAATCCATCGCAGTCAAGGAAGCAAGGAAACTTGGAATCCCATGTATCGCACTTGTTGACACAAACTGTGATCCTACAGAAGTTGATTATCCCATTCCCGCTAATGATGATGCTATCAAGTCGATTGATCTCATCATAGGTGCACTGGCTGATGCCGCTCTTCTTGGAGCTGAAGGCAGAAAGCGCCGTGATGTGGAAGCACCCGCCGGGCATGATAAGCCGAAGCAGAGCAAAGAGCGCAAGTCTGCGCCGCGGAAAGCAGCAACTTCTGCAAGGGCTGAGCCTGCAGCAGTGGAGACCGCTCCTGTGAAAGGGAAGACTATTGAAGAAACCGCACCTGCAAAGGGCGAGGAGGAATAAAGATGGCTGTTGATGCAAAGACAGTAAAAGAACTGAGAAAAATCTCAGGTGCCGGTATGATGGAATGCAAGAAGGCTCTTGACAAGAGTGATGGCGATCTTGAAGCCGCATTGAAGCACCTTCGTGAACAGGGCGTTAAAGTTGCAGCCAAGAGATCCTCAAGGCAGGCTAATGAAGGTCTTGTTTTCTCATACATCCACGGGCCAGGCAAGCTTGGAGTTCTTGTAGAGATCAACTGTGAGACTGATTTCGTAGCACGCACAGAAGCATTTCAGGATTTCTGCAAGCAGGTTGCCATGCATATTGCTGCAGCAGCACCTGACTTCGTTTCCCGTGAAAATGTACCAGCGGACAGAGTTGCAGAGGAGAAAGAATTTCTTCTTAAGCAGCTTGCGGAATCGAACAAGCCTGAGAATATTAAGGAGAAGATCGTAGAAGGCCGTATGGACAAATTCTTCAGCGAGATCTGCCTTCTTGATCAGGAATGGGTACATGATTCCGAGACAGGTAAGGTTTCGGATGCTGTTACAAGCCTTATTGCAAAAATAGGAGAGAACACTGTTATAAACAGGTTCGCACGTTTTCAGATAGGCGGTTAGCATGGATGGCGGCTCCGGTAAAGCTCCCAGGGTTCTTCTTAAACTCAGTGGAGAGGTTCTGGCAGGTCCTGCCGGGAATGGTTTTCACCGGGATACCGTCTTCAGAATTGCCGAGGTTCTTGTAGAAGTTGCCTCTTCCGGTTACCAGCTTGGTGTTGTTACCGGCGGAGGTAATTTTGCCCGGGGCAGAGAGCTTTCTGCTTTCACCAGAACAAGGGCTGATTACATCGGGATGCTTGCCACAGTTATGAATTGTCTGGCAGTATCTGATTCAGTAGAAAGGCACGGAGGCAAAGCCGCCGTGCTTTCTGCTATTCCAGTGCCTGAAGCAGGGGCTGAGCTGTTTGCTCCCACAAGAGCCGAGGAGTTGTTCTCTCAGGGGAAGATCATTTTCTTTGCCGGTGGAACCGGGAATCCGCTTTTATCAACCGACACAGCCGCAGCACTCAGAGCTGCTCAAACCGGCTGCAGTATTCTTTACAAAGGCACCAAGGTTGATGGAGTTTATGATTCAGATCCCAAAATTAACTCTGCTGCTTCACGGTTTGATGAATTGAGCTACAATGAGGTTCTCAGAAGAGACCTCAAGGTAATGGATGCTGCCGCCGTTGCTGTTGCCAGAGACAATCTGCTGCCAATAGTTGTATTTGATATAACAGACCCGTACAATTTTGTGAAAATCCTTAAGGATCACAGCCTTGGTACGGTTGTGAAAGGGGAATGATCATGTTTGAGGAAATACTTCTCGATCTGGAAGAGCGTGCGGAGAAAACACAGCAAAATACTTCCAAAGAGATGTCGGTTGTGAGAACCGGCAAGGCAACTCCTGCTCTTCTGGACAACATTCGTGTTGAAGTATGGGGAGACAAGCTTCCTTTAAAGCAGGTTGCCGGCATCAGTGCCCCTGAACCAAGGCTTCTTGTAATTCAGCCATGGGATGCCTCCACAGCACCTGCTATTGCAAAGGCAATTGAATCCAGCGACCTTGGTCTCCAGGCAAGCATAGACGGACCTGTTATCAGAATTCCTATTCCCAAACTAAGTGATCAGCGCCGCAAGGACTTGATCAAGCATGTTAAAAAGCTTGCAGAGGTTGGCAGAACTGCTATCAGAAACATTCGTCGAGATGTTAATGATTCCCTGAAAAAGGCCTGCAAAAGTGGAACGATCACAGAGGATCAGGAGAAGAAATCCATGTCTGATGTTCAGATCATTGTTGACAAGGCTGTTAAGGAAATTGACAGGCTTCTAAAGCTCAAAGAGGAAGACATACTTGAAGTCTGATTCTGGAGCTGTAACAGGAGCTGATTTGCGGCATATTGCCATTATCATGGACGGTAATGGACGGTGGGCCCGGAAACGGGGGCTTGCCCGGATAAAAGGGCACAGTGCTGCTGAGAAATCGATTCATGATGCTGTTGAAGTATGTGGAGAACTTGGTGTGAGCTACCTTACACTCTATGCATTTTCCACCGAGAACTGGTCTCGTCCAAAGGCGGAAGTAAATTTCATCATGAAGCTCCTCAGCCGCTTCATAAGTAGGAACATTGATGATCTTGACAGAAAGAATGTAAAGCTTCGCACCACGGGAAGGCTCACTGATATTCCTGATGGCCCTCGAAGAGACCTTGAACTTGCCATGGAAAGAACATCCGGTAACACCGGTCTTAATCTTATACTTGCCTTGAGCTACGGTGGTCGTGCAGAACTTCGCGATGCTTTTGTTGAAATTGCAGGCAGCATTGCCTCCGGTGATATCGTTCTCTCTGATGTTACAGAAGAACTGATATCCGCCCACCTGTACAATTCAGATGTTCCGGATCCCGATGTGATTATAAGAACCAGTGGAGAGCAGAGACTCTCCAATTTTCTGTTGTGGCAATCCGCCTACAGCGAACTTGTTTTTACCCCGATTCTATGGCCGGATTTCCACGCTGAACAACTGCGTAACGCCTTAGAGGAGTACAGAACCCGAAAGAGAAGATTCGGGGGGCTGGAGTAGAAAATGACTTTTCCCAAACTCTCAGGTCGATTACTGATTGCTCTTCCGGGAATTGCAATGTTTCTTGTGGTTCTCTTCCGGCTGCCTGTGATCTGGGGGCTTTTTCTTTTTTCAACTCTTGCTCTGCTGGCAGGTTACGAGTCTGCTGAAATGTGTACTCCCCGGGGGTTGAATGATTTTGCAAGGATTCTCATTGCGCTTTTCTGCGGCATAAGCAGTTACTTTGTTGCAGTGGAGCATGTGCTTCAAATACCGGCCTTGATTCTGCCGGGAGCGGCTGTTGCCATCACAGTTCTTTACAGCTCGGGCCCGGAGCATTCCAGAAGGCGGATGGCAGGTACCGCAGGTCTGGCCTCTCTATATGCCATGGGATTCGGACTTATGGGCAGGCTTTTTCTAGGCATGGGCCCCTGGGTAGTGCTTGTAGTTCTTGCGATCTGCTGGGCAGGAGACAGCGCAGCATACTTCGTCGGGGTTTCAATGGGGAAAAACAAACTTATGCCCAGAGTCAGTCCGAAAAAATCCTGGGAAGGTTTTTTTGGTGGGCTCGCGGGATCTGTGGTTGGTTCTCTGGCGGTAGGGCATTTTACAGACATTCCCGTAGTTCCCCTGCTTGTTCTCGGTTTTGCCGGAGGGATTGCCGGTGTCTACGGAGATCTTTTTGAGTCTGCGTTGAAAAGAGATGCAGGTATCAAGGATTCAAGCAACATTCTTCTTGGTCATGGCGGGATACTCGACCGGTTTGACAGTGCCGTGGTAGTGGCACCGGTTGCAGTGGTAATACTGCACTTGTTCGGAATTATTACCTGATGAGCAGACGGGTGGCTGTACTTGGCTCCACTGGATCAATCGGACGCCAGGCTCTTGGGATCATAGAAAACAGCCCTGAGCTTAAGCTTCATTCAATCGTCTGCGGCTCGGCAAAAGAAAAACTTAAGAAACAATTGGACAGATATTTTCCGGCTTACGCAGCCTGTGTCAATTCAGGTGAAGAGGATGATATTCTCACAAGGGCAATGGACGGCGCTGATATTGTACTCAATGCTATTGTGGGAAGTGCCGGTCTCAAGGCTAGTCTTCTGGCTCAGGAAATGCAGATTCCTCTTGCTCTTGCAAACAAGGAAAGTCTTGTGGTGGGTAGTGATCTTCTTAAAACACACTTGTCATCCGGTCTGGTTATTCCTGTGGACAGCGAGCACAGCACTATTTTCCGGTGTCTTCAGGGTGAAGCAAGAAGAGTTAGAAGAATTACCATTACAGCTTCAGGTGGATCTCTAAGAGATACCCCGATGAACCTGGTTTATAACGCTTCTCCCGAGATGGTTCTTGCTCATCCAACCTGGGAAATGGGTGGAAGAATAACCGTTGATTCTGCAAGCATGGTAAACAAAGCATTTGAGGTTCTTGAAGCCAGAGCCCTTTTCCCGAACATCCCGGTGGATGTGGTTATTCACAGAAGCAGCATTGTTCATTCTCTGATCGAATCTGCGGATGGAGCCTGGAAAGCCCTTCTCGGCTTTCCAGACATGAAGATTCCCATAGCCTGGGCTCTTCTTTACCCTGAGCTCCCTACCTGTGCAGTGGTTTCTGAGAATCCACTGAATTGGGGAGACCTTTCCTTCCAGTCAATGGAAAAGCGGCGCTATCCGGCGTTCTATTCCGTACTCGCTGCCGGCGATACGGGCGGTACAGCTCCAACAGTTGCCAACGCGGCAGATGAGATTGCTGTTGATGCGTTCTTAAAGGGAGAATTGCCCTTCGGAGCAATAGCCACAGTAATCGATGAGGTTGTAAATTCCACACAAACAGAACCGGTTGAAGATTTTGCCCACATTATGCGTGTGGATTCCACATCACGAAAGAATGCCCGAAAGGCGGTTGATCGTATATGCTCTCAGCAGTAGCAGTTATAGTTGGTCTTGGAATGATCGTTTTCTTCCACGAGTTGGGTCATTTCTGGGTATCAAAGGCTGTGGGTCTTCCTGTGGAAAGATTCAGTATTGGTTTTCCCCCATTTATTTTCAGAAAAAAAGCAGGCGAAACTGAATACTGCATAGGTTCTATCCCGCTGGGTGGCTATGTGAAGGTTGATCTTGGCGTGGGAACTGAAAATGTTTCACCAATTGCCTGGTGGAAGAGAGCCATGGTTGTACTTGCAGGCCCTGCTATGAACCTTGTTCTTGCTTCTTTTTTAATGTTTGTTGTACTTGGCGTGGTAGGTACCGAGATTCCGGTGATTGATACCGTTGTGGGCAGCACTCACATGAGCGGCCTTGAAACAGGAGATGTTATTCTTGAGGTTTCAGGCACACCAGTTGAAAACTACTCAGATCTTCACCAGCTTGTTGAACAGCAGATCAGTGGAGAATTTCTTGTGCAGAGAGGATCCGAAACTCTTACAGTTCTCTTCGATCTTCCTCCAGACAGTATCCCGGGTTTTATCCCTCTGCTGCCAACCATCGTGGAGTCTTCCGTAGGCATGCCCGCTTATGAAGCTGGAATCAGATCGGGAGACAGCATTATCTCTGTTAACGCAGTACCGGTTATTGATTTTTCAGAGCTGCAGAATGAAGTGCTGCGATTCGAGGGGCAATTCCTGGAACTTGTCTACATAAGGAACGGCTCACTGGATACCGCATGGGTTGAACCGATGAAGTATGATGGAAGAAATCTTATTGGCGTAACAGCACTAAGTGAAACCCGAACCATTAAACTTCCATTCGATAGGGCAATTGTTGTTAGTGTTCAGGCTTCGATTGATGGTGCTGTAACCTTCTTCACCAGCCTGATTCAGATGGCAGCCAGACCCGCTGAACTAATTGAGATGTCAGGTGGTCCTGTTTTTGTAGCAGAAACCCTTGGGCAGCAGGCTGCGTTCGGCCTCTCAAGATTTCTTGAAACTATTGCTTTCTTCTCTCTGGCTATTATGGGTTTCAACCTGCTTCCTCTACCCATTCTAGATGGTGGACAGTTCCTGTTCATCCTTTACGAAGGTATTCGCGGTAAACCCGCATCCCCCAAAGTAATTCAGGTTGCTCAGCATATCGGCATTATGCTTCTGCTTCTTCTCTTTGCCGCAGTGATCTTCAAAGACATTGCAAGAGTGGTAACTCGAGTCCGGTAAGCGTGATGCATGCAGGGAAATGAAGCTGTAACTGAAAAATAGTTGCATGAAGAGCAGGTATCGATATTGCAGCAGGTAAAGAGTTGCGTACCGTTAAACACAATCGAACTGAGATATGATACATGTGCTGGGTATAGTAGAACGCTCTGTATGTTTAAGAACAGGAGAGGGTTGATGAAGGTAGCAGAGATTCCAGCAATTTACCGGCTGAGCATCTCGGAAAGAATCATTCTCGTTGAGGATATCTGGGACAGTATTTCTTCGGAAGAGGCAAGTGTTTCTGTTCCGGGAATCCATGAAGAGTAAATTGAGAAACGGTTTTTAAGATATAAATCAAATCCTGAGAATCTTCTGTCCCTCGAACAACTTCAGCAGAGGATCGAGCGCAGGAAGTGACTTTCCAGTTACGCTTCATTCCAGAGATAGAGCATGATGTGATATGACAAATATGCCTCTTTGGCAGAAATACTCCGTATTGTCTTGCGTTATTGATGTTGATGATGAGGGGTATGTGTACTACACCAGCATCTGGCAATCTGGTGTATGCCGTTGAAGGAGAAACTCCTTTGGAAGCCACTTGGGAACCTCAACCACCTTATGGTCAGCGCACAGTGTGGGATCTATAGACAATACAGAACAGCATTCTTACAGCATTTCCGCCTGAATCGCTTCCTGCTGAGCCTGTAATTCAAGCTGATCCAGTTTCATGGCAGTGTCGGCTGCTGCCCTGAAGAATGTGGGCCAGGCTTCAGTGTGTTCAACCGACATCAGTTCAAGTTCTGATAGGAACTCTTTGTCTGGAGCCTCTGACCAGTTGGAGTCAGCGGGAAGATAAGCCAGGTTGCGGGCCAGCATACCGGCTCCGGTTGATATTGTACTCAACTGCTCAGGCGTCAGTTCTGTGCTTGAACTTCCACCACAGGCAAGCAGGAGAATTATTGATATCAGTAAAATCGCTGTCTTCTTCATGCCCCTAATATGCAAAGGAAGACGGATCGGGCACATTCCCGGCTTACATTGCTATAATACATAGATTGAGAGGTGGTTTCTGCTGAAGGGAGAACTTTGAAGTTATTTATTTTATTACCACTATTGCTTTCTGTATCGGTGTTTGCCACCGAGTACGGGCGAACCAAGATAACTGGAACCGATGAAGACTGGTGGGTCATTCATTCCACGCATTTTGATGTTTATTTTGAAGAAGGTACTGAGAGTGCAGCAGAGAGCACCGTTGTTATTGCAGAGAGAGAAATTCGTCTGCTGGGGAACACCTTTGACTATCTGCCATCCAATCCAATTTCAGTAATTGTGTACCGTTCACCTGCGAGATTCAGGCAAACCACACTTCTGCCTGGTGATATGGGGGAGGGTGTCGGTGGATTTACCGAATTTTACAAGGGCAGGATTGCTGTGCCTTTTACGGGGATATGGAGTGAATTCAGACATGTTCTGGCTCATGAGCTGAACCATGCCTATGTGTTTGATATGATGTACCAGAGAGAACTGACTGACATTGTAAGAAGCAGAGCACCTCTGTGGGTAATGGAGGGTCTTGCCGAGTACACATCTTTGGGCTGGGATACTGCGAGTGAGATTGAATTCAGAGACATGGTTATCAACAATATGATTGTAAGTATCGGAGAACTCAGCCGCAGAGGAGACTACCTTGTCTACCGTGAGGGACAAGCTATCTATCACTTCATGAACGAGCGATATGGTCAGGATAGATTTCACGATTTTGTAAGACACATGAAAAACCGTGACGGTATCGATGGTGCCATTGATGAAGCATTCGGTATGACTGTTAATCAATTCAGTGAAAGGTTTATAGAATGGGCCAGAGAAACCTACTGGGCAGATGTAGCCTATGGAGAAAGCCCGTCTGATATTGGCACACCGATCATGCAGGGAGAGGGTCGCAGGTCTTCCAGAGTCAATCTGGCAGGGCCTGTCATCTCACCTGATGGTTCCAAAGTAGCTGGATGCGAATACTATCACGCCCGTTTTTCAGGAGTAGTTCGTTCTGCTGTGGATGGAGAGGAGATATTCAGACCCATTGGTGGAGGTGGTGTTTTTGAGGAAGCAGTTTCGCCTATGTACCGTACAATGGCTTTTTCACCGGGCTCCGACTCTATTGCTGTTGCTTTCCACCTTGTAACAAACGACGGAATTAAGATAGCGGCTATTGGTGGAGATCCGGTAACCCTTCCGCTTGGGTTTGAGATGATCCGTGATCCAGTGTGGAATCCCTGTGGAGGTCAGATTGCTTTCAGTGCTCTTCAGGATGGCTCTCTTGATATCTGGCTGTATGACATTGGTTCTGAGAGTCTTTCCAGAATCAGCGATAATGAACAGGGAGAATTTGATCTCTGGTGGGGAAAGAGTGGTATATGGTGTGTCTCTGAAAACCCTGCGGAAAGAGAGAGAACCATCCAGTGCTGGCAGATTGACGGAACCTTTGATGTAGTTCATACCTGTATAGAAGATCTATCTGCTCCGGTGGAAACTCCTGACGGTGTGATCTTCATCTCATCAGAACATGGAGATCCCAACTTCTACCTGCTGCAGGGAGACTCCCTTCCAATTATCAGACTCACTGATCTTTACATCACACCTCAGTCACCCTCCTGGGCTGATTCATCGGGAATTGCTCTGTTCCAGTCTTCCGACTGGTCCGGCTCCGGGTTGTTTGTAGTACACGATCTGAGCGCAAGAAAAATTGAAACACCCTACTCTGTTCATGAGTGCGGAGACAGGGAATTATCGGAAGATATTTATCAGTATGAGACAGGCAGTTGGAGGATATCGTCATATCAGCCGGAGTTTTCACTGGATCGGGTGTCAGCCAATGCAGGATTTGATTCTTACTCAGGACTGACAGGTAATTCCTACTTCATTTTCAGTGATGTGCTTGCTCGGCACCAGATGAGTATTCTGGCCAACTTCAGCGGTCAGATCAGTGACATGGATCTTGCTGTAATGTACAGCAACATGCAGCATCGATACCAGACTGGTGGTGCCGTTTACCGTTTTGTGTCGCGATATGTATTTAAAGATTCTCTGCGTCACTATGTGCGGGACATCAATCTGGGTGGCATGCTGGAAGTTGACTATCCCTTCACAAAAGCACTTAGAGCAGGTGTTTCCGGCAATTACAGAAGAGTGTCACGAGAAGGTCTCTGGTCAAATGATATGCTTTTCCGGGAAAACATTTTTTCCGTCCGAACCAACCTTGTTTTTGACAATGCACTCTGGGGTGCAGTCGGACCCCGTGTAGGAAGCCGGATGAGTCTTGACTTTGATTACGCCCCGGGGTTGTGGGATAATTCCGAGTATTTTACCGCTACGATGGATCTGCGGGACTACATCTGGGTATCCTCAGAGGTTACTCTGGCCACCAGATTGGCCGGAGGTATAAGCTTCGGCAGGGACAAGCAGAGTTTTTTCCTTGGTGGTGCCCTCCCCCACAGAAGAAGCATTGGATATGTTGAAGGCGTGGGAGATGTTTACCGGTTCTATACCAGCTATGCCGATCTTCTTCGCGGCTGGGATTATGTTTCACTGAATGGAACCAGATACGGAGTTGGATCTATTGAGTTCAGGTTCCCTGTTCTCAACTACCTCAGCCTTGCTGCTCCCATACCCATGACCCTTACCAGGGGAAGAGGTGTTATTTTTACCGATCTGGGATTCGTCTCTGACGACCTGAGTACATTCAAAGGCGCCAGAGGTCACGGAGGGTACAGGCTGGAGGATATCAAGATGTCCTTCGGAACTGGTTTCCGCCTGAATGTGGGCTACTTTGTATTGAGAACGGATATAGCCTGGAGGACGGATCTGGCCAGTGTGAGCCAGAAACCTGAGTATTATTTCACAATGTCTACGGAATTTTAATAAGGAGGTAGTTTGCACTTATGAGATTGGTTCTTCTGGCATTGGTGTCCTTTACCATGGTAGCCATTGCCTGGCAATGTCCCGCTTGTGGCGGGGAGAATGATGGATCCTTCTGTGTTGATTGTTATCTTCCCCAGCCACCCGGAGGCATGGTGTATGTGCCTGCCACCACAGTGGAAGTTAACGGTGTCATGGTAGATGTATCACCTTTCTTTCTAGACGAGCAGCCTGTTACATACAGGGATTTTATTCCCTGGCTTAACGGATCAGGATTCGGTGTTAATGAGATGGGTATTATTATTACAGGTGGCGGGGATGAAACGATGCAATTCCTCGCATTCACACCGTTTATCGGTGATCAGGGCGGGGGTATCACAGTTCCTTCACAGTGCCTGGAGAACCCGGTTGCTTCAATCACATGGAGCGGAGCTCAGTCGTTCCTTTCAGACACAGGAAAGCGTCTGCCCACTCTGGCAGAGATAGAAGCAGCTGCTTCGCACGGTTTGATTGATGTCTGGGATTCTTATGAAACCATGCAGGCTTTTGCAGGGCAGATGCAATCTTCCATGGGGGAGATGCTGGGTACTTTGAATGCCCAGGCAATGTTTGCTGGCTACAGTTCTGCAAATGAACGAATCATGTGGGAGCTTACCGGAACAGTTTTTGATGGGAATCCTACGGCAACAGCAGTTTCCATTGATGTTAGTTACATCACCCTTTTCAAGGCTCTCAGTGAGCCTCTGGTTTCATCAACGAGCAGAGATATGGGTTATTTCAATGTGATATTTCGAGGAGCCATAGAGGTTCCTTAGCTATTTCTGAAAGGAGTCAGGAAATGAAAGTATTTCTCATTGCATTTGTTTTTGTCCTTCTTGCTGTTACGGCTTGTGGAAGCAGGGAAGTTACAAGAACTGACACTGATACTGTTACCGATCTCAGTGGATACTGGAATGATACAGACGCCAGAATCGTTGCAGATTCAATCGTTGATCAGTGCCTCACAGGACGCTGGTTTGATACACGGGCTGTCAGGGGAGACAGTAGAGTAAGCGATATTCCTGTTATCGTCGTGGGCGGTGTTCGCAATCAGAGTACTGAGCACATAAATGTAGATGTGTTCATGTCGGAAATTGAAAGATCCCTTCTGAACTCCGGACGGTTCCAGATTGCTGCCGGAGGCCGTGAGCGTGACGAAGTTCGTGGCGAAAGAAGAGACCAGTCAATATTTGCATCTCCCGCAACTGCTGCAGAATTCGGCCGCGAGGTTGGTGCAGACTATGTAATGACAGGAACCGTTAACTCAATTGAAGACCAGGAAGATGATACAAGAGTTATTTTCTACCAGGTGAATATTGAACTAATCGATGTAGAGACTGCCCTCAAGGTCTGGATGGGGTCGGCTGAGATCAAAAAAGTCATAGAGTGGTAAAATGAGAATCATCCTGCTTCTTTCCGGGTTTCTTCTTGTCATGTCTTGCGCTGTGGCGTACACAAACACAATGGCACCTGTGATAATGGACATGGATCACGGCCACAACTCGGAAGCCATCACAAGGCTGAAAGATGTATTCCCTGACAGCACTGGCAGGGATCGTCTTCTTTATCTGATGGAGCTTGGAAATCTCGCCAGATATGCCAGGCAGCATAGCATTGCCCAGACTGTTCTCCTTCGGGCAGACAGGCTCAGTGATAATCTGAGGGGGACTGATATAGGGCAGCAGGCTCAGTCAATGGTCACCAGTGATCTGGCTCTGGATTTTCGGGGTGCAGATTACGAGAAAGTCTTCATCAACTACTGTCTGGCTTCCAGTTATGCAGCATCCGGAGACCTTGAAGATGCTCTTGTTGAAGCCAGGCGGGTGAACGAAAAGCTGAAGGAAATCAACAGCAGATACGAGGGTAATCCCAACAGGTATACTGATGATGCCTTTGTCCGGTACTTCATGGGAGTTCTGTACGAAATGGACGGCGACTATGACGATGCCCTTGTCAGTTATCGTTATGCTCTTGCCACCTACGACTCTACTTATGCTGAAGATTACAACCTCCCTGCTCCTCAGCAGCTCAAGTCAGATGCTATGCGTCTGGCCAACTACAACGGATTTGAGAGTCTTCTCTCTACCTTTGAGAAACAATGGCCCGGTTTAAGCTGGCGGGGATCGGGGCCCACAGCTGATATGGGCGAGATCGTTGCGGTGATTGAGCTTGGCAACATTTCATCAAGAAGATCTGCGGATTTTGCTGTATATTTAGATGACAGAGTTTACAGTCTTGCACTTCCCACAATCCCGGACTTCTCCCGTCGACGGGTAACTGGCTCACTCTCTGCCGGAGGAAGAACCACCGGCATGTTCCTGGTGGAAGATCTAAACGGAATTGCCAGGAAGAATCTTGAAGATGGGGCTGGAAGAAATGTTGTTAGAGCAGCTGCAAGGCTGGCTGTAAAGGCAGGATTGGCAAATCTGGGTGAGAACATCACAGAACAGCTTACCGACAATGAAAATGTGAGTTCAGGAGTAGGCCTGATCCTCAGTATTATTGGTGCAGCCACCGAGCAGGCCGATCTCAGGGCGTGGCTTACGCTGCCTGCACAGATACAGATGGCTCGCCTGCAGGTACCTCCGGGAACCTGGCCGGTGAGTGTTACAGTTAACGGCAGAAGCTTCACCCACGATCCTGTGACAGTACAGGCCGGTGAGATCACCCTTGTCTTCCTGAGAGAGGACATATAGTGTCATGCCAGGCACCAGCAGACGTATCTTACTTCTGCCTTTCAGCCTGTGACCGGGTTGTAGTATGAATATTGCTTCCCTTATTGATCACACCCTGTTAAAGCCTGATGCGACTGGATTCATGATAGAAAAACTCTGCGCTGAAGCTGCGGAGTATCATTTCTATTCAGTTTGTGTGAATCCAGTCTGGGTTCCTTTCGCAAGAGAGCTTCTTGCTGGAGAAACTCCGCTTGTCTGTTCCGTTGTCGGTTTTCCCCTGGGTTCAACACCACTTGTTGCAGAAGAAGCAGAATGGGTGGTTTCAAGAGGTGCAGGTGAGGTTGATATGGTTCTTCCAATTGGCCTGCTCAAGCAGGGAGATACCGCTGAGGTTTTCAGGGTTATCCATGAGGTTGTCGCAGCAGTCCCGGAAGTTCCCGTGAAGGTTATTCTTGAAACCTGTCTTCTTACAGATGAAGAAAAGGTGGCTGCCTGTTCCATTTCAATGGACGCAGGTGCCGCTTTTGTGAAAACCAGCACAGGCTTTTCAAAGGGCGGTGCCACCCTGGCAGACATCAGGCTTATGCGGGAAACTGTGGGTTCTCTCATGGGAGTGAAAGCCTCCGGTGGAGTACGTGATTTTAACACAGCAATTGCAATGGTAGAGGCTGGAGCCTCAAGAATCGGCACCAGTAGCAGTATAGTGATAGTGAATGGTAATAAATAGAAAAGTCTGCAAAAAGAGAGTGGGCAATCGGAGGGGTCGCCCAATTGCCCACAGAGAACCCGGACTAGTTGGGCAAAGCTTTTGTCCAACTTGACCGATCAGGGAGGGGTTTCAGATCGGCCATGCAATCAGGATGAAAATCGGCAGTGCTGCGATCGCCATCGTCAACATCAGCCAGCTCCTGAATCCGGGTTTGTACATCTTGTATCCTCACCTTCGCAAATACTTTTTCTCAAACGCAAATATAGGAAGCAATAACAGTGCCACAAAAAACAGACATTACACTTAACAAAGACCAACAAGAAGCAGTACAATATAATAGCGGCCATCTTCTTGTTCTTGCCGGTGCAGGAAGCGGGAAAACCAGAGTGCTTACTGCGAAGATTGCCCGGATTATTGACACGGGCCTCGCCAAACCCTGGCAGATACTTGCCATGACATTTACAAACAAAGCAGCCGGTGAGATGCGTGAGCGGATCTATAAACAGTTGAACGACGATACTATCAGGCTTCGCATGGGCACTTTTCACAGCATCTGTGCATGGATACTGAGAAGGGAAGCCAGGGCGCTTGGTTT
Source organism: Candidatus Sabulitectum sp. (assembly GCA_023139045.1). Classification (GTDB taxonomy): domain Bacteria; phylum Fermentibacterota; class Fermentibacteria; order Fermentibacterales; family JCC-6; genus Sabulitectum. Next base: position 27,115 of record JAGLOJ010000038.1, read on the forward strand.
TCCTGAGAACTTCTCGATTTACGATGGAGATGACCAGAAAACACTAATAAGAAGAATTCTTAAAACTGCCGAACTTCCCATGAAGATTACTCCCGGGGCGATTAAGGGATACATTTCAAATTCAAAGAATGACCTTATTACGGTGGAAGAAGCCCTTTCCAGCGCATCAACTCCTTATCAGGAATCTCTGGCTATTGTCTACCGGGACTACGATAAGGAACTGCAGAAATGTGGTGCTTTTGACTTCGACGATTTACTGACACAAGTTTTGATAGCATTGCGTCAAAATAGTGACACCGGTAAACACTACAAAAATATGTTTACAAGAATTCTTGTTGATGAGTACCAGGATACCAACAGGGTGCAGAACGAAATTCTGAAAGAGTTTACCGGAGAGAACACGGTGGTAACTGTCGTAGGTGATGATGATCAATCAATTTACGGCTGGCGTGGAGCCAGGGTAGAGAATATTCTTCAGTTCCCGCAGGAATACCCTGACGCAAAAACTGTAAGGCTGGAGACCAATTACCGTTCCACAGGGAATATTCTTCATGCAGCTTCTTCACTGGTGAAACACAACCGTAGCAGACACGGAAAAACACTCCGTCCTATTCTTGGGCCAGGTGAAAAAGTTCAGGTACGGCAGACCGTTACGCCGGATGATGAGGCACACTTCATACTGTCAACAGCAAGAGATCTGAACAGTGACGGTACTCCATGGAATGAGATTGCAGTACTTTTCAGAACAAACGCTCAATCCCGTCCTCTTGAAACAATGTGCAGAAGGATGAGAATACCGTACGAAGTTGTCGGTACTATCAGATTCTTCGAGAGGGCTGAAATAAAAGATATTGTTTCCTATCTCAGGGTGATAGTAAACCCCGCTGATGCCGGCAGCTTCAGAAGGGTGCTGAACAAGCCCACCCGGGGTGTGGGCGCAAAGGGGCAATTGAATTTTTTTCACTGGTCGGATCAGAATGGTACCGATGTGGTCACAACTCTTGAGAAAAGTGGCTCTGTTCCCGGTATAGCAAAAAGAGCTCAAACTGTTCTAGAGACCCTTGGCAGAAACATGCGCTCATGCATGGACGGTGTAAACGCAGGAGACACTGCCAGCGATATTGTTGACCGGGTACTGGATTTTACAGGGCTTCTTGATCTTTATGGAACCGGTGAGGTTGCTGACGAAACCCGCCTGGAGAACATCAGAGAATTGAGAAGTTACGCTGCCGAATATGATGGCAGAAACCCCGAAGGCGGACTGCCGGGCTTCCTTGCAGAGCAAAGCCTGCTCTCAAGCTCAGATTCATATTCCGGTGATGAGAAACTTGTACTGATGACTCTTCACAGTGCCAAGGGGCTGGAGTTCGACTGTGTTTTTGTCTCCGGTCTCGAGGAGGGGATGCTGCCTTACATCAGACCTCAGGAGTATTCGCCCAAGGATGTGGAAGAAGAAAGAAGATTGCTCTATGTTGGAATGACCCGGGCCAGAAAGAGACTTTTTCTGACATGGTGTACAAACAGGCCACGCCCGGGAAGCTTTCCCATAGGTCCCAGCCGGTTTCTGGCGGAAGTTGCCGACGATGAGAGCTACGATACTCACATGCCCCGGATCCCGGCGCAAAAGCCTTCAGCAGCCGCTGTCGATGCACCAGCGCAGTCTGCTTCAACCTACACCAGAGGTAATCTGGTAAAACATCCCCGTTACGGTAAGGGTGTTGTGATATCAGCCAAGAGAAGGGGAAGCGAGTGGGAACTGAAGATCAATTTCGGTTTTGACGAACCCAAAACATTACTTACCGGTTATGTTCCAATACCCGTATTGAAAGAAAAAGCTCAGAGATCAGACCTGGAATAGTGGAACAGAAAGAGAGAAACCTGATGGAACTTTATATTGATACTGCCAATGTTGACGAGATACGGGAAATCGCAGGCTGGGGTGTTCTTTCCGGCGTTACGACCAATCCAACACTTATAGCCCGTGAGGGTAGAGATTTTCTTGAAGTAATTCGAGAGATATGCGAACTGGTTGATGGTCCTGTCAGTGCTGAGGTTATCAGCGAGGATATGGATGGAATGATCAAAGAGGGCAGGAAGAAGAAGGACTGGCATGAGAATGTGATTATCAAGCTGCCTTGTACTCCTGCTGGAATAGGGGCCTGTGCTGTTCTCGAGGATGAGGGAATTCCCTGTAATGTTACACTTGTTTTCAGCGCAGGGCAGGGCTTCCTTGCAGCCAGTGCCGGTGCCACTTTTGTAAGCCCCTTTGTCGGGAGACTTGACGATGCCGGTACAGATGGAATGCAGGTTGTAGAAGACCTCGCTGAAATGTTTGAAACGCACGGATTCCGTACAAGAATAATTGCCGCCTCCATCAGAACACCCAACCACATGACAGAAGCAGCCCTTGCAGGAGCTCACATTGCAACGGTTCCTTATTCCGTGATCAAAAAATCAATCCTGCATCCGCTTACCGATAAAGGACTTGACTCATTCAGAAAAGACTGGAAAGCAGCGCGGAAGTAATGATATCTTCGAGGGTTATCAGAGAAGACATTCTCCGGATGATACACAGCGCCGGCAGTGGTCATCCCGGTGGAAGTCTTTCTCTTGTGGAAATTCTTCTACACCTTTACTGGAAAGAAATGCGGATTGATCCGGAAAGACCGCAGTGGGAAGATCGAGATCGCCTTGTTCTATCAAAGGGACACGGTGCCCCTGCATTGTATTCTATTCTTTCAAGGCGGGGTTATTTCCCAATTGAAAAACTTGATACCCTCAGAAAATTCGGTTCCGGGCTTGAAGGCCACCCGCACATGCAGAGTCTTCCCGGTCTCGACTGCTCTACGGGAAGTCTCGGCCAGGGTCTGGGTATCGCAGCCGGTCTGGCTCTGGGGCTTTCGATCAGGAAAAGTTCCGCCAGAGTCTTCTGCATCCTGGGCGACGGAGAGCTTCAGGAAGGCAGTATCTGGGAATCCGCCATGTCTATACCAGCTCTGAAGCAAATGAACATTACGGTTATTGTGGATCGTAACCATGTTCAGCTGGATGACGCGGTTGACAAAGTAATACCCATTGAGCCTCTCACATACAAGTGGAGGGCATTCGGCTGGGCAGTTGCCATCTGTAATGGTCATGACAGCGATGACATAGAAAAGGCTTTTTCAACAAAATCCGATAAGCCGCTGGTGATAATTGCTGAGACTGTAAAGGGGAAAGGTGTTTCCTTCATGGAGAATCAGGCCTTGTGGCACGGCAAGGCACCGGATGAAGATCAACTTCAGAAAGCTCTGGAGGAACTGGAATGAGGGCTACACGGGAAGGCTATGTTGAGGGTCTCCTGGATGCCGGAGAAAAAGATGAGAGAGTCGTTGTAGTTGATGGTGATGTAAGCAGGTCGACAGGAACAACAGCATTCAAGAAGAGATTCCCGGACAGATTCTTCAACCTGGGCATTGCAGAGCAGAACATGGCTGAGTATTCCGCAGGCCTTGCTCTGGCGGGGTTCATGCCCTTTTACAGTACATATGCTGTGTTTGCTGCTGGAAGAGCCTGGGATCAGATCCGTACTTCAATCTGCAACATGAACCTTGATGTTCGCATTGGTGGAGCCCATGGTGGAACCAGTGCAGGGCCGGACGGAGCTACTCATCAGGCTCTTGAGGATATTGCAATTACAAGAGTTATTCCCAACATGACGGTACTTGTTCCTGCTGATGCCAACCAGACCAGGCAGGCTGTTCTTTCCTCCCTGGATATTGATGGCCCGGTGTATATCAGGTACGGCAGAAATCCGGTAGCAGAGCTGTACGACAGGGATGAAACAGTTGTTCCAGGCAGGGGCAGGTTGCTCCGAGAGGGCAGACACGCTTCCATCATAGCGGTCGGAGCCATGGTAGCCATTTCAATTGAAGCGGCAAAGATGCTCTCCAGAAAAGGTATCGAGGTTTCCGTAGCTGATATGGTGAGCATTAAACCTCTTGATGTCAAGTTGATAAATTATTTGTCGGATATCACGGAACTTGTTGTAACAGCGGAGGATCATCAGATAGCAGGAGGTCTTTTTGGAGCAGTATCTGAATACATGTCGGAAAACTGTCCCCGAAAAATCATTCCCGTTGGTGTTAACAACAGGTTCGGTTGCAGTGGTTCTCCGGAAGAGGTAATGGCCCACTGCGGTCTCACCGCTGCAATTATTGCAGGAAAGGTGGAAAAAACTTTAAAAAACAGGTAAATCCATTGACTTCCGGCTGTCTGTTCAATAGCTTTCACGAGCTAGGGCTACCTTATTATCAATTAACAAAATAACCTCAAAGCGGAGGATTAAAGTGGCAAAGATTCTTGTTTGTGATGCAGTTGCTGATTCTGCACTTGATATGCTCAGAAATGCAGGGCACGAAGTAACTGTAAAAACCGGTATGGACCAGGATGGTCTTCTTGAAACTGTGCCTGCTTATGACGCAATGATTGTCAGAAGCGCAACAAAGGTCAGAGTACCTGTTCTTGAGCATTGCAGGAACACCCTGAAGCTCATCGTACGCGGTGGAGTGGGTCTTGATAATATTGATGTGAAAGATGCTGAAGAGCGCGGAATCTCCGTACGCAACACACCCAGCGCCAGCTCTGTAGCGGTTGCTGAACTTGCTCTCGGGCACATGCTTGCCTGTTGTCGCTACATTCCCATCGCAGACAGAACCATGAAGCAGGGCGAATGGAACAAGAAGCAGTACGGCAAGGGTCTTGAACTCTGGCACGGAACACTTGGACTTATCGGTTTCGGTCGCATTGCAAAAGAAGTCGCAAAACGTGCAAAAGCATTTGATATGGATGTTGTCTTTTACGATCCCTTCATCCAGGACGAAACAGTTGACGGAGCGAAAAAGGTTAACCTTGAAACTCTCTGCAAAGAGTCCACAGTTATCAGCCTGCACATCCCACACAATGATGCAACTCATTACATTCTTGACAAACCACAGTTCGACATGATGAAAGACAATGTTATTATCGTTAACTGTGCCCGTGGCGGCACAATTAATGAAGCCGCACTGGTTGAAGCTCTTGATTCCGGCAAAGTTTTTGCAGCCGGTGTTGATGTTTACGAGAAAGAGCCTTCCACCTCTGAAAATTGCCCGCTTATAGCTCATCCCAGAGCAGTCGCCACGCCCCATATCGGTGCAGGCAGCAAGGGTGCTTCCGGAAGAGTCGGTTCAGAAGTCGCAAGCATAATTATTGATTTCTTCAAATAGATGAAACTTATCCCAAACCGAAAGGTAGAAACATGCTGAGAAAGGTACCAGCGCTGCTTCTTGCACTGCTGCTGGCCACCGGTCTTGCGTGGGCACAGGCGGAGGAACCTCCTCCGACAGAGCCTGCAGACACCGGAGAAGCAGCAGAAACCGCAGAGGAAGCTGTGGTGATGGAGGAGGTGGCTGAGATAGAGTTATCAGCCCTGTCTGCCGCCGTTGGTGACGGTATGATCTCCCCCGGTGGTATTGTTGTGTCCGACTGGCCCAATGATGCCGGTGATGCCCTCTTGATTTCTTTTGAGCCGGGCAGCGAGATCGGTAACGATAACTTTGCAGGTTATGCCATTTACCGCAGAACCCAGGGTGAGGAAGAATTAGTCCTCGTGGGAACCATGGAAACTGATGAGGGAACCTCTTTCATTGACGGTTACGACCCTGACTTCATTGTAGAACCCGGTGTTCAGTACGAGTACCAGGTAGCTGCTGTGTATCTCAGCGGTTCTGAAGTTGCCAGTGACCTGGTCACAGCTCAAGTCACTGCAGAAGGGCAACTTTTTCACACAGGTAAGGTACGAGTTCTTGTTGGTTGTGTCCTTTTCCTTGGTCTGATTCTCTTCTACTTCCATGCCGCGCAGCGTGGAGTTGAGATGTACCTCCGGCCCATCGCCGGTATTGAGGCCATCGATGAGGCCATCGGCCGTGCTACAGAGATGGGCAAGCCAATTCTTTACGTACCCGGTCTTGGAGCCATTAGTGATGTTGCCACCATTGCCAGTATTACCATTCTCGGCCGTGTTGCCAAGAAGGTTGCTGAATACGGTACACCACTTCTTGTTCCCAACCGTGACCCTATTGTGTACACCATAGTCGAGGAAACCGTAAAACAGGCTTACATGGAGGCAGGAAGACCTGATGCCTTCGATAAGGACAGTGTCTTCTTTCTTACACAGAGCCAGTTTGCATTTGTCGCCGGTGTTAACGGTATCATGATGCGTGAAAAACCTGCAACGAACTTCTACCTTGGATTGTTCTGGGCAGAGTCACTGATTCTTGCAGAAACAGGTTCACTTTCCGGTGCCATCCAGATCGCAGGAACAGATGCTGTTACCCAGCTTCCTTTCTTCATCACAACCTGTGATTACACCCTGATAGGCGAGGAACTCTACGCTGCCAGTGCTTATCTTGGCCGTGAGCCCAAACAGCTTGGATCAATCAAAGGACAGGACGCCTGCAAGGGAATAATCATGGCAGTTATTACTCTTGGTTTACTTCTTGCTCTTACGGATATAATTACCGGGACAGAAACTCTGGACTGGCTTAAGAATGTCATAACCATGCCTATAGTGGACTAACCCACCGAAAGGAGAGGACTTAATGAAAAGATCGATTCCTCTTGCGATAGTCATGGTGGGCGGAATACTGTTCATGATACAGTATTTCATTCCCCACCAGCATTCGCAGACGCTGTTTGATTACTACACTCAATGGGCACCTATCGTTGGTGCATTTGCTCTTGTTCTTGGTGTTGGAAGTCTTTACAGGCTTCACTCCCACAAGATCAAAAGGAAAGCAAAGAACTGGCAGTACAGTTATGCAGTTCTTGTGCCCCTCTTCCTGATTCCTATCTTCGCCCTAATTATGCCAGAGAGTCTTGGCGGAGGAATTATGCAGAACATGGGGGGAGACAGAGTTACCCAGGGAGTGTTCGACTTTGCGTATTTGAATGTTCAGGTTCCTATCCAGGCCACAATGTTCAGCCTTCTGGCGTTCTACATCGCCAGTGCAGCTTTCCGTGCGTTCAGAGCCAAGTCTGCTCTTGCTTCTATTCTGCTTATTGCAGCAGTAATTGTGATGCTTGGTCAGGTACCCATTGGTGAACTTATAGGCAAGTGGTTCCCGAAAATAGGGCTCTGGATCCTCAGGTATCCAAATCTTGGCGCAAAGCGAGCCATCGCCCTTGGCGTTGGTTTCGGTATGCTTGCAACACAACTTAAAATAATCTTCGGCGTCGAGCGTAACTGGCTCGGCGGAGCCGGCAAGTAAGGGGGGGTGAATATGAACATCTGGGAAAAAATGCTGAATGTTGACAGACGGTGGATATTCCTTCTCATAGGAATTGCTTGTGTTGTTCCTTTTTTTAATCCCCTTGGTCTGCCCATTCTGCCTTCGGCCGAAGTGATGGGCATATATGATCACATTGAAGGGCTGGGACCGGACAATGCAATCATAGTTTCTTTTGATTTCGAACCAGGTACGGCAGCAGAAAATCAACCCATGAGTGTGGCAGCACTTCGTCATGCCTTTGCCAGGAACATTCCTGTGTACGTTACATCGTACTGGCCGCTGGGTCAGGCCATGGCCGCCATGGCCATCAGTGAACTTACTGATGAGAGTTTAGAGGATTACTTCAAGTATGTAGAATGGGAAGACTGGGCATCAATCCGTGATCAGGGAATTGTCGACAGAGCTGGAATAGAGGAAGCATGGACCGCAGAAGGCAATACTCTTCCGGAGAATGCCCGTGGATGGGTTTTTGAGGGCAGGGATATTGCTTTCCTGGGGTATCTTCCTTACTTCCATCTGGTAATTCTGGGCATGACCAGTTCCATTGCATCACAGTTCCCAACTGATGTCAGTGGCACACCACTTGAAGAAATGCCGATTTATCAGGATCATAAGAGCCTTAGAGATATAGATCTGGCAGTAACCAGTGCAGGTGGTAGTGCCTGTGTGTCATGGATAACCTATGGCCGTGAGAAGATCGGCCTCCCAATCGCTTTTGGTGTAACAGCAGTTATGGCAACTGATTACTATATTTTCATACAGTCCGGACAGATCGTTGGCCAGATGGGTGGCCTCCGAGGCGCAGCCGAGTACGAAGTTCTTTTGAAGGAGAACGGATACAACAAGGGTTATGGTAAAGCATTCATTGGAATGGATGTTCAGAACATAGCGCATCTTCTGATCATTTTCCTTGTTGTTCTTGGGAATATTGCTTTCTTCGCCGGAGGTTTCCACAAAAAGACTAAACTGAAAGGAAGGAGGTAGATCATGACTGAGACCATTGGACTTTGGGTAGCGGCTCTTTTTACCATAGGTATCTACTCTTTCCTGTATAAGGAGAATCCTCTCTACCGACTGGCAGAGCATCTGGTTATTGGAGTATCTCTTGGGTACAACATTGCCATTACCTATACAAATGTTATTCAACCCAAGCTTCTTGACCCGATTTCTAGCGGAGAGCAGGGAGCATGGCTGCTTTTGGTACCAGCCATTCTTGGCCTCCTTTATATCACCAGATTCTTCCCCGGTGTGGGCTGGCTTTCCAGGTATCCCATGGCATTCCTCATGGGAGCTGGCATGGGTGTGGGTTTCCCGCTGTCCATGAAAGCTCAGGTCTTAAGACAGCTGGAAGCATCACTTATTCCACTGTACGAGACAGGAATGGCCTGGGACGTGGTGATCGGTAATGTTGTAATGGTTCTGGGAACACTGGCGGCGCTTATCTACTTCTTCTTCAGCAAGCCCCACAAAGGGCTGTTCTTCGGAACAGGATCAAAGATAGGTATCTGGGTTATCATGATCGGTTTCGGAGCCACCTTCGGCTTCACCGTCATGGGTCGTATCAGCCTTCTGATCGGTCGTATCCAGTTCCTTCTGGGAGACTGGCTGCACATAATAGAGTAGCCTGATCCATCGCAGATAAGCGAAGCCCCCGGCATCTGTCGGGGGCTTCGTCGTGCATTGACCTGTCCCGAATTCAGTCTGGAACCCGCGAGAGATGCGGTACAGCAGAGGGTGAGGTTCTCCTGAAGGATTCCCTAACGATGGCAACATTCTTCACTTTATGGTTTTGGTTGATCCTTGGCTGGAAATGGGGGCTTGCAGGTGGACTGTTTACCGTATGAGACCTTGCAGTTTTTACGCTGTTGATTATCTCTTTTTCGGTTCTTTTTCCAGAGATCCTTTCTTCCTGATCTTTGCTTCTCCAGGGTTTTTATATCTCTATCCGGGGGGGGCGAAGGAGGAATAATTAGTTATTTTCTCTACCTTGAAAACAGTTAGTGACTCAGCTTTTGCCTGAAAAAATAGTCTTGTGTGCTTGTGAAATCCGTTGACAACCCAGGTTTCTATGTGCATATCATTGCAAAGAAGCAGTCGGATGATTGTTGTAGTGTCTGTAAGCAACTATTATCGTGGGGTATGGATCGCTCTACATGTATAGCAATGGCTGTTGAATTGTCAGATACTGGATGGTTGGATACAGGAGAGGGTATTGTACAATGGACAAGGATAGGGTTATTGAAATTCTTCGGATGAATCAGCTGCTTTTGCGTCAGTTTCACGTAAGCTCTCTTTCCATTTTTGGCTCAATTGCCAGAGGAGACGCTGGGCAGAAGAGCGATATCGACATTCTGGTGGAATTTGAACCTGGTGCTACTATTGGATTCTTTGCGTTTTCACGACTACAGAAATCACTTTCTGAACTTTTTGGTAGACCAGTTGATCTCGTAACAGCGGATGCATTGCACATGGCATTAAAGCAAAATATTCTGAAGGAAGCAATTCATGTCGTCTAGAAGCTGGATTTTTAGGGTTCAGGATATTCTGGATGCTATTGAAGTAGCAACAGAGTATATCCAAGGTATGATGATTGATGATTTTGCAGGTGATCAGCGTACTATTGATGCAGTTGTACGTCGCCTCACTATCATAGGAGAAGCTTCTTCTCATATTCCAGAATTCTTGCTTCAGGAGAACCCTGATATACCTTGGATTGAGATGAGGGCACTACGCAATTTTGTGGTTCATGAGTATTTCGGAGTAAGCGTAAATATCATTTGGAATACTGTCCAGATTGATCTTCCAACCGTTGTAGAGCCCCTGAAGAAACTTCTTGAGAAGTTCTCAGAAACCTCATAACAGATAATTTCAGACTACTTTAGAAAATAATGTACGCGATGATAGTCACCTTTGAATTTAACCGAATAATGTAGTTGTGATATGTATCAACAGGTTTCAGTCAGAACGGACCGTTCTGACTCATTGCAGGCTCCTCAACCGGGGTTGCTTTCAGGCATCTCGCAGGATGAGTTTAGAAGTAACACAGACGATACAAACAGAATCATAATCCATTTTGTTGTTTTCATTTTTCTCCTTATCCATCAGACTATACTTGATTTTGATATTTGTTCCAGTGGAGAGTTGCACCTGCCATGGGAATAAACAATAATAATGTAAATGGAGGTAGTGTATTGGAAGATATGTTATGCCTGTAATATCAATGTTCTACGGAATAATTGTTCACATGTATTTTGCTGATAATCGCAGACATCGGAAACCGCACATTCATGTTTCGTACCAGGACAAGGAAGCTGTTATCGCATTGCCGGATGGAGATCTTCTTGCAGGTTCTTTACCTTCGAACAAAATGAAGCTTCTTCAGGCATGGATTGAAATCCACAGAGATGAGTTGATTGCCGACTGGGAATTGGCCGTCAGTGGGCAGCAGCCATACAAAATAGAACCACTGAGGTGATATTGTGAATCCAAGAGTTGAAAGCGTCACTGCTAAAGAGAACTATCGGCTTGTTATCGTGTTTACAAATGGTGAAAAAGCTGTTTTTGATTGCTCGTACCTTCTTGATTGTGGCGTTTTTAAAGAATTCAAGGATATTAATTATTTTAAGCAGGCGAGAGTTGAATACGGAACAGTGACATGGCCACACGAGCAGGATATATGCCCCGATACTCTTTATGAAGATTCCACAAGGGAAGCTCAATACTGAAATGAGACTTAGCTTCAGAAGTCGTTCTCAATCAGTTTTCCTTCTCGCTCTTTTCTGGTCTGCATGTGGCGGGAACTATCACCAGGACTATTTTGAAAGAGCTGCCTGCATCAAACTTCCCGCAGGTATCTCTGATGTCGAACATTTTACAGGATCCGATATTGCTTTCACTTCCCACTACACAATTCCAGCGGATTCCCTTGAGGTAATTGTTGCACGGCTTGATCTTCTGCCCGTGCTTCCTGACGACTGGCAGCCGATTCTCTTCACAGAGAAGCTGTCAGCTCCCTGGAATGACATACCCGAAGACGGATTAATATTGTATTGTACAGGAACTAACAACTGGAACAGTTGGGACATCCTGCTGCATACTGAATCAGCCGGTTTGTGGGTAACTGTGTATTACACCGATGCACCAGGGGGGCCGGTACCGGGACTCGTTGACAGGAATTGATCTGAATCTGAATCCGATCTATATTTTCCCCAGGAATGGAAGGGCTGATGACGCATATTTCTGAAAGAACAGAGAAATTCAGAGTATTGGTCGGCAAATACAATACTGCCTTCGGGGCTTATTACTGCAGATACAGGAAGCAGTTGATAATTGCTTCTCTGCTGCTGCTGCTGAATGCATTTCTGATCATGCCGGCCCCGATGATTATTCGAAGAATAGTGGATATTGCTATTCCCAACGCAGACAGCAGCATGCTTCTGAAGCTGGCTCTTCTTTGTGTTTCAATCTACGTAACTATGGGAGTTACCGGTTATGTCGCCGGTATCATGTTCTATAATCTGAATTCTCAGATAATGATTGACTTGAGGTTAAGGTTGCTGAAAAAGTACGCGTATTCCCAATTTGAAATATTCAATCAGCACAGTGCAGATTACATGCTGTCTCGAATCAGCCAGGATCCAGGTTACATAAATACTCTGTTCGGTGATCAGCTTGTTATTCTGCTGAGGGATGTACTGATTTTCATGGCAAGTATTACAGGAATGTTTCTTGTCAGCATAAGGCTTGCTGTTGCTGCGGCTGTTCTGTTTCCTCTTCTTGCTGTGCTGACAGTCAGGTACAGTTCCAGGATGAAACAGATATTTACAGAATTCCTTGAGAACAGAGCTCTTGAAATTTCAACTTTGCAGGAATCATTGAGATTCCTGGGATTTCTTAAGAGGTCAAACCGGGAAAGTGCAGCAGCAAAGCGCTATTTCAGATCTGCAATTCCTGCACTCAGGAATCATATTGAGTATGGAAAGCATGACCAGGCGCACAAGGCTCTCACAGCGTTTTTCGCATCGATTATCCCACTTCTCACTTTTGTTTATGGCGGTGTTCTCGTCATAAATGGAAGCCTTACTATCGGTGCACTGGTTGCCTTTAACGCATACATAGTTTTCCTGTACACTGCAGTTAACTCGCTACTGAACACCAATATTACAATGCAGGTTGCAACATCTGCTCTGGACAGAGTGATAGATGTGCTGAAGTTTGAAAGCGAATCTGTTGACGGTAGTTTCTGTCCGGAGAAAATTGAAATTCGTTTTGAAAATGTGCATTTCCGGTACAGTGATGAAACACAGGTATTTCACAATCTGAATATCTCATTCGAGAAGGATAATTTAATTGGCCTGGTTGGAGAATCCGGAGCTGGAAAGACCACGCTGTTCGATATCATACTGGGAGTTTATAAAATTCAGGAAGGCAAGTATCTGGTGAATGGAGAGGAAGTTGACAGCAGCCGGATATCTGCCCTGAGAAGCTCAATTGCCCTTGTGGAACAGGAACCTTTGTTGCTGAAGTCATCAATCAGGGAGAACATCATGTTGTTGAATCCCGGTGCCACATTTGAAGAGGTCGTCTGCGCTGCAAGGGAAATGAACCTGCATGAGCTGATAATGAGTCAGCAGAATCAATATGAAACAATAGTTGACAAGGCCAGTTTCGACTTTTCTGTGGGGCAGAAGCAGAGGCTTGCCATTGGCAGAGCAATACTTCGGAAACCAAAAATACTGCTGCTTGACGAGATCACATCAAGCCAGGACACGGGTCATGAGAGTATGATAGTAGAGCATGTTAAAAAGCTGTCAGAATCTATGAAAGTAATTGTGATAGCCCACAGGCTGTCAACAATGAAGTATTGTGACAGAATCCATGTAATTGCAGACGGGTGTGTTGCAGAGAGTGGCACACACAGTTCACTGATGGCAATGCCTGATAAATACTATAAATTTGTAAAAGCAAATACTGAATCAGATCTGGAGGGCTGATGGGGAAGATTGATTATCCTGCACTTATTCAAAGAATCTGGCGAGGCGGGGAAGCCTTTAAGTTGAATGCGGAAGATACAGTCCGGTATCACTCCGCAAAGGGTGAGAATACATGTGAGCCTGTTCCTGATTCAACCTGGAGCGATCTTGACATGGATGATGTGTTTCACCGGCTTAACAGAACCTGCAGTGTGGTAGGTGCTCAGTACCTATATCACGAAATGCACCGATACAGGAAGGATCTGGAATTTCCGCGGAAGCGGTTTCTCGACTACCGGAATTTTCAGGAGAATCAGGCTTCTTCACAAGTGTTTGCAAAGATTCTTCTGCGACTTCGGGATAAAAAAGCTGCTTACATTTCCGGTGTTCTTTTCGGCCCACTTCCGTCAAAACCAGCCTACTTTCCGCTCCTCATTCTTATGTCTCTGCTGTTTTTAGTCAGCATTGCCGGTTTGATTTTCGTCAGCAAGGAATTTATTCTGGGAGTTCTTGCAGTCGGGTTCCTGAATACGCTGATTCACCACATATTGTCATTCCGTATCTATGTTCCCGATATGGGCAGTCTTGGAAGAATGCTTGGCGTAGCGGCTTCACTGGCCGATACAGGTGAAACCAGCTTCAGAGAGATTGAAGTACTTAAAACACACAGGAAATTCATAAAGCATCTTCAGAAAAAATTCAGTTGGATTCTCATCGACCTGACCCGCCTGAATGAACTGAGTGCATCCTTTATTTCATACATGAATCATCTGCTTCTTGTGAACCTGATCGTGTTTTTCTCTGCGGCTAAGTTTGTGGAGAAGCATAAGAGTGATCTCATAGAGATATTTGAGGCTATTGGTTCTCTGGATGCATCCATGGCGGTTACCGGGTACCTTGCTTCCGAATCATGCTGTTGTCCGGAGCTGGTGGATGAGAATCGTATTGAAGTTACTTCTCTTTACCACCCTGTTCTTGAAAACCCCGTTGCCAATTCTTTCAGCCTGACTGATCACTCGTGTCTGATAACAGGTTCCAACATGGCCGGAAAGACCACTTTTATAAAGACGATCGGTGTGAACCTGCTTCTTGCAAGAACACTGGGTTTCTGCCATGGCGAAAGTGTTGTTTTTCCAGCGGCATCAGTGTTGAGCACCATCCGCAGAAGAGATGATCTTCAACACGGCAAGAGCTATTACTACGTTGAGATAGAGACCATACTGGAATTTATCAAAGCATCGGACAGTGGGGAGAGGTATCTCTTTCTCATTGATGAGATATTCAGAGGGACCAACACCATAGAGAGACTGGCTGCATCTTCTTCAGTTCTCAAGTATCTCGGAAGGCATGGAATGGTTCTTGTTACCACCCATGATATTGAGCTTGAGCATATGCTGAATGAAAAGTATAGAATGTACCATTTTCAGGAGCAGATAGAAGATGATCGTCATTATTTTGATTACAGAATAAAGCCCGGCCCGTGCAGGTCCCGAAATGCAATCCGTCTGCTGGAGATTACCGGATATCCCGCAGAGATAACCTCTGAAGCACATTCGATCTCGGGCAGGCTATCAGGAGAAAACACCGACAGTTATTGAGTAGTGGCTGAATGCAATCTCATTCACTATTGACAATGCAGTACTATGGCAGTACTATGCGATTATGTCAAGAAAAATAAGGGAACTCATTCAGATGCTCAGCAAAGCCGGGTTTATTGATAGAGGTGGTAAGGGAAATCATCGCAACTTCAAACACCCCATGGGTGTCCGTATCACGATCAGCGGTAATCCCGGAGCCGATGCTAAGAAGTATCAGGAACGATCTGTTGAAATGGCTATTTGTGAGGTGAATAATGAAAGCAAGTGATCGATACATCAAATTAGTTGAGTGGTCCGATGAGGACCAGTGCTATGTGGGGACATGCCCCGGGCTTATGCTTGGTGGTGTTCACGGGGATGATGAAGCAATGGTGTATAAGGAGCTTTGTCGCACTGTTGAGGAGTGGGTCGAAGTATATGCAGTCGATGGAGATCCCGTGCCGGAACCAACTGCAGGTAAAGAGTACTCCGGCAAATTTGTAGTTCGAGTTGGCAAGGATCTGCACAAGATACTGGCTCTTAATGCTCTGCGTTCAGGAGAAAGTCTGAACTCTCACTGCGTACATCTACTCCGGGAAGATATTGCTTCCTGCGACCATAACCGATGACCCAATGTTCTTATTCGTATGTATCAGAAAACTGTTGGAGCAGAACTTATACTGTTGGAGGGTGTTATGACTGATCGCCTGCTTGTTAGTGATGTGGGAAGTACAACTACAAAACTTCTTCTTCTTGAGGTTGGTAACAGAGAGTTTAAAGCCCTTGGTTCAGTGGCTATCGGCACTACAGTTGAGAAACCTTCAGAGGATGTCTGCATTGGCTTTTTCAAGGGGCTTGAAGAACTTTCAGGAAAAACAGGGATAGAGCTTCTTGATGAAGGTGGTTCTCTGACTGTTCCCTACTACACCACCAGTTCCGCTGGGGGTGGTCTTCAGATACTTGTAATCGCTCTTGCATCATCCGACTCCGGCAGCATGGCCAAGGCAGTTGCTTTCAGCGCAGGCGGTGTTGTTCTTGATTCCTTTGCCATCGATGATGATATGCCCAGAGTAGAGAAGATCCGGCGGATGAAACATCTCTCTCCCGACCTGGTTGTAATGGCAGGAGGCTATGATAACGGGGCAATAGCCGGTGTTGTGAACATGGCGCAGCTTGTTGCTTTTTCCAAACCGAAATCCAAATTCGGTGGTGGCAAACTGCCCCTGGTTTTTTGTGGTAATCCGCAGGTAAGACCATTCATTACCGGTATGCTCGGAGACTTGTTTTCACTTTCGTTTACTGACAATATCCGGCCTGATGGCTTGAACTTCAATCTGAAGCCTGCGATTTCCGAGGTTCACAGGTTATTCATGGATCATGTGATGCAGATGGCGCCGGGATATTCCAGGCTCTCAGAAATGACAACATCACCCATCATACCCACACCTGCCGGCGTTGACAGAATTCTTGAAAGGTACACCTCTCATATTAAAGGTAATGTGGTTCTTGCGGATATGGGTGGTGCTACAACCGATATTTTCAGCAACATCCGGAGTGGATTCCAGAGAACTGTCGCTGCCAATACCGGTATGAGTTACAGCCTTTCAAACATTATCAGGGAGGCCGGCCCCGACAGGGTCTTTGTTCACATTCCAAATGTTGATGAGGGAGTTGCCAGAAACTGGATACTCAGTAAAACTCTTTTTCCAACAACAGTCCCGGCGGATGAGACCTCGGAAGCAGTTGAATGCGCTGCTGCCGCAGAGGGAATGCAACTGGCATGGAGACACCATCTGGAGATCGGTTACGACAGATCCAGGGTCGGGTTCACCGAACGGGCAAAACGGCTTGGCAAATGCAAATTCGATGAAGCATTCAAGACGGTCGAGGGGGATCCCTTCAGAATATCTGACATCTCAACCATAATCGGTGCCGGCGGTGTTATGGCGCATGCCACACCAAGAAGGGCTGCATGGATTCTTGCGTCGGGCTTCCGTCCTAAAGGCCTTACCGCTCTCATGGTTGACAGGCATTTTCAGAGCCCTCACATGGGCGTTCTGGCAGAGAAATACCCCCATGAGGCTCTCAAGTACTACAGAGAACAATGCCTTTACACTGTGTGCCGGGTTTACTCTCCGCTGAACAAGGTAAGAAGCCTTAAGGTAAAAACAGCTGACTCTGTTGTGAAAGTCGATTCCGGCAGATGTTTCTACCTCGAGAGCTGCCGAGGGGTGAGTATTCCAGGAGCTTCCCTTCCAGATGATGATGTGCCATTGCTTATTGACTTGCGTTTTGGAGATGAGCTTCTTCCCATGGACTTTCTTGAAGAACCGGCAGAATTCAAGGAGCAACCAGCCCTGCCGTCTGCACCAGTTCCAGAAATGAGAGAAAGAGAAATCAACAGGGAGTTCAGCCTTGCATATGCCGGTGAGATACAGGTAAAAGAAGGTGATTCCGTGGTTCCAGGTGATATTCTTGGAACCAATAGACTGGTGCCGCCAAGGGTGTATTTCGTTGATGCCAGAGGGCATGTTGGGTACGACAGGAATGACATTTCTGATGAAGTTGTAATGGGTGGAATCAAGGTAAAAGAGGGGGACAGGGTAAATATTAACAGTGAAGTCTTTGCTCTTTCTATTGGCCACGGCATAACAGGGTATCGAAGCTCAATGCGAAGCCCTGTTCGAGGAATTGTTCACTCCATAGTTTCTCCGGGAATGATAATCCTCAGGGAAATACAGGATTATGACGGTAAGCCGCATTATGTGAATGTTGCCAGGCTGCTTGGCCTGAAACCAAAAAGGATTACCGCCAACATGAAGGTGCGTCTTGGAGACTTTGTTGAACACTCTCAGACGATTGCGATAGGGGAAAAGCTCAAGAGAGTGGAATCACCTGCAACAGGCACAGTACTGGAAATAGACAGGAAAACAGGCATTGTAACCATTCAGTACATTTTGAAACCGGTTTATATCCATTCTCCAATGCAGGGAGTGGTTACTGAAGCCGATCGTGTGATGTCTGCAAGTGTAAGGTCCAGAGGTCTTATCGTTCCCGGTATTGCCGGATTCGGAAGGATGTGCTGGGGCAGGCTCACAATTGATTCCCTGGAGAAAGATGCTGTTGTTCTGCTTGACAGGCCTCTTTCCTCTTCCTTCCTTGAAAAAGCGGTAGAGGCCGGAGTGTCCGGCATAATCGCCCCCTCTATGAAAGGAAAAGACCTGGTCGATTTTCTTGGTGAAGAACCGGGTGTGATACTTACCGGCTCCGAAGATATTCCCCTTTCACTGATTCTGCTGAACGGGATGGGTAGTGTATCAATGGATAGGGTACTTTTTGAGTCTCTTTCCACCAATGCCGGCAGGAATTGCGTCATGTTTACAACAACCAGGCTTAGAGCCGGGGTGGAAAGACCCTTTGTTCTTTTGCAGACAGAGGGGGAGTAATGGTTTGGGAGTGCCAGGCATGCAGCTATATCTACGATTCAAGGAAGGTTGGCGAAACGGCAGAAGATCCTGTAAAGGTACCATCACCTGCTGATCTTCCGGAAGACTGGGTGTGTCCTGTTTGCGGTGTGGGGTCTGAATTTCTGGAAGAGGTTTCAGGCAGGAGCAGCTAATTGAGTGCTGTCTATTTGCTTCGGTTTCAGGGGTTGACCGATTGCTGAAAACCGTTTAAATTACTGCCTCCGGTGCCGAGATAGCTCAGTAGGTAGAGCAACGGACTGAAAATCCGTGTGTCGACGGTTCAATTCCGCCTCTCGGCACCATTCTTTTTTATTTTCCGGGGGAGTTTTCTTCTTTAAGCTCCTCCAGCATCTTTTCGATCCTCCTTATTCTCACTGCAGAATTGTTCATCTGAAACTCAATGGTGTTCAGTATCCAGAATTGAAAGTGTTCAACTTTCTGCTGTCTGTGTATCATCCAGATTATCTTCATGGAGACAAGCAGAAGAGCAATTTCAACACTGAACAGTTCGGGTATGAAGTCGATACTGATGTGAAGAGCATGGCGCATTACATCAAAGGAGAAGAAAAGAACAACAAGAGTCGCGAATGCAATGTTAATTGCTTTTTCCTTCCTTGCTGTGGCTGTACCTCCTATCTGTCCAAGAACTTTCCTGACGGATTCTTTCTCATTCTTGTACTGATTAATTTCATTCTGCATGCTGTTGGAGTCTGTCATATTCTTCCTTTCTCTTCTATTTCAAATAGATATATTCCTTGAAGCATAAACATATTAAGGACAGTATTCGCATTGAAGATAGTACAAATAGTCAACAGCATTACAGCCGGTGGAGCAGAACGACTTGTTCTGGATCTTCATCGGGAGTATCGGCGGATGGGACATCAATCGTATGTTGCTGCTCTGTCCGGCAGTGAGCGGGTTGAGGGGGAAGATGGTTTCTGGTGTACAGGGTGCAAATCTCCGTATGCCCCTCCTGCTTCAGGCAGGCTTTCCAGTTTTTTCAGATGTGAACCACTGGCCAGTGCAGACATTGCTCATGTTCATCTGTTCCCATCTCTTCTTCGGGTTCCCGGAGCGCTTCTGCGGGCTGGCTGGAGGGGCAGACTTTTTGCCTCGGAGCACAGCACATCCAACCGAAGACGAGGAACCTTGTGGGGAAACGTTGCCGACAACTTCACATACCGGCGTTATGAAAAGATTGTGTGTGTAAGTGAAGCGGTAAGAGAAGCTGTTGTAACCTGGAAGCCTGTTCTGCAGAATAAAGCTGTTGTAATTCCCAATGGGGCGAGACTTGACCTATTCAAATCTGAGGGGAGAACCGGTTTTCACGATCCTCCTGTAATTCTCTCTGTTGGTAGATTAGCTCCCGCAAAAAACTACCGCACGGCTTTGAAGGCGGTTGCCGATCTGATTGATCGAACAGATCATGCGTTTAAATGGATGATAGCCGGAGACGGCGGCATGCGTACTGAACTGGAGGAGCTGGTCTCAGATTTGTCCCTGAACGGTGTTGTCGAGTTTCTCGGTACCTGTGATGACATTCCTCAGTTGATGAGAGATTCCGACATTTTCTTCATCCCCTCTCTCTGGGAGGGCTTTGGTATCGCCGCAGTGGAAGCCATGGCATCCGGGCTGCCGGTCGTTGCAAGTGATGTTTCCGGACTGAGGGAAGTCGTCGGGAGTGAAGCTGGTCTGCTTGTTGATCCTGCATCTGTTGAAGATATGTCTGTGGCATTGAAAAAACTGATTTGCGACTCGGATACAGCACTCGAAATGGGTTCACACGGACCGGAAAAGGCATCAAACTATTCGCTTGAAGCCTGCGCTGTATCACACATTAATTTGTTCAGGGATAGACAATAAGTCTGGGCTGACCTTTACCGGGATCTTCCACTACTCGACCGATTATGGTTGTCTCTTCATTGCCGCATTCTCGAAGGGCAGAAACTGCCTCTTCCACCTGATCGGCGCGGACAGCGGCAAGGAGCCCTCCGGAAGTCTGGGCATCAAACAGAATGTCAGCCAGATTTTCACTGATATCTGAATCGATGTAGGCGTTCTCACCAACATATTTGCGATTCTGGGCAGAGCCACCGGGGAAGTAATCCTCTACATAGTTCATCACACCGGCGAAGAGAGGAATGTCTTCAGCATTGAACACAAGCCCCACATTCGCTGATTTTGCGAACGCCAGAGAATGTCCCATAAGACCGAAGCCGGTGATATCCGTCATAGCACTCACATCGTACTCGTTCAGTACATCGGAGGCGTACATGTTCAATCTTTCCATGGAGGCGATCAGCGGCCCCATTATCTCAGGTTTCAGAGGTGCAGCTTTGTTTGCAGTGGTCAGAATACCTGAGCCGATGGGTTTTGTGAGGATCAGGATGTCTCCAGGCCTTGCCATGGAGTTTGTCATCACTTTTTCCGGGTGAATTATGCCGGTTACGCTGAGACCGAAAACAACCTCATCCTGCTCGGCCGTGTGGCCTCCAACAAGAACCACGCCAGCTTCAACAAGCTTCTCGCTGGAACCTGTCATTATCTCCTCGATAACTTCGACTTTAAGCTTTCCTCCGGGGAAGCAGAGGAGGTTCATTGCAGTGAGGGCTTTTCCACCCATGGCCCATATATCTGACAGGGAATTGGCCGCCGCAATTCTTCCATAGGTCCGTGGATCGCCCACTACAGGGGAAAAGAAGTCCACTGTCTGAACCAGAGCAGTTGTCTCATTGATTCTGTACACCCCTGCGTCGTCCATAGTGTCCATTCCCACAATAAGATCAGGACTGGATATTCTGGGGAGCTTTTCAAGTATTCCCGACAGCCTGCCGGGAGCCATTTTACCTGCTCAACCGGCGCAGGCGGCGTAATCCATCAGGTTTACACCTGTGGAATTAACTCGCGCTGTTTCTGATATCCTCTCACAGTAAGTGGAAGATTTTGTCCGCCGGTGAAAATCTCTGCACTCGGTACAATTACCGTACCTTCTGCAGGAAATGTTGGGGCAGGGACAACTGGTTTTCAAAGCACTTCTTTCTTTTCGACACAACACGATACAACACAACAATGACGAAGGAAGGAATATACATCTTTTCTTCGTTTTATAAAACTCGGATTATCGTTCAGTAACTGTTTCCGTTTTGCATGAAAAATATGGAATCATCCTCAATTGAAATTCGAATTCGATCCCCGGTAATTCCATGGGTTACATATCCGAAGCTGCCTTCCAGTGATCTTCCGTCGGCAGGCTCCATACTAACGTGAAAGGCATCGTCTTTTGTGTATATGACAGAGAACTCCCGTTGTTCACCGGGGGCCATGTTCTGAATGGTCCAGCTGCTGTCACAGACTGCAATTGTTACAGATGTGCAGATCATATCTGAATTGTTTTCAATCAGAATCAGATTCCTGCTCCTGCGACATCCTGTGACTGCAAGAAGTACGATTATGATAACAGGAGTAAGTGCCCTTCTCATATGACCCTCCTTTTTCCGATTATGCAGAGACTTGAGAACATGTCAATACTTCTGCTCTGTACTGCGGGACATTTCCGTTGCATAATCGGTAATCACTTACTTGGGGAGGTATATCTTGATCACTGTCTTTATGATCTGCGCAACACTTTTCTCAACGGCGGAGATAATTTCTGTTACCAATGCTCCTGAAGATGATGGTTCTCTGCTTCTTGTTGAGTTTGACGGTGTGATGGAAACGCCTGATAACCTGATCGGTCTGCTTGTACAGCGAAGAGAGCCCGATTCTGAGGAAGTAATCTGGGAAACGGTCATAGCAGAGGCGCTTCCACTGGAGAGCACAGAAATCATGGACGGTTATGATCCGGATTATCCAATATCTCCTATGACCTCATACCAGTACAGAACTGTTGTTCTTACAGCTGATGGAGATTCTCTTCACAGTGATATCTTCACGGGTGCTGAACTGGCCAGGGGGGAGTGGTTCAGCCCGAGCGAGATGCCAACCATGATTGGTAGTGCGCTTTTTCTCGGACTGATCTTTTTCTACTTCCACAAGGCGAAAAGGGGTGCAGAATTCTACCTCCGTCCAATTGCCGGTATCGAAGCTATTGATGAGGCAATAGGCAGAGCAACAGAAATGGGAAAACCTATTCTGTATGTACCCGGGCTTTCAACTATCAGCGATGTTGCAACAATTGCGAGTATTACCATACTTGGCAGGGTAGCCAAAAAGGTGGCTGAATACGGAACTCCGCTGCTGGTTCCAAACTGTGATCCCATTGTTTTCACCGTTTGTGAAGAAACAGTTCGCCAGGGGTATCTGGAGGCAGGAAGACCGGACGCATACGATAATGACAGTGTTTTCTTTCTCACCCAGAGCCAGTTCGCCTATGTGGCCGGTGTGAACGGAATCATGATGCGTGAAAAACCGGCAACAAACTTTTATCTGGGAATGTTCTGGGCAGAATCTTTGATTCTGGCTGAGACAGGTGCGCTGTCAGGGGCTATCCAGATCGCAGGTACTGATGCTGTTACTCAGCTTCCATTCTTCATAACAACCTGTGATTACACACTGATCGGTGAAGAACTCTATGCTGCAAGTGCTTACCTGGGCCGTGAGCCAAAGCAGCTTGGATCCATCAAAGGGCAGGATTCGTGCAAAGCTGTTATGATGAGTTTCATTGCGCTGGGTATAGTTCTGAGCATTATCTATGCCATCACAGGGAATGAATCAGTGATGTTTCTTAGCCGCTTTATAAGTCTGTAAGATGCCTGATCTTCTCGTTCCACTCTACAGCCTGCCAGAGAAGTTCCGGTGTGATGGATTTACAGTTCGAAGACCGATGGCTCACGAAAGTGAGACCATCCGGAACTGGATAGAGGTTAGCTTCTCAACAGGGTGGGCCTCGGAGGTGCTTTCCGCAATCAGCAGAACTCCATCAACAATGATAATTGCTCTTGAGAAATCAACAGGAAAGCTTGCAGGATTCTGCGGATGGGATTGTACTGCTCTGGGATTTCTCGGGCCGGTTGGAGTTGCAGAGGAATACAGAGGAGCCGGTGTTGGGAAGGCTGTTACCCTTGAGGTGCTGCACTGCATGCGGCAGCAGGGCTACGGGTACGGGGTCGTTGGAGCAGCAGGACCAGTTGATTTCTTCCAGTCGATCTGCAAAGCATCGGTGATTCCCGGGAGTACACCCGGGATCTATCCGGTGCCTATTACATGATTATTCGATCTATGACACCTGAACACTACAATGCTCTCGTAAAGCTGTGGAGCAGTTTCCCTGGTAATACCATGACAGGAGCAGATTCAGCAGATGGTTTTTCTCTTTTTCTGAAGAGAAACCAGGCATACTGTTTTACTGCTTTTGAAAGTGATGAGGTCGTGGGGTCGGTAATGGCCGGGGAAGATGCCAGACGGGGTTACATATACCATCTGTCTGTGAGAAAGGATCTGCACCACTCCGGCACAGGCAAGGCTCTGATGGATAAAACAGAAACAGCCCTTTACAATGCAGGCATTGAGAAGATCCATCTGTTCATTTTCTCTGACAATCCTGCAATTGAGTTTTACAGAAGAGCCGGATGGCATCTCAGGGACGATATCAAAGTAATGAGCAAGGTTCTTAAGGGGAACAGGTACATGGGAACCAGGAACCTTAATCAATAAGTAATTTCACAGTCATTCCCGTCAGGGCCACTGCCAGAATTACCTTGATCCATTTCGGGTTCATTTTCTGACTGAAGTTGCTTCCCAGAATGCCGCCAATACTGTTTCCAGCCGCAAGAATCAATCCTGGAACAATCTGAATGTTTCCTTTCACAGCGAAGATGAAGATGGATGGAACAAGATAGACCGCCACAACGATGACCTTGATACTGTTGGTTTTTGCCAGCCCGAGACCACCGATCATCGTGAGGCTGAAAATAATCAGGTAGCCGGTACCAGCCTGGATCAGCCCGCCGTAAAAACCGATGAAGAGAAAAAGTGCAGCCTGCAGCCATTTCCGCCTGAGCTTTGACTCGACGGCTTCTGATTGCCTGTGAAAGAATATCACGGAAAGCCCCAGTAGAATTGCTCCTGCCAGTATACATTTGAATGCAGAATCAGAGAGATTCACTGCAGTTAAAGCCCCTGCTACAGCTCCCGGCACCGCAGCCAACCCCAGAAAAAGACCCTGCCTGAGATCTCTTCTGCCGTGGCGACGAAAATTACCGGAAGCGATAATGTTCTGGATCAGAACCGCGATGCGGTTGGTGCCATTGGCTACAACCGGAGGCATACCTGCGAGAATGAGTATGGGGAGAGTTATCAGAGACCCTCCCCCGGCGGTTACATTCATGAACCCTCCGCAGATTCCGGCAGCCAGAAGCATTGCATTGTATGACATCCGGTAAGTATACAAGCCGGCATCTTCTTAAACTACTCTCCGGATGCTTCTGGTTGAATGAGACCCATTCGTTCAAGCCTTGCAAGCAATGCACCGGAGCTTCTTCCGAAAGACTTTGAGATGGTTTCAATATCTACACCACTCTTGAACTGCTTCTCCAGCTTCTCTTCCTCTTCAGGTTCCCACTTCATGAATGCTTTCGGGTGGGTTTTTCTGGCCTCTGTTATTTCTTCGTCTCTTCTGGCCTCTGACAGTTTCTCCAGCATTTCACAGGCCTCTGTGATTTTTTCCCTGAATCCCTTGAAGGACTCCTCGAAGAGAATCACTTTCTTCTGCTCAAACGTACCATCCGCCTGCCTGCGGGAATCGGTGATGGAAATGTAGTAGTGATCGTTCTTTGCCTGCTTCCCATCGATGAAGAAGGTGTTCCTTCCGGCGGATACCCTTGCTGTGTAGAGTGTTGTTCTTTCTTCAGACATCTTTCTCTCCTTTTTTCTCTGTCGAGCTTGAGGTTGCAATCTGCGACTTCAAGTTTTCGAATAATTCTTCTACCAATCCGGGAACTTCCTGCATTGTGTCTCAATCCTTTCACGGTTAGGGAAACATGTGTTTACTTTAATAGCAACCTCCATTATCCACTGTTTTTCAAGTGCCAGTTCCAAAGCTTGACAAACTGCTTCTTAAAAGACACACTAGGAGCATGAGAAAACCTCTTCCTATGACTGCCCGGGAAATGCGTGACCGCGGATGGGATCAGCTGGACGTGCTGATTGTCACCGGTGACGCTTATGTGGATCATCCTTCTTTTGGTGCTGCTGTCATCGGAAGGGTTCTTGAGAGCAGAGGATACAAGGTTGGTATTGTTGCCCAGCCGGACTGGAAGGATCTTGAGTCTTTTACCGTTATGGGGAAGCCCAGACTATTTGCAGGGGTAACTTCAGGCAACATGGATTCCATGGTGAACCACTACACATCCAACAACAGACTACGTTCAGATGACGCTTACACTCCTGACGGGATGCCGGGGAAAAGACCCGACAGAGCTGTACTGAAGTACACTAACTGTCTGCAGAGAAGCATGAAGGGTGTTCCTGTTGTACTCGGTGGTATTGAGGCAAGCTTGAGAAGAGTAACTCACTATGATTTCTGGAGTGACAGGCTGAAGAAGTCTATTCTTCTCGACAGCAAAGCATCAATTCTCGTTTACGGAATGGGTGAAAAACAGATAGTTGAGATCGCCAGGCGCATTGATGCAGGTGAAACTCTTGCCGGTATTCCGGGAACCGCTACAGCGGTTCATCACGGAAAGTATCAGGCACAGGGCAGCGATGTTGTGCTGCCCTCCCACGAATCCCTTAACTCCAACCCTGTGGAAATGCTGGAACTTTCAAGACTGCTTGAAGCAAATCAGAATCCATGGTGCGGTTCCAGGTTGATCCAGCGTGCTGATTCCAGGATTGTGATCGTTGAGCCACCGGCAGAGCCTCTGTCCCCGGAAGAAATGGATGCGGTGTATGACCTTCCTTACACCCGGCTGCCTCATTCCGCATACAGAGGTGAAATACCGGCGCTGACCATGATAAAGGATTCCATCACAGTGGTGAGAGGTTGCAGCGGCGGGTGTACATTCTGTGCCATTGGTCTTCATCAGGGGAAGTTTATCACAAGCAGATCAGCGGGGTCAGTTCTTCGCGAGACAGAAAAGATTGCCTCTTCATCGGCATTCAGGGGAACAATCTCCGATCTCGGCGGCCCCACTGCCAACATGTACGGGCTGGGTTGCAACGACCCTGAACAGATGAAGCGGTGCAGAAGACCATCATGCCTCTACCCTGATATCTGCGCTCACTTCCGAACGGATCATAGCAGCTATATAAACCTTCTTACAAAAACCGGGACTGTTTCCGGAGTGAAAAATGTGTTCATATCCAGCGGTATCAGGCATGATGTTGCCCTCAGGGATCCTCATTTCATGGCCAGGCTTACATCAAAGAATATTTCAGGTCACTTGAGAATTGCCCCCGAGCATACCCACGACAGAATACTGGCACTCATGCGCAAACCCACCCGTGAGGTGTGGGAAAGATTTGCTGCGGAATTCAAGAAGAGTGCTGAAAGATCCGGAAGAAAACAGTACATCGTTCCATACATCATTGCAGCTTTCCCGGGGTGTACTATCGGGGACATGCAGGCGGCCAGGTCCTTCCTTGAAACCCAGGGAGCCATCCCGAGGCAGGTCCAGATATTTCTGCCCACCCCTATGACGGTGGCAACCGCGATGTACTTCTGTGGCAGATCATACCCCGACTGTGAGCCTCTGCGGATTCCCAGAAAACCGTCAGACAAGCAGCAGCAGAAGGATATGATTCTATATGGTATTCACGGCATGAAGAACACAGACCGCAAGGATGCAGTGAATCGCAACATCAATCACAGGCAGGGCCCTTCCGGTAAACCTCCCCGACATTAGCATCATAGTTATTCTGATAAGCCATTCAAAAGTATAGACTGCCAGAAAAAGCTGGAAACTGGTGTTGATCCTGTCCTGTTTCCTGTCTCCGGAGAGAACACAGTTCATGTCTCTTGTAAGGCCGCAGAACGGGCATGCATCCCCCGTGAAGTCCTCGTAGTAGCAGCGCATGACTGAAGGGAAAAGTTTTTCCATCACCGGGGAGATCAGCGGAAAAACAAGCACATACAGAAGAAGCCCCAGAACAACCAGGTTGAATATTCTGTATGCTCCCATTGAACTAATTGATAATCATCTCATTTATGGTGTAAGCATCTCCGGTGAACATCGCAAGCAGAAGAAAAGATGTCATGATCACCAGTGGAAGAGCGTTCAGAATAATTCCAGCAAGGGCAATGCCCGATGGCAGCCCTTCCGCCCGTTTACTGCGGAAAGAGATGATTCCCAGTATCAGACCAACTATGGCCGGCAGGATCACAAAGAGATTAACACACGGGATAAACCCCAGCACTGCCGAAATGATTCCGATTACAAGAGAAGCTGTATCCACAATAACCTCCTCAGAGTTCAGTTCTGTTATCTATGTTCAATGAATTGAGAACATCTTTATTCCCAACGACACAAACCCTTATTTCAGACGAACGGCTTTTCAGAATATCTGCAAATTCTCTGATAGAGTCGGCACTGACAGCCAGCAGATGTGCTCTGTGCTCTACAATCAGATTGATGCTTATTCCTTTCAACTTTCTGAGGATTGCCAGTCCGTTGGCCATGGACGGGCGAATAGCGGGATCCATTCCCTTCACGCTGGCGATTATTGAATCTTCCACTGCCCTCGGGCTCAGATCAACCTCTTCAATGCCTTTCAATATTGCATTCTGAAAAGTCTGCAGGCTGCTGGATGGGGAGGGGTCCCTGTAAGAATAGAAGGTTATTGCCGTGCCACCCAGGTTTGCTCCTGCTCCGTAGGCACCTTTCTTTACCCTGATCTCATCCCAGAGAAAACCCTCAGAGAGCATTCTCATCATTACTGTACCTGATCCTGACAGAGGGTGATTGGAAGGTATACCAGGCAGTGCCATTGCCGCAAACGAGGTACCGCCCTTAATAACCACTCCGGTGGTATCCGGTACAGTTGTGAAGACCGGCGGTCTGTGGATCTTTATTCCCTGTCTTGATCCCGGAAGCCTGTCCAGCCAGTTTGAAACTGTGTTTTCTCTGTCTGCCGGACCGCACCAGGCCAGAATCTGAGAAGCTTTCTCTGTTAGATGTTTATGGATTGCTTTCATCGCGCTGATTTCTTTTTCAACAGTTTCTTCGCTGATTGCCGCAACCTGTTGCAATACAGGTATACCATGGAGCAGGTTGTTGGCATAGGTGGCTGCAGAAAGGCCTGCCTGTGCTTTTATTGAGGCGAAAACCTGGCCTCCCGGGATGAGGGAACTTCGGGCATGTTCTGCAAGCTCGCCGGCAACTATGATGATCCTCTCAGTATTATCAAGCTCCGGGCTGAAGAGCCTTCTCTTCATTACTTCAAGCATTCCCGACAGGTCTTCTTCCAGACATTGGCTGCCTGTCTTCAGTATAATCCGGAACTCATTGATTGAAGTTGCGGTGGAAGATATGGAAGTAACAGAAGTGCCAAGACCTCCTGAACAGGCAAGTTCAGCCTCGGCCATTTCAAGGTAATCCATACCCGCTGCACCTGTTCTTGTCAGGAAGCTGGTGAAGAATGGCAGGTGTGAAATGAGATCCACAGGCAGCTCTGACATATCGAAGCACAGATCAACATAGCAGACTCCTGCTGTCTGTATCTGCGTCGGAAGAAAGAGTTTTCCGTTGACTATTCTATCTTTGTGAAATATTGATGGAGGATCGGTGGAAACATCGGAAATGCTCAGTTTGGGCAGCGTTGCCAGTGCTTCCTTTGTACTGGGAGTCTCCATTGATCTGGCCAGTTCTTCTGACCGAATCGCCAGTTTTTCCAGATCGGCCGGTGACATGGCCTCTTTTCTCGTCTGAAGATCAGCGGCGATGGTTTCATCCTCTTCCTGGAAATGTTTCTCGTCGGGATAGAACACACAGTCAATGCGGTGAGTGTTCTTCAGCAGATGCCTGTTAATCATGTCCTCAAGGAATCGGGGATTCCTGCTCATGCTTTCTTTAAGACTTTTCAGAAGAAAGTTCAGATCAAGTGACTGCAATATATCTTCGCCATGGGTCCAGGCAGCGCAGACTGAGGACATTACAGAGTACGGCCAGTTGGATCCTATTGCTCTCAGGTGCAGCTCTTTCCGGTGCAGCATGTTTTTTACGAGATCTGAATTCAGTCCGTTATCAACCAGCGATTTGAGGCTTGTCTGGATCAGACCAAAGACGGTATCGGCGTCTTTTCTTTCCACACCCTTGAGACCGATCACGAAATTTCTCTGTTCAGGATCGGAATCATATCCGCATCCGGACAGTCCTGTTCCAAGTTCTGAGTTAAGCAGTACTGCTTTCACCGGCGAGGAGTCATCGTCGAGCAGCACATCTTCCAGAAGGGAAAATGCAAGGGTTTCAACAGGATTTCCTGCATCGTTTACCATCCAGGCACTGGTAACTGTGCAGTTGTTTTCTGCACCACCGGGGACGGGAGCATCCTTCCGCTGAGGTTCTTTCAGGCGAGGTTGTTCCACCATTTCGATAGAAACTCCGGAGGCTTTGAACCCGGAGAGTGTTTCTTCGAGGAATTTCGCCATTTCCGGGAAAGGAATTTTTGTCAGGGTGAAAAGACAGCAGTTTGAAGGATGGTAGTGATCGGTGTGAAATTTCATGAACTGCTTGTAAGTGAGTGATGGAATAGCCAGGGGGTCGCCTCCGGAATCCTTGCCGCATGAAGCATCCGGGTAAAGGAATCTGGCAAGTTCCCGTTCCATGTAGCTGTCAGGATCAGAGTATGCACCCTTCATCTCATTGTATACAACACCGTTGTGAACCAGAGGGCTTTCGATATTTCCTGGTTCCTCAAAATCCAGACGGTAGCCTTCCTGCAGAAAAAACTCTTCTTTCAGAAGAGGATGAAATATTGCATCCATGTAGATTGAGACCAGGTTTCGGAAGTCTTTCTCATTAAGGCTTCCGCAGGGATAAAGCGTTCTGTCTCCATAGGTCATGGCGTTAATGAAAGTTGCCATACTGCTTTTAACCATCTCCATGAAGGGGTCCTTCACCGGGTACTTGTCAGACCCGTTAAGTACGGTGTGCTCAATTATGTGAGGAACACCTGTATCATCGGATGGCGGTGATTTGAAACATGCAGTAAAGAAATTCTCACGCTCTTCCTCACAATGAACATGAATTAATTCGGCACCGTTTTCTGTGTGAATTGCTCTTGTTACGGTGCTTCTTACAGAGGGTATAAATTCTGACTGTACTATCTTGAAAGATGATTCCTGATTCATGTATTACTCTTCCGCTGGTTCGACACGGCAGTATTCCCTTATGTTTAAGGGTCATACCGGAACTGATTGTAAATACTGGAGGTGATTTCATAGCTCTGAATATAGTCGTTGCAGCAGCAGGCAGAAAACTTGGAAAGACTCTCTTCTGCACTGAGCTGGTGAGGGTACTTCATGACAAAGGGTATTCTGTAGCTTTTTATAAGCTGAAAAAACACGGCGAAGAGGGAATTGAGTTTCTTCCCGGCCCGGGCAGAAAAGACAGCGATACCTGGAGAATCCACAGTGCAGGTGCCGAAGAAGTTGCAATACTGAAATTCCCGGCAGGGTGGGACTTGAGGGACTATCTTCCCAGACCGTCCTCGGGATTCGATGTGATAATCTGGGAAACAAATTCCGCAGCTCTTCTTATAGAGGATTCTACACTTGTTTACATTGACGGGGATGTTTCCGATCCCAAGAACCCTGAGCTTACAGATCATGCCAGTGTGCTTCTGGAGGGTCCTTTTGAGGTTGTTCCAGCGGAGACCGTTGGCCTGACCCTTTCAGTGGCGGGTATGCCAGGTTTCAACCCGGTGCGTCCGGGATGGAAACTATGGCTTGAGAGCGGGGGAAATCCTGTATTCGGCAGGGGCGTGGCGTCTCTACTGGAGGCGATTCGTGATGTCGGTTCGATTCTGGCTGCATCCAGGGCAACTGGAATACAGTACAGAAGGGTATGGACTCTTATTTCAAATACAGAGGAGAAGCTTGGTGTCAAACTTATCCGCAGGAGCCGGGGAGGCGCAGGCGGTGGCGGCAGCTCTCTGACACCTGTGGCAACCATGCTTCTGAAGAGGTACCATTTTCTTGAGAATGCCATGGCTGACGCCGCAAAGCGCCTGGAGGAAGATAATTAAATGATCAGTGTTTCCGATGCCTTGAAAACAATTTTTGAAAATACTCCTTCTGTTGCAGTAGAGTCGCTGGTTCTGGAAAAGACTGCAGGCAGAATACTTGCGGAGGATATAGTAAGTGATATTGCAATGCCCCCGTTTGACCGCAGTGCCATGGACGGTTTTGCCATCCGCGGAGTTTGTAATGAATACCAGTTGATGGATGAGATACCTGCCGGTGTAGAACCCCGACCAATACAACAGGATGGAATTGCTGCTGCAATAATGACAGGGGCAAAGGTTCCGGAAGGTGCCGACAGAGTAGTTATGGTGGAAGTAACCAGTGTGACAGGCGACAGACTTACCATAAAGAAAATGCCTGTCGAGGGTGCCAATATCTGCTGGAAAGCCGAGGACATTACCAGGGGCCAGACTGTACTTGCGAAAGGTACACTGATCACCCCTGCGGAAATTGGTATTGCAGCAATGGCAGGCAGGGAAATACTTCCAGTTTACAGAAGGCCTGTGGTGAGCGTTCTTACAACCGGTTCAGAGGTTATTCCACCTGTTCATATTCCCCGCTCCGGGCAGGTAAGAAATGCCAATGGTGTTCTCATCTTTTCGTTTCTAACACAGGCCGGTTTTTCTCCTGTAAAGGTTTTTCATTCGGCCGATGATCCTGAATCTCTCAGGAATGCTGCTGCCCAGGCTCTCAGTGTTTCGGATATTCTTGTTACCGCCGGCGGGGTTTCCATGGGAACACATGATTATGTGCCTTCAGTTCTTGAGGATATCGGCTTCAAATTCCATTTCAGAACAGTGGCCCAGAAGCCGGGCAAACCATTTTCTTTCGCCACAAATCCTGATAACGGGAAAATGATGTTCGGACTTCCAGGAAACCCTGTAAGCGTTCTTGTGGGCCTGGAGATGTATGTGCTTGCCTGCTTGAGACTTTTTTCCGGGCATGTCAGGTATCAGAGGAAAGAACTTACCGGAAGGCTCACCGATTCTCTCAAGAAAAAACCTGGAAGGTTGAATTTCTTTCGAACCATTGCAGCGCTCACCGATGAAGGATGGACACTGAGAATTCCAGCCACATCGGGTTCCGGAGATCTGATGAGTACAAGGGGAACAAACAGTATTGCATGGCTTCCCCCCGAAAGCATCGGAGCAGAGGCGGGAACCTCTGTGCCATTCACGCTCATGTCCTGGGCCGGGGGAGAAAGCTTCTGGGAATGAACGACAGCTATGGCAGAAGAATTGACTATCTGAGAGTATCCGTTACGGATAGATGCAATCTCAGATGTATCTACTGCATGCCGGAATCAGGCATTCCACATATTGATCATTCTTCCATTCTTCGACTGGAGGAGATACAGCAGCTTACAGGATTGATACACCATGCTCTTGATCTCAGGAAGATCAGAATCACAGGAGGGGAACCTCTGGTGCGCCGGGGTATTGTTTCGCTGGTGAAAGGAATTTCCCCGCTGGCAGAAACCGTGATGACAACCAACGGTATTCTTCTTCCGGAACTTGCTTCCGACCTGCATGCAGCGGGTCTTTCCAGGATAAACATCAGCATTGACAGCCTGAAGGATGAGGTTATCAGAGAGGTTACCAGACGGAATGTAACCCTCAGTATGGTTGAGAAAGCAATTGAGGCGGCAAAAGAAAACAACCTTGATCCGGTGAAGGTGAACTGTGTTGTTCTGAAGGGTGTTAATTCCGGAGAGCTTGCAGCAATGGTCAGGTGGGCACAGAGCATGAGCATCACCATGAGATTCATTGAACACATGCCCATGACCGGTTCCATGTGCAGCCATATACCCAGGGATGAGATTCTTCGGGAAATAAGTGCCGACCTTGGCAAGGCAGAATTTATTGTCACAGAGGGTACTGCAGATATGTATGTCACCGGCTCCGGAACCCGGTTTGGAATAATAGCTCCGGTAGACGGAGGAATGTGTGCAAACTGCACCAGACTGAGGCTCACAGCCGAGGGTGAACTGCTGCCGTGCCTTGCAGGGGGAGAATCACTCAACCTCAGGGACATGCTAAGATCGGGAAGCAAAGACGGTGAAATCATAAAGGCAGTGCATGACCTTGTTTCAAAGAAACCTCACCACGGTGCGTGCGGTGGAGTGAGTATGTGGAGAATTGGCGGATGACTTCGCTAATCCCGGAGCGACTTGCCATATCAACCCGTTGTAACTATACTGGTTTCGGGAACGAATGCTGGAAGAGACAAAGGCGGCATTGTGATTCTGGTAACAGGCGTGCAGGTTATCAGGGGGCTTGATGGTGGAGGCAGCCTATGTATTATTCTCTTGACATAAGAACACTGTCACTTGCCTCTGCTGTTGTTAACCTGATTCTCTGTTTTTGCATGCTCCATGTCTATCACCGCCGAAAGGTCTACCCGGGATTTAAGCAATGGACGCTGGCTTCTGTTCTGTACTGCCTGGGTATGGGATTTATGAGCCTGAGAGCTGTTTTGCCTGATTTTATTACGATCGTGATTGCGAATTCACTTTTTTCCGCAGGAGCCGGATTAATTGCATACGGAATACAGCTGTTCACAGGCAGTACGAAGAGAAAAAGCCTCTTCATTGCAATTACGGCAATAACAATGCTTACATTCATCTACTATACATATTTCAGCACAAGCACTAATGCTCGTATTGTTATTATCTCGATAGTATTGGCTGTACTATCCGGGTACAGCGGTTATATAATCTACCACTACATACCATCTGCGACAAACGGCAGAAATCTATTGCTGACGTACGTGTTCAGCATCCAGGCAGTCTGGTTCGGGTTTCGAATTTTTCCAACTGTATTTCTTGAAGGTCCCATTGCCGACTTCATGCAGGCTTCAGCCTTCCATGGGGTGTCATTTCTGGTATCCTTCATTGCGAATATGTTTATTGTGATAGGTTTAATTGTTCTCAACTTTCAAAGGATCGAGGGAGATCTTTTACACTCTCTGGAAGAAATCAAGAGGTTGAAGGGAATTATCCCCATCTGTGCATACTGCAAAAAAATCAGGGATGATGAGGGATACTGGAGCCAGATCGAAGAATACATTCGGGAGCATTCTGAAGCAGAATTCACTCATGGTATATGCCCGGAGTGTACGAAGAAGCTCTATCTGGATTCTAAACGGGGGAACGGGCAGCAATAAAATACATCAAACCCGGCTGATTCGCTGTGTGTTGAAAATTTAATTCTGATCAGAGAAGGAACAGGATTGCAATAGAGTGAATATATGGAGGACAAGATGATACCGCATCGAATTGAGAATGATTTGTCTGGTGTAAACAGGCAGAATGAGTCGAGACGCCGAACAATTGTAAAGTCAATTCTGTGGCGGTTTATAGGAGTGATATGGACATGGATCGGGGCGTACATCATTGTTCTGCTGGTTCCGCCTTCCAGGAACACAGCAGTGCTTATTGCCACATTGATTGTGATTTATCACCACTCTACAAGAATGATTATGTACTATTTTTATGAGAGGTTGTGGGTTTCTATTTCCTGGGGTCGAGCGGAAACAGAAAATTCAATGCCGAGGCGTGAGAAAGCGTTATGGATTTGCGGTACAGTAATATCGATTCTGCTGATTCTCTTTTTAATCATCTACATTACACCTCTGATAAAAGGTTGAAAACTTGAAAACAATCTATCGATCCAACTGGAATCACGAACACATTGGAATTAGCATGCGGAGGATCAGCTGATGAGTTTAACACATTTGAATGATGAAGGATATGCCAGAATGGTTGATGTTTCAGACAAGCAACCGACACATAGAACTGCCCTCGCTGAAGGGGTAATCAGGCTTGGTGATGTGGTGCTGGATACTCTCACCGCTGGGAATTCTCCCAAGGGTAATGTGCTTAACACCGCAATTGTTGCCGGGATTCAGGCAGTAAAGAAAACCTCAGAGCTGATACCCATGTGTCACCCGCTTCCCCTGCATGGCGTTGACATTAAGTTTGAGTTTAACGACAGTAACTTGAAATGTCTCTGTGCAGTCTCAGCTGAGGCAAAAACCGGTTTCGAAATGGAAGCTCTTGTTGGAGTGACCACTGCACTGCTCACTGTTTACGACATGCTTAAAGCAATAGACAAGTCAATGGTGATTACAGGCATACGTCTTCTGGAAAAATCCGGCGGTAAATCCGGAACCTTCAGGCTCGATGGGCGGAATGGCGAAAGGCATTAATGTTGGAGGAACATGGCTACTTTCAGCGTACTGACAGTTAGTGACAGTTGCAAAGAGGGCACTCGTACTGATACCAGTGGCCCCGCAATCACTGGAATAATGAAAGATGCAGGTTACACACAGGTTGATTACAGGATAACCGAAGATGGGGTTGAACCGGTGTCCGCCTGTATTGAAGAGATGTGCCATGAGGATGTTGATCTTCTGCTTACAACCGGTGGAACCGGATTCAGCCCCAGAGACTTTACTCCCGAGGCTACCGGGATGGTCTGTGACAGAATAGTTCCGGGAATACCGGAGATGCTCAGGTATCGCTCAAGTGAAAAGGTAAAAGCGGCCTGGCTCAGTCGTGGAACGGCAGGAATCAGGGGAAATACTCTTGTGGTTAATCTTCCCGGAAGTGTGAAAGCTGTTACCGAGTGCGTTGAATTTCTGCTGCCGATTCTTCCCCATGCCCTTGAAGTACTGCGGGGATCTGCCGGTCAGTGCGGCGGATAGCTGGAATCTCAATTCGAACATGGAGAATTCATGGTTCGCAGAGCACGAATCAGCGATGCCGAGTCGATTGCCGGGATAATAGTCAGCGCCTGGCAGAACGCCTATGCGGGGATTGTTGATAGGGGATGTCTGTAAGAGAAAACAGCAACTTGACAATTTATGAACAAATGGCTATTCAATTTACTGGCATAGTGAAGTTTATTGCATTTAGTGGTGCTTGGCTTCAGGGTTTGCTGCAGCGATGGAAAGGGAGCATTATGAGTCCAACAGTGTTCAGGGAGAAAGGATTCAGGTTCTTTTTCTTTTCTCGCGAGGAGCCCAGAATGCACATTCATGTGCGGTGTTCTGATGGTGAAGCAAAGTTCTGGCTTACACCATAGTACTCTGTCAGGTATTAAGTGTCGGTATAATGCGCCGCTATTCTGAGTTCCATACTAACGTTTGGGACGCATTCGGTTACTGGCTATGCTGCTTTCCAGCAAGGCACTGGTTTATGCGCATAGCACCGCTATGTAATCGAACCAGTAACGCCGCTGGGGCTCTGAAGAGCCAGCAGAATACGACAGCTATTGCTTGACAGAGTAATAGATTGAATTGGCAAGAAATTACAAATTGTCACGAGCACAGCTTCATGATATAGAAAAGATAGTTGAGGAACATTATGAGCAGATCACAAATTCCTGGAGTGGACATTTCGGAAACTGAAGTTGTGAATATTTCCAGCCACGGGATATGGCTTTGTACCCATGACCGCGAGTATTTCATTTCCTATGAGGACTTTCCCTGGTTTTAAGATGTGCCTATCAGTAAAATTCTGAATGTGCAGGAACCAACTCCGGGAAATTACTACTGGCCGGATTTGGATATTGACCTTGGAATTGAAACCATTCAACACCCTGAACGATTTCCTTTGATTGCACATAGGGCATAAAGCGCAGAGGAAACAGGCTTTGGCTTGGATAAACTTGCATTTCCCGGAAGGCTATGGCATATCGTTGAATGGAGGTGTGTTATGATTTTTAAGGTCATTTTAGAACCGAGTGATGAAGGTGGTTTTACCGTTATTGTTCCGGCTCTCCCCGGATGTATAAGCGAGGGGGATTCAAAAGAAGAAGCACTTAAAAACATTCGTGAGGCAATTGAGCTTTATATTGAACCGATTGAAGATGATTCAACCTTTGCTCCCAATGCCGAACTATTTGAACTCGCAATGTGACTAAGGTGCCAAATCCCTCCTATCGAGAAGTTATTTATGCACTTCGTCGTGACGGTTGGGTTGTTGTCCGGCAAAAGGGCCCTCATATTCGTCTGCAAAAACACACTTCATCCAAAACACTGAAAACAACTGTGCCAGCACACAACCTGATTAAACGATCGACCTTTTCTCATATCCTGAAGCAGGCGGGACTGTCTGTCGAGAGATACAAAGAATTGCTTTAAATCATCTTTCATTCTGTTCATGCAGGGCAAGGGACAGGAATGAGAAATTTATCTTCTGCTCAGTCCCCTGTGTGCAATATCAATTCAAGAGAAAACCATGAGTCATCTGATTCCACATCGGTCTGATTATCGGTATTTTCAGTGAAGGAGATACCGCTTTGACCACGGATTTCCAGCCAGTCCTCGGGATACCAGCCAATGTTCAGGGATAGCTCTGTTGCATTTTCCACGATGCCCGACGGGAAGGAGCCACCTGCCTGGACGGAGTCAGGCCAGCCTTCGTATACATTGCCCTCGCCGTGTCTGGTGTAGCTGCCTTTCAACTGGGCAGTAATTCCCTGGAAACCGATGTAAGAGAGAGATCCTGTTATTCTGTCTGCGTCCGGTCCAAGCTGTGAGCCGATGATCCGGCTGTCATGCATGTAGAAGTTATTGATCTTTCTCTGGCTGTATACATATCGTTGTATTGCGGTGTATTCCACCACCGCACCAACTCCGTACTCCGGCGAGAAAAGGTCTGTGCCGAAGGTGTAACCGAGTTTGTCTGGTACATCGTGGATGTTATCGTACTGTATGTCATCAATGAGGAACTCTCCGTAGAGTGCAATTCCATGAAGAGGCTGCCATGTGGCATCGATGCAGATGAATGCATTGTCATCTACTCTTTCATTCCACTGTACCGGATACCATGGGATGAATACATTTGCATAAGCCAGATCAATGCCGTCTGCCGTATAGAGGATGGACTCAGAAAGTCCGATTCTCAGTTTTTCGAATGGCTCGATGTCCAGTCTGTGAGCCGAAAGCCAGGTGGAAGAATCAGAATTGATCGTTCCTGTGAAGCCTGTGAAATTGACTTTGTCACCCAGTTTCAGATCGATTTTAATGATATCCATTGCAGGTGCCTGGCCTGAGATCATCAGCTGTGTGAATCGTCCCGGTCCCCAGCGAACGGGGATTCTTCCCATTGCAGCCTGAAGTGGCCCCGTTTCTGCCTGAATGAAGCCCCAGTCAACATAGAGATGCCTGCCGTGTTCAAGCCCATAGTGGAATGGAGAAAAACCAGAGGGAGGATTGCCATCGCTGCCTGTCCAGAGAGAGGTTCTCTGGGAGATGGTTAACCAGCTTAGAGGCTGGGCGAAAACCTCAAAGGCAGCACCACCACTTGAGATAAATTCGGAGCTGTTCTCTCCTACCTGGCCTGCTGCTGCTGCACGCCATCCAAAAATACCGTTGCCGATTGCAGGTACCGCTGAGCGATCCTGAATAAGATGCCACAACCACATTGAACGGGAGCCGGGCTCAAGCGCTACAGTGTGCCGGTCAGGAAACTCACCTGAGAGAAGAACTCCAGTGGTTTCAGAATGGTACAACCACAGATTCAGAGGGTTTTCAAGTGTCAGAGAAGCACTTGCGAGTGATGCAAACACGAGAATTAGAAAAAACACTTTCATCTTATTTGCCTCTTTCCAGTAGAAACACAGTTTCAACATGGTCTGTATGGGGGAACATGTCCACCGGTGTAATTCGTTGGATTGTATAGTGCACCTCGGTGAAAACTGCAATGTCTCTTGCTGCGGAAAATGGATTACAGCTTACATAGACTATCCTTGCCGGTTTCAACTGTGTGAGCTGCTGAGAAATACTGATTCCCATGCCGGCTCTTGGCGGGTCTGTTATTACTGTATCAAAATGTTTATTCTTTTTTATGGCTTTGGTCAGGAAGGAACTGTCCTTTGTGTTCACCACATGAAGCCTGCCCGCTGGAATACTGTTCAACTCTGCAGCAATTCGGCAGCCCATGGAGGCTTCTTCATTCATCTCAACAGTTGTAACTGCAGATCCCCTTGCAGCCAACGGTACTCCGAATGTTCCCACACCGCCATAAAGATCAAGAACGGAATTGCCTTCTTCAGGAATGAGACTCATCACAAGGTTAACCAGTTTTTCTGCTGCCCCGGTGTTAACCTGAAAAAAGCCTCCGTGAGGAACCTGAAACATGAATTCTCCCAGCTTTTCGAACATATCACCGGGTTTAAGAGATTGCCATGATCTTTTTTTCCTGATTACAACGGGAGGCCAGTGTACCGGTGCCCTGTCTTGATAGTCTCCTATGAGTTCTATGATCGAGCTGTCTGTGTTTACTCCTCCGCGAACTGATATTCTGGTGATTCCATAGGGAACACCGGTAATCAGGAAAGCTTTTAGAGCCAGTTTCGAAGAATCATTCATCAGAGGGCATGAGTCTACAGGAATCGGATCACCCCTGAAGGCATGAAGTGTGAGATTGTTTTCTTTAATGTCAAATGTTACTTTGTTTCTGTAACCCGTTGTAATCGGTGAAGAAATGGTTGGATCTATTTCAGGTATGACAAGGTTGCGCATTGCTTTTCCCACCCATATTCTCTTCCAGTGCAGTTGCTTGTCATAATTGAGATGCTGCATGGAACAGCCTCCGCAGATCCCGTAATACCTGCAGAATGGTTCTACCCGGTGGGGTGATTGTTCTTCAATGGAAACAAGGTCTGCT
Organism: Candidatus Sabulitectum sp.; assembly: GCA_023139045.1. Taxonomy (GTDB): domain Bacteria; phylum Fermentibacterota; class Fermentibacteria; order Fermentibacterales; family JCC-6; genus Sabulitectum. The sequence goes on from JAGLOJ010000038.1 coordinate 67,298, forward strand.
TCGATGTAGCTTTTCTTTGCTCTTAAACCGTTGATTTTTACCCGTTCACCGGGAAGAGCACCCCTGATGAAAATGGCCGGTGAACCGTGAGGTCTGGCAATGCCCCCCACCCGGTTGCCCAGGCTCTCAATTAGTACACTGTCAGGAGTTTTCAAACAATCCCATTCTTTTTAAAAGATCTCTGGAAGTGGATTCAAATCGATCATCAGCTATAGCTTCCCGCAGTTGCTCCATGAGACGGGCAAAGTACCTGAGATTGTGCAGCGTGGCGTAGATAGGGGCAAGCCATTCCTTTGTCTTGAAAAGATGGTGCATATACGCCCTGGTGTGGTTCAGGCAGACATAACAGTCACAGTCTTCCTGTACCGGTCTGAAATCATCTCTGTGTTTTGCGTTGCGTATGTTGAGTTTGCCGTCTGGAATGAAGAAACAGGCACCCCGGGCGTTTCTGGTGGGTACTACGCAGTCAAACATATCAATGCCCATTCCCACAAAATCGATCAAGTCTTTTGGTTTGCCAACGCCCATGAGATACCTTGGTTTGTTTTCAGGAAGATGATTGATGCAACTTTTTACCGCAAGCTCCATCATTGGTCTTTCTTCTCCAACAGCCACTCCGCCAATGGCATATCCATCGAAATTCATTCCTACAAGCCGGTCGGCGCAGTATTTCCTGAGCTTTGGAAAGCCGCCTCCCTGAACAATTCCGAACATGGCCTGTCTGTTCATGGGATGGATTTTTCTCGCCCTTTCCGCCCACCTGAGGGTCAATTCTACCGATATCTCGGTTCTTGCTTCCTCACTGGGCTGTTCAAGGCATTCATCAAGAATCATCATTACATCGCTGCCGAAAATGGTCTGTGCCTTTATCACTTTCTCAGGGGTGAGAATATGTTTGCTGCCGTCGATGTGCGATTGAAAATTGTAACCTTCTTCTGTTACCTTGCGAAGTGAAGAGAGGCTGAACAGTTGAAATCCTCCACTGTCAGTAAGGATGTTGCCTTTCCAGTTCATGAATGAATGGAGTCCACCGGCCTTTTCAATAACTTCAAGACCGGGACGCAGGTAAAGATGATATGTATTGGCCAGAATTATACTGTAACCATCTGCCTCAAGATCAGAATTTCTAACGGTTTTTACAGTGGCCTGGGTGCCTACAGGCATGAACGCCGGAGTTTCCACCGGCCCATGAGCAAGATGCAGAGTACCCAGGCGGGCTTTGCCGCTGGTATTCCTAAGGGTGAACGAGGGTATCCGGTTCAACGATTTCCTCCTCTGTCTCTTGAATTTCATCAGTGGTCGGTGTTGTGATCTCTTCTGGAATATCTGTTTCCTCTTCCTCCACCTGTGAAAGCGCGTGAAGAGTATCCGGCAGTGCCTCAGGAAGGGTATCAGGGAATATCAAAACAGAATCGGAAGAAAGATTATCCAGGCTGTCTGTTCCTGTAATCAGCTCTGTAGAATCCGCTTGAACACCAGGAGAGTCGGATGCAGTTGAATCTGCTTGAATACCAGGAGAGTCGGATGCAGTTGAATCTGCTTGAATACCAGGAGAGTCGGATGCAGTTGAATCTGCGGCTGTGGAATCAGTCTGAATTTCTGTTACTGTTTCAGCCAGCATTGTTGCAGTCAGGTCTGCGGATGAATCTTCAGGAAGTGGCTCCAGCATTTCGAACGAGAATGTGGTCGAGTCTGCCAGAATAAGAATTGCATGCGTGGAATCAATTTCCGCAATGATTGTCAGCTCATTCATTAGATCCTGCTGCATGTTGTTTCTGTGGTACAGGCTTGCAAGCCTCACATGGTATTCGAGTTCTTCCGGATGAAGGGCAGTCAGTTCAAGGTAGTGTGTAAGCAGTTCCTGTTCGTGTTCAAGCAGGCCCTCCTGCATATGAGCTGTTTGCAGTGACATCACCACCGGTGCTGAATGAAGCAATATGAAGGCTGCTGCGGCAGCAGCCAGAGGAACGAGTGTAAGAGTTCTAATGCGTATTTTTGCCTTTTTGATTATGCCATTTATCACCGCTGGATGTCTGGGATCAAGCCTTCTGTTGGTGGCAGTCAGTCGCGTGCCCGTAATCAGTTCAGGTAAAGAGGTTTTTCCAAACAAAAGAGGGATGTACCCGATCAGCGCAGTTGGAAACAGGACCACCGTAAGGAGAATTCTGAAGTATACGGCCCATCTTGATACTGTTTTTTCTCCATTTGCGGTGTGTTGCTTTATCTCAAGAGAAACCAGAGGACTGCCATCACCGGTTAGTTCCATGGAAACAAGAAAATGGATGGAAATCAAAACAGCTGGCAGGATTGTATAACCCCATAAATGAGTAACAGGCAGGAATAGCGCCCCGGTTAGTGTTCCCCAGGCTGCAACAAAAAGGGTTTCCTGCAAAGCCAGAGCCATTACTTTCCCGTTCTCCGCTGGTTTTTGGGTATAGTAGGACAAAATCACTCCTCAGATAATCAACATGGCATCACCATAGCTGTAGAACATAAATTTACTTTGAATTGCTTTTTTGTACGCATCCATAACAAGATCAAGTCCTGCAAAGCTGCCCACCAGCGAAATAAGGGAGCTGCCGGGAAGGTGAAAATTAGTCAGGAGAGCATCCACATTTCTGAACTGGTATGGGGGATGTATAAAGATGGATGTACTCCCGGAAAGGTCTTTGCTGGAATTGATGTCTATGGATTCAAGTGCTCTGGCAACAGTGGTTCCCACTGCAATTATCCGTCCGTTCCTGCTCCTGCATTTCCGCAGGGCTTCAAGAGAATCTGACGAAACAGCATATCGTTCTTCTTCCATTGTGTTATCAGCAAGCATTTCGTTTCGAAGCGGTTGGAAAGTACCGGGGCCAACATGCAGGGTGAGGTAATCGATGGAAGCTCCTGCATTTTGAATCCGCTGAAGAATTTCCGGTGTGAAGTGAAGCCCGGCAGTGGGGGCAGCAACTGCACCGTCATTCTCGGCAAATACAGTCTGGTACCGCACATCGTCAAGTTCATCAGAGGGTCTTTTAATGTAGGGTGGAATGGGCACTGTTCCCACTTCGTGGATCAATTCTCCGGTCTGCCCTTCAGACGAGAATTCCACCAGGGCTCTTCCCAATCCCAGATTCTCTTTCACAGTGGCTTTCAGGCTGTGATCAAAGGAAAACACATTACCCGCGCGGCATCTCCTGCCCGGTCTGACCATTGTTTTCCAGACCAGATGGGTGATTTTCTCCAGCAGAAGCAGCTCAACCGTACCACCTGTTAATTCCCTCTCTCCTTTTAACCTTGCACGGATCACCCTTGTGTTGTTAAGAATCAGGGCGTCGTCAGCAGTAATGAAATCTGAAATTCGATTGAACTCAACCTCCGAAAATGTTCTCTCTTTTCTGTTCAGAATCATCAATCGACAGGTTCCCCGGATCTCTGGCGGGTGTTGAGCAATAAGCTCTTCAGGCAGGTCATACATGAGATCCGATTTGGTAAGCATAGGTCCTCCAGATTCATCAACCACTCGTTTTTAACCTGATAATCATTCGCGTTGTCTTGCCTTTGTTGGTAAAGGTACTTACTGTACCACCAAGCTCTTCTGAGAGTTTCCATGCAAAGGCAAATGCCATATTCTTTTTCCCTGGCAGCCTGTCAACGGCAAGGCATTCTCCGGGAACACTTCCTCCTGTTGTATCTAATCGGAAAGACCAATGGTCTTCCTTCTCATCAATGGTAAGGGCCACATTTTTACAGTCGTCACAATAATCTGCGATACACATCAGCAGGGAATAGGCTATCATGCTTACAAATGAACCGTCCGTACAAACCTCGATGTCATTTCTTGGGGGATGAAAGCTCAACTTGAGCCCGCGGGATTCGGAAATCGTTCTGAACTCGTTGAGAACTTTTTCCAGCAGTGGAACAGGATCAATCCACCTGTGATCAGGAGTTCCACCGTAAACTGAAATTTTCAACCACCAGAGTGTCCATCTGCTGAAGAAGCCCAGCTCAACCACAGAATCAGAGAGATACCGGATATCCTGTGTGATCTCGCCATTGGCATCAATTGTCTTTTCCAGAGATTCAATACGTATTTGGGAAGCTGAATAGAGGGCTGTTATGTTGTGAATAATGTACTCCAGAGCTTTTTGCTTCAGAGCATTCGATCCACTGGTGGAATTTCCTTCAGAACTGCTGTCGTTGGAACTCCCGGGCGCAGTAAAAAGAATCGCCATCATCTGAATCATTTCAGTTTCAACATAGTGGAATGCTTCAGTTTCAGTTGATGCAAGCAGTATTACTCCGTCAGTTGTACTCCCATTAAAATAGGGCACGGCCAGTTCCGAACGGGAATCAGGAAAGACAGGTGAGAAGCGGAGATCATCTTCGGGAGTTTCAGCAAAAAAAGCGGTTTCACCGCGAATACATGCCCAGGATGCAGTGTTCAAAGCTTCAATTTGCAGATCAGGCAACATCCCCACAACACCTGATGCGCCGATTCCCTTCAGAGCAGTTCCATTGGAGCTGATTTTAAAAACAACAGCGGTTTCCGCCCGGCATTCTTTTGCAAGATCGGAGAGTAATCCTTCAAGAGGTTCTGTTTTTTTAAGAAAGCTTTCTGCAAGAGCTTTTACAGTTGTAAGAATTCTATGCCCCGCCCTGAGGGCCAGCCTTGCCTCCCGCTCGGCTAAAATTGCTGATGCACCATGAAGAACAGCAAGACTGAGAGGTTTTAACGGCTGTTCGTGTATTCCCTGAAAAACAAGATGGGAAATGCTGAAACCTGAATGAATTCTGTGAAGGAAGGTGCCATCCTTTCGGAAACCGCAAGGGCTGGCTGCAAGCTGAATCGGATCAAGTATCCGCACCAGTTCTCTTGAATCGCCAACGGTTAGAAGCTCTCCTTCGTGAACAAACGCTGCAGAAGTTGCACCTAGAAATCCCGCTGTTGTTTCAAGAATTTCAGATTGAGACATATCATCTGCTATGAGCAGTTTCATCAACTCCAGAGGTATTGATTCGTCGTTGCTCTGTTCACCGATTCCGGAAATAGAAGATTTGGTTCGAGCAAAAATTACATACTGATCTGCATCAGGTACGGGCACTACTGAGACGTCTATGTTGAATTCGGAACCCGAGAGTGACGGTTGCAGTTTTACTGAGAATCTTGAGGTAGTCGTGTAACCTCTGCTTTTCTGCTCGTGTCTCTGTTTAATGGTCTCCCGGTGGTCGGGGTGTACGAACTCAAAGAGACTTGATCCAGTTGGATTAGTTCCCCACATCTGCTGGCACACTCCTCTTGCAATCTCATTCATGGAAGTGATTACTCCCTCTGAATCTATAATCAAAGCGGGGCAGAAGCTTTCCTCCAGCAGCACACCAATCAAGTTCCCCCTGGCCATGGTTCGGGTAACAACTGCTACGGATGGAACTGTGAGTCGGCAGAAAATAAGTCTTCCCGGAGAAGGGAGCTTTCTCAATGAAAGAGTGTAGTTCGACTTGCTGTTTCCACCTGTATTGTGGCCTGCAAGAAAATCCGGTGTTGAGCCTTCTCTAAGACATTTCTGTACTGCAGCTTGTATTGCTCCCGAGGATGATGCATCAAACAGGGATGTCAGATCGTTTTTCCGATGGAAGAGAGAAACGGCTTCTCTGGACATTGCCAGTATTTTTCCTTGAGAAGAGATAAGAACAAATATTTCATCACCCGTAACATCCGAAAGATGCTCTGCAATTTCACTGGAATCGGAAGGCTTTAAAGAGAGTATTCTGGACTCCGGTGAAATGTCCAGAACAGACAGCATGAATACTTTTCCTCCGAGAAGGGCGGGCCACTTTCCCTCACTGGTGTTTATCAGGAGCGAGATCAGGGCCTCCTGCTGCATATCCAGGCTAGTGACAATGTTTCTTATCTGCGTGGAGCAGGCGATATTACCTGTCTCAAGGTGGATCATCATCCAATAGCCTTCATGGGGCAGGTATGTGTCAAATTTTTCATTACTTTGCATATTACCCAATCGCATTGTTGCATCTGAAACTTTCGAAACTTGCAGGACACATACAGTATTCTATATTAGACAAGTAAATGGCAAGGGAGAGTACATTTTGAAATATACAGCCTTATGTAAGTTTGAGTTGTCGGCAGCTTCCAGGGCAGAAGCTATTATTGAGCTTCTGGATCTTTTTCCAGCAGGAGAAAAGTCCAGAGGGCTATTGGCTGGAGCTCTGGATGTGAGAGAAAAAGTTGGGGCTACGGTTGTTCACGACAGTATTGCGCTGCCCCATTGCAGAAGCATTCTTGTGGACAAGCTGACTGTTGTTGCGGGTAAATCGCAAACCGGTATTCCATGGCCGGAGAAAATGGTTAACACGGTTATTCTGTTTGTTTCTCCGGTGAAACCCAACTCACCTCAGGAGCATAACAAGTTTCTCAGTCACATCGCAGGTAAAATCAGAAAATCAGGAGATAAGATAGTCGCAGCCGGCAATCAAGACGAGCTTCTCGACTTGCTGGGATTCCAGCACGTGGAGCAGGGAGAGTAGATGGACAAACAGCTTGAAAAGTTGATCAGCCTTCATGACCTTGATGTAATGATTGCGGATCTGAACAGAAAAGATATCAGAAAACGGGAAACTGAGATGGGCCTTCATACAGAGGGGGCCCTTGAAGAGCTGAAGGAACTAAGGGAAGCATACTGCAGGAACATCGACAGAAAATGGCGCGGGTTGTACAATCAGCTGACCAGGCATTACGGGAATGCAGTAGTTCCTGCCCTCATGGGAAGATGTGCAGGATGTTTAACAAGACTGCCCACGGCAGTCTGTTCTGATCCTGAGAGAAATTTAAAAGTTCACACCTGCCCCACATGCGGGAGGATAATTTACTGGGCCGACTGAGGCCTCTCTTTCAGGAGGACAAATGAACCCAAGAGAAGCACAGGAAGCACTTACCTTTGATGATGTTTTAATTTTGCCCGCCGATTCGAATGTGCATCCGGGGCAGGTGAGCCTTCATACTGAATTGTGTCGAAACATTGTTCTTAATATTCCGATTCTCAGCGCTGCTATGGATACAGTTACCGAGGCAGGAATGGCCATCGCCCTTGCACAGCAGGGGGGGATGGGCGTCATTCACAAGAATCTTACCATTGACGAGCAGGCGCAGCATGTGCGTTCTGTTAAGAGAGCGGAAAGTGGAGTGATTAATGAACCTATCACCCTCAAAGAGTCAGCCTTTGTTTCTGATGCATTCGAACTGGCTGAGAAAACAGGTGTTTCAGGGTTCCCGGTACTGAAGAACGGTAAGCTGTGCGGCATTCTAACCCACAGAGACTATCATTTTGAAGTCGATGGCTCTACTCCGATAATCAATCTGATGACAAGTATAGAGAAAATGGTTACTGCACCTGTCGGGACAAGCATTGAGGATGCACTTGTTTTGCTGAGACGACATCGTCTTGAAAAATTACCACTGGTCAGTGCAGATGGACACCTTGCAGGTCTTGTTACCCTGAAGGATGCTCAGAAGGCAATGGAGTACCCCGAGGCATGTAAAGACAGCAGAGGGCGACTGAGAACAGCAGCAGCAGTCAGCGTGGGAGAACCTGCCATGACCAGAACTGATGCTCTTGTGGAAGCCGGAGTTGATTGTATTTTTATTGATACTGCTCACGGGCAGAGCAGGAGTGTTATAAAAACCACAGAAGCAATCAGGGCAAAGTACCCCGATCTGGCAATTGTTGCAGGCAATGTTGTTACCGCTGAAGCAACAGATATACTGATAAAATCCGGTGCTGATGCTGTAAAAGTAGGTGTTGGGCCAGGGTCTATCTGCACCACAAGAATCGTGGCGGGTGTGGGCTGTCCGCAGCTGACTGCCATCTTCGATTGTGCTGAAGCAGCTGGAAGACATGGGAAAAGGATCATCGCTGACGGCGGGATAAAGTATTCCGGAGACATCGTGAAGGCTCTGGCTGCCGGGGCAGCATGTGTTATGATTGGCAGCCTTTTTGCCGGAACTACAGAGAGCCCGGGCGAGGCGATAATCTACAAGGGCAGGAAATTCAAGACATACCGTGGAATGGGTTCAATGGGTGCTATGAAAAAGGGCAGCGCAGACAGATATTTCCAGGATGCCTCCGTTGAAAAGAAGCTTGTTCCTGAGGGTATTGAGGGCATGGTGGCATTCAAGGGTCTCGTCAGTGATTACCTTATTCAGCTTACAGGAGGTCTCAGATCCGGTATGGGATATGTTGGAGCTTCAAGTATTCCAGAACTTTCGAAAAGGGCAAAATTCATCAGAATGACTTCCGCAGGTTTGCGGGAAAGCCATGCCCACGATGTAACGGTGACCAAGGAAGCACCGAACTACTCATCTGATGCCAGTGGATACTGATCTTCTAGGGAGTTGCGGTCTTCGGTTTGAATCAGAAGTTTACTCTGATGGCAGTTACTCGCTCAGCCGCGTAGACTATCAGGGCAGAAAGCTGGTGGCAGAGGTTTCAGATACATCAGGAGCCTATCAGCACCGCTGGCCTTCAGTCGGGGGTTTGATTCCGCCGATATCTGCTCGTGACCTTCCGGGTCAGCAAAAGCTTGTACTTTTCGATGTTGGTGACGGAAAATTTCTTTGCGAAATAATATGCACTATTGGCCGGTTTTCTTCGGAAAAGGCTGTTGAGCTGACCAAAATGGTTTTGAGCATTCTATCCGACCTTCAGGCTGCAGGAATGATATGCGGTTACATTGGTCCAGAGATGTTCGTTTATCAGGGGTCTTCGATTGTTATGTTGGCGGGAAGGAGGGGAATTCCCGTATCTCCGTTTACAGCTCCAGAGGTACAGTCATCAAGACCATCGGATCCCAGAAGTGATGTTTCAGCCATAGGTTCGTTTCTCTTTCGTCTTGTTGCTGGAACAGATAACAGAGAAAAACAACTACTGCTCTGGCAGGAACTTACTACTGCTCTCCAGACAGCTATTCAGAACATGGTCGCGTCTTCTCCTGTAAACAGACCCAATGGTTTGAGAGCTGTTCTGTCTATTCTTGAAAGTTTGGCAACGGAAGAGTCTGAACAGGTCAGTGAAGGAATAATTTACGATGACTCCGGTTTTGTCAGACAGGAAAAGAAATCCAGGCCTTCCCGGAACCGCAAAAAGGTGTACTGGATAGCAGGTTCTGTTGTGGTTCTTTTACTGGCATTTGTCGCCTTTATATTCTCAGGTCCTCCGACTGATCCAGATACCGTAATTGAGACTGTTCCCCCGGAGGATGTTCAAGTGGAACCTGTCGAAGTCGTTTCACCGTGGATTGATACTGTTTCAGTAGAGGATACAGTTCTGTCTGATGTAGAGATTCCCATTGTGGATTCTGCCAGAATATGGGTTTCGAACTGTTCCGGAACCCCGGATCTGGAGCTTGCATTCAGGGCAGGTTCCGTGAGTGAGTACTCTTATGTATATCCTCTTTCAGGAACTACTAACCGTCGGTCTTCTCTGATACTGGCAAGACGATCGGATCCATCTATCCCGCTCGGAGAAACCCCTCTGGGTCAGGCGGTGTATCAAATCGCTGATACTTTGTTTGCTGTGAAACCTGTAGACCTGACCATCATGCTGGGCACCGACTTGAATTATTCGGGAATCAACAGCCACTTCCTGCATGAACCTGTTGCTCCAGCCGGTACCCTGTTCGTTGATGTCGTGAACCACGGAATTCAATATTCTCTCGATGGTATTGGTGCAGCAGCTTGGACAGCTGGCAGAATTGAGGGAAAATCATGCGAGATTAATGGAACTGAATGGTTGATTGCCATATCTGATATCCGCGATGCTGATAAATTCAGTGAGGAAATTGGTATTCCCGAGGTACTGGATGAAACCCTTTTTCTTCACAAGGAAAGCAATCTTCCTGCCGGTTTCCTTGAAACACTTTTAAGGCAGTACTTTCAACCTCTTCCCGGCAGTTCAGAGTTCCCTCTGGAAACAATCCCCATTTCAGATATCCATATACTCATCAGCAGAACTTTCTCTGATTGACAAACAGCCCCCGGAATGCTATATTTCGCCTCAATTTCCATCAGGGAGGTATGAGGCACAGTGCAGTATTTAATAGATGACAAAGTTGTCCATCCGTACCATGGCGCAGGTGTAATAACCGATATATGCATGAAGGATATTTCCGGCGAGATGGTTGAGTGTGTAATTATCAGGTTGTCCGGTGGCAGAGCCGGAATTCTGCTTCCTGCCGACTCGGTTAACGAATCCGGTCTCCGTAGAGTATCCTCCAAGAAAGACATTGATTCAGCAATGAAAGTGCTGGCCACTGCGGGAGAAGAGTTACCCAAAGACTGGCGCAGAAGGATTGATGTTCTCAAGGAACGAGTCAGTTCAGGGGATCCACTGATAATTGCTACAGCCATAAGAGATGTTCTCGCAAGATCTTCTATTTCAAAAATGAATCCTTCCGAAAAAAGAGTTCTTAATGAAGCCGTTATTGTTTTTGCAGGGGAACTTTCTCTTGTTCGAGCAGTAACTTTGGACGAAGCCAAGAAACTCATTCATAAAAAGGTGTTGGGAAAGAAAAAAACCACCTGATGTCCAACCATCAGACACTATTCCGATCTGTTACTGATGAGGAGCTGGAGCAAGTTCTACTTGTCTCCGTTGCCCTGAACGGCATGGATGTGGACCCCTCCGCAGTTGCCGAGATGATCCGCCTGGTGGAAAGTGCCAGCGGCGAGGTTGTTCATCAGATCAGCCAGAAAAGAAACAGACCAGACGGTGGTTTTTTTGTTGGCAGGGGAAAAGCGGAAGAGATCGCGGCTGAAAGCGCAAATCTTGATCTCACCACAATTGTTTTTAATCACAACCTGAGTCCTGGTCAGGTGAACAGGCTTGAAGAGATCACAAAGTGCAAGGTTATTGACAGAACAGAACTTATTCTCGCAATTTTTGCAGTACAGGCAAGAACTCCACAGGCGAAACTTAGAATTGAGCTGGCCCAACTTGGATATATGCTTCCCAGACTCTCTGGTATGTGGCACCATCTTGATCGTCTTGGTGCTGGAATTGGAACCAGGGGTCCCGGAGAAACTCAGCTTGAAGTAGACAGGCGCCGGGCCAGAACACGGATCTCTTCACTTGAGAGAAAACTTGAAGCCATTGATGCGGGAGCAAAGGTAAGACACAGCAGACGGGAAGGTATGTTTTCGGTTGCCATGGCAGGATACACCAATGCCGGCAAAAGCTCTCTATTGAACAGGTTATGCGATGCAGACGTGCATTCAGCGGATAGACTGTTTGCAACACTGGATACAACTTCAAGAAGACTGGAGCTGCCTGACGGTGGATCAGTCATTGTAAGTGATACTGTTGGGTTTATTGAAAAACTTCCCAAGTCTCTGCTTTCAAGTTTCAGATCTACTCTGGACGTTGTGCGTGAAGCCGATCTGATTCTGCTGGTGGCAGATACTGCTGACGTCGATAAACGTGCAAAAGCATCCACAGTTATAGAAACTCTTGAAAAAATAGGTGCTGGTTCTATTGACAGAATTACCGTATGGAACAAATGTGATCTTACAGAAATATCTGGAACTGAAGAGCTTGCAATATCTGCACTTACCGGAGAAGGTATTGACCGGCTTATTGAATTAGTGCAGAAGAAAAGGCGGCAAGCACTTGCATGGTGCAGAGTTAAGGTAAATATTTGCAATGGTGAATTGGAGTACTGGATAAGAAAAAACAGCATAGTGGATAGTTTTGTCAGAGACCATAATTCCGGCGCTGTTGAGATCGTTTGCGGGTTGTATCTGGGATTGAATCATCTGAGAAAAAAACTTGGTCGTCAGCATTCAGACTGGAGTGTTGTACCGCTGTTTGACCTCGATAAAATTCAGAAGGGAGTGCAGTAATGTCTACTGTTGGGAAGGCAATGGAGAGATTGTCTGGAAGGATGAGTACCCTTGATGATCTTTACCGGAGGGGAATAGTCACAGGAGATCTTCTGCGCAAACAGTTCAAGTCCCTGTTGAGTTCCAAAGACGCTCACTCCATCTTCATTGAAAATGTAGAGCCGGACAAAAAGGCAATCAAGATACTGAGCCGTATTGAAGACCCTTCCGGGTGGCGTGATCTGTTTACAAAAAGCAGGGACCAGAGGCAAATTATTTTTTACAAAACCATTGAAGGTATTATGGGTTCTGATGCCAATCAGCAGGAGCGGATACTGCGTATGCTTCAGCTTGCATGTCTTCCTTTTTATTCGGGATTTCTTCCTCTAAACACTGAGAATAAGAAGATTTCTTCCGTAGTTAAACCAAGCAGAGTAAGTGTTTTAGACTAATGCTTAAAGGGTTTAAGGGTCGAATCATTGCGCTTGTCGGCGGTTTGTTCATTCTCGTTTCAATGTGGTTTCTTGGAAGATCCTTCCTTGTGGGGGTTCATGAAGCTGGCGGTATCGGAAATCTCCTTCATTTTAATGTTCCATTGTTTCTGATCGCATCGATTCTAATGGCTGTGCACTTGACTCTGGCAGGCTACACGTGGACTCTGGTCACAGGAACCGCCGGAGGGCATCTTGGGTTTCGGAAGGGTTTTTCAATACACTTTCTTTCCCAGGTTGGCAAGTACATTCCAGGTAAAGTATGGGCTGCAATGGGGAAATACTCTCTGAGCCGTAACAGTGGTCTTTCCACTGCTCAAACCGGGCAGGGTCTTGTTCTGGAAACTGTGTTTATTGTGCTTGGATGCCTGATTACCACACTTCCGCTTATTCCGTTAACTGCAAAAGATACCGGTCTGGGTGCTGGTACGGGCATGGCAGTTGCTGCAGGGTTGTCGGTGGTTCTTCTTGCATCAATCCATCCTGCAGTATTTCAAAGACTCGCCGGTCTTGTAGCAAAGGCTATGAAATCCAGCAACTCACTCCGGGAGTGCAGTTTTTCTGAAATGTTGCGCATTCTGCCTGTTTACATTACTGTATTTCTTACTTTGGGTGGGGCTTACTGGCTGATGTGCCTTTCATTCGGATTGAGGATCCCATTTTTCCCCGGCGTATTCATCTATCCTGCTGCTATGGGTATCGGCTATCTTGCCATTTTTGCACCTGGCGGACTTGGCGCAAGGGAACTCACAACTGTCTGGCTGGTGCATCTGATTGTACCCGACTGTGATCCGGGACTTGCAGAGTTGACTGCCATAGTGGCAAGATTGTGGATTACAATTGGCGAGGCGATTGCCTTCGGGATTTCTTTTCCTCTTTATGGGGCAAGTCCCTCTTCTCTGAAAAAGATACTCAGCGGAGGTGAATCATCTCACGGAGATGCTTTCCAGGGAGATGAAGGGCAGTAAGTTCGTTCCAATCCTGTACTGCCTGCTTCCGACAGCGGTGACTTTTGATAGTGCGTCATACACATTACCTGACAGAACGCAACCATCGCAGTAACCCTGGATTTCTCCTCTTCTGAACAGATAGACCCGACCGCAGTCCAGTGTAAAACTGCCTGATGCTGCATTACCTCCGCCTGCGGAGAGAATGCTGGTTACCAGAATGCCTGATCCTGTTTCCGTAAGGGTATTTACTGATCCTTCCATCGCTGGGTCAACGAGCAAATTGGTACACACCGGTTTTGAGTGCTCCCCCAGATTCCTGCCACTGCTTCCTGTAGATTTTACTCCACACTCGGCAGCAGATCCCAGGTCGTGGAGGAAACCGGTAAAAACCCCATCTTCGAACAAAGTTTTGTCTGCAGTGGGTATGCCTTCACTGTCAAATGGGGCAGAGGCAGCACCACTGCTCAGCCTGGGCAGATCTCTGATGGTGAGTAAGTTCGCCAGAACCTGTTTCCCCTCCATAGTCGCCAGAGGTGAAGCTCCTTCGGCAAGGAGTTTGCCACTGACACCGGCTCTTACTGCCTGAAGAAGCAAAGAGAATGCATCGGGGGAGAATACTGCATTCTTCCGACCTGCCGCACTCAGTGGGTTGAGCCCATCTGAGTGGATGGGAAGCATAAGCATGTCAAATACATCATTCATCAGAGGTAGTGAATCGGTTGTGTTCAAAGAGTAACCCGATTGAAGCAGCCCGGCATCAGAAGGAAGAGTTACAGAAAAGCTGGAGGAGGCTGTTGTTTTGGAATATGATCCACTGAGTCCACAGGAGTTCATGATGATAAAAGAGTCCCTGCCCCATTGTACTCTGGCTGAGAGAGTCGCTAATGGGTGAATCTCCTTTATCCTGGTTTGAACATCATTCAGATAGATGTGAACCTCATCATGGGTTAGTGAACTGAGGCCACTGGCCATGGTCACCTCTGATTCCGGAGAGTCTTCCGGAAAACTGAACAGGGCTGCCGGACCGTATCTGCAACTGCCAATCGCTTTGTCTACAAGGCGAAATGGATCGATGATGCCCCATTCCCCGGAAACCCCGAGTTTCCCGTTTCTTGCCATTCGAAGACCCCAGCCGGTTCTCTCGCCCGAGCCGGGTATACTACTTCCAGGAGTGAACTCAAGGCTTTTGTAGCAGCGTTTTATGCCAGTGACCTCCGCCTCCGTAGATACTTTTTCACAGGCAACCAGTATTTCCGAGCCAGTCATGAATGCTTCTCTCATCAGTTCACCTGCATTTCAGAAATAAGTATGTGTGGACCACCATAGGTCACGGCGATTGCACTGCTGCCCATTCTGGAACAGCCTGACAGGCTGCCTGAAAGCTGCAGGTCATCACCGGTATCCAGTATGGATCCAAGTACATCAGTAACTTTACCGGATATTACCACAGGTGTTACAGGTTTATGCATCACTCCATTTCTAACGGTCCAGACCTCCTGCACAGCCATGCTGAATCTGTCCATGTCTGTTGCTCCACCCATGAATCCCCTAAGGTAGAGGCCATCATCAAGATGCATCATGAGTTTTTCCAACGGTGTTATGCCGGGTTCCATGTATGTGCATGTCATTCTGGGTTCAGGAGATCTACCTGGTTCAGATATTCTGGCATTACCGGTTGGTTTGACTTCGTTTCTTGCGGCTGTTCCCATTGTGTGCAGCCAGTTGACTATCCTGCCGGAGGATACCAGCTGTGTTTTTGTGCCAGGAGTGCCTTCGTCATCCCACTGCATACTTCCCGGTTGATTCATCAGAAGTGAATCATCAATGATGTTCACACATTCCGATCCAACTTTTGAACCAGTTCGCAGCAGGTGCGCAACTGCTGGATTGTTTTCCAGGAAGTCGGCCTCAACCAGGTGTCCGAATGCCTCGTGAATCAGAATTCCAGTAAGTTCAGGGTCAAGTATCACTCTGGTTTTGCCGGGGGCTATACTGGTCGTTGTTTCCCGTAAAAGGAGAGCTTTGCCAATTTTTGCAATCTGCTTTTCCCTGCCTTTGAACCGGTCAAATGAGCCGCGAAGAGCAAGTTCCTCGCTGGCAATCAGACCGGTGGGCAGTACAGCCTGTATTTTCATTGATCCCAGGTTTTCGATCTCTCTGATACTGGTTCCGCTGGAATTAACAATAACCCTGTCCCTGAGGATCTCATCGTAGGTTACTCTTGCTGAGCCCGAGGAAAGAGATGCCCCCAGGAGTTCACAGTAATGTCTGCAAAGAAAGGACTTCTCCCGCAGTGGCACATCGGCGAGAGGAATACCGTTCACATCGTCACTGAAAGTGTCCCGGCAGGCTGGGGGCAGGATTGGGAATGGTACAGTATGAGATTTGCTTTGTATGGCCAGAGCTGCTGCCTTGTCCAGGGAATTATGCATCTGCTCAGGAGAACTGAATTCACACATTCCCCATCTGCTGGAGATGAAAACCCTGGCTGTGCCGGTGAACTGTTCCACAGGACCTGTATTCATGTGGGTAAGTCCAGCCTGTATTACCGTAGTTCGGGAAGTATGCACAAGTCTGATCTCTGCGAAATCAGCTTCAGAGCTGGAAACGGCCTTCTCTGCCAGGTCTCTGTATTTCTGCAAGCGTTTCCTCTCAGTTGTTTGGCAGGTTGCTGGAGGAAAGGTTCTCCAGACATATACGGGCAGAATCGGCCCACAGCCCATTTGGTTCAATGTGAAGATACCTGTTGATACTGTCTGTTGCCCGGAGGTTATCACTCTGCTCCATGTAGATAAGAGCCAGGAAGTGGTGAGCTTCAGCCATCCCGGCCATGGCTGCCGGAAGCAGTATTTCTCTTGCTGAAAATAGATTCCCGTTTTGAAAAAGCAGAGAACCCATTTGTACCCGGGCTTCACCTGCCAGTTCAGCATCCTCTATAATTATTCGGGTGAACCATGCAGTGGCTTCTTCAATATTGCCCAGTCTGCTTTCTGCCTTGGCCAGAACCATCCAGCATTGGCCATTCAGCGGTGCCAGCGCCAGGGCTGCTTCAGCATACTCAAGTGCGTCAAAAGATCGACCTCGAACCAGAAGAAGCATCTCTGATATTTCCAGTGGTGCCCTGTGATCATCAGGTTTCAGGTCAATGTAAATTGAATATTCTTCCTCGGCGGTTGCCCATGAGCGGTTGATCACGGCTACTCTTGCCAGACCAAGATGAGCCTCGGAGGCATTTTCACTGATGTCAAGCGCAGCAGTGAACTCTCCCAGGGCTTTATCGGTCAATCCTTGATTAATGTATGCCATTCCTGTTTCAATATGCAGATCAACTGTCAGCGTCTCAACATCAATCCCTGGAAGCAACAGGGCTACGATCAGAAAGCAACTTGACATCATTATTCCCTTCGTTCAAGTTGAATACTACTAGAAGGCTTACCGGGAATGCAACATTGCCTGAGAAGAAGCGTTCCCCGGCGCAGCATGATCACGCAACACCCACTGAGGGGGGATCTCGACAAAGGTTCAATTATCGTATAAGGAATCTGATCGCTGTTCCTCTTATATTTCCCACGCCGTATCGAACTGAAAAAACAATGTACAAAAGAATAGAGGAATCCGGATGAGCAACAAATACGATCTTGTTATTCTCGGTGGAGGTCCAGCAGGATATATACCTGCAATCAGAGCCGCGCAGCTAGGACAAAAAGTTGCAGTTATTGAGAAAGATGCAATGGGTGGTGTCTGTCTTAACCGGGGTTGCATTCCCACAAAAACGCTGGTGGCATCGGCTTCTCTTTACAAACATGCTGCGATGGCGAAAAAATTCGGTCTTCAGGGATCTCTTGATTTTGACTATGCTTCAATTGCAAAGCGTAAGGATATGGTTGTAACAAGGCTTCGCAAGGGCATTGAAGCGCATTTCAAGCACATGAAAATAGAGATCGTCAGAGGGCATGGAAATCTCAAAAGTGCTGACCTCATCGATGTGGAAGGAAGAGAGCTTCAGGCCAGGAACATTCTACTGTCACCGGGCTCAGTTCCCATGCTTCCAGGATTCATGAACCATGATGGTGTTCTTACAAGCAGGGAGATTCTTGCAATGGATACCCTTCCCGAAAGTCTGATCATCATCGGCGGAGGAGTCATCGGTTGCGAGTTTGCTTCAATCATGGCCTCTTTCGGAGTGAAAGTATCCATTGTGGAAATGCTCTCCAGTATTCTTCCCGGTGTAGATGCTGATGTTGCTGCTGTGGTATTGAAGGCTCTCAAGAAAGCAAAAGTGAAGATCCACACCGGGCAGCCGGCAGAGAATGTCAATATTTCACAGGATGAAGCTTCAGTGACCCTTGGAGACGGCACAATTATTACAGCTCATAAACTCCTTGTGGCCATTGGCAGAAAATCCAGAACAGCAGACTCCGGCTTTGAAGCAGCCGGCATCGCGATGGATGAAAAAGGTAACATCATCACCGATGACAACAACCGGACAAACCTGAAGAATGTTTTTGCAGCGGGCGATGCCACCGGCAAATGGCAGCTTGCTCATGCTGGCAGTGCACAGGGAATTTCCGCTGTGCATGAAATGTTTGACGCAGCTCCCCGGAAAATCAATGTTGACGCAATGAGCAACTGTATTTTTACATTCCCGGAAGTTGCCATGGTTGGCCCCGGCGAGGACGAATGGAGGGAAAGAGGAGTAAAAGTAAGAACATCCACCTCCAGATACATCGCCAACGGCAAAGCAATGGGAATGAATGAAACAGAGGGTTTTGTTAAACTTATCTGTAAAGAGCAGGATGATACCATTATCGGAGTACAGGCCGTAGGTGCAGACGCATCCAGTCTGACAGGCTGGGCGGTTATGGCAGTTAATGCTGGAATCAAGGCATCTGATGCAGCCGGTTACATCCATCCACATCCCACACTTTCAGAGCTGTTTATGGAAGCCAGTGAGGGAATGGGATACGGTGCCATACATGGATAGAACCACAAAGGCTCTCGAAGAGCTGTTAATCACTGTAAGAACCCTGCGCAGCCCGGGAGGGTGCAGCTGGGATCAAAGTCAGACCCTGAAGACTCTGAGACCTTATATGCTGGAAGAAGCTTATGAAGTTGCCGATGCTGTGGACAACGACGACATGGATGAACTTAAAAAGGAGCTGGGCGACCTTCTTCTGCATATCATCATGTCTGCAGATATCTGCAGGGAAGAGAAAATATTCGACCTTGCTGATGTGGCGGATCAGGTTGCTCAAAAGCTCAAGAGAAGGCATCCCCATGTGTTCGATAAAACAACGTCACTTACCCCCGAAGAAGTCGAAAAGCAGTGGGAAGCAATCAAAGCAGCAGAGAAGAAACAGCAGAAAAAGAAGTTCTTTGACTCTATCCCGGCAGCAATGCCAGCCCTTCAGAAAGCCTGGCGTATTCAACAGAGAGCTTCTGAGGTGGGATACATCGGTAAAACCCCGGAAGAAAGCAAAAAAAAGATTTCACTTCTTCTTGAGAAAACAGAGATCACTGAAGAGGATATGGGCAGAATCCTCTTTTTGCTTGCAGACATTGCTCGCCTCTCCAAAATGGAACCGGAAAAGGCTCTCAGGGAGAGGAACAGCGACTTCATCAACAGATTCGACCAACTTGAGGAACTTCTGGCTTCCAGAGGGAACTCACTGAACGACTCAGATACAGAGCAGATGAAAGAATGCAGTGCTATTGTTTTCAACGGACTCTGATTGTATTGTCGAAGCTGCTGTGAAAAATTGTAAATAGTTGACAATGAGGCAATTCGAGTCTTCGTTCAATACGGAATGCTGGTTCTATTGATCCGAATCTTGCCGTTAACGTCGAACTCTTTGATCTTTGTGGACGTAGTATCATTTCAGTTAATGAGTTAGTATCATCAAGATAAAACAGGATTCACCTACCCACATTGGGGATACCGACTGGTGTTTATTTTATACAAGTTACAACAGGGAGTACTGTTGTAAAAAGCAAAGCTATCATTATTCAGTAAAAGTAGGGGTGTGTGCAAATAGCGCATGATTCGGGGTTCGGAAGAATTGAAACAGAAAACACAGTGCTACTTGGGCAGCGGAATCTACTTCGTTCGCGCTTCCATCAATGGCAGCACCGTTTCCAGCAGAATGACTATTGTAAGGTAACGAAAAAAGATTATCAATGGAAGGGCGCCCTTCTTCTATGTGCGCTGGGAACTTTGTCTGTATTGATTGGCTTCCCATCAAAATCGAATATGAAAAGATGATCCCATGATCTATTGCTTTGCATATATATATATAGTATTTTCGGAGTCGGCAGAGAAGAATCCCGCTTATTCTTTAGTGTTTGAGGAGACTTGAATAAGTGTCCCGCATTTTATCGGTACAATGAAAGGAAGTGCTTATGAAACAGATCATCGTTTTGCTGGTAGTGGCTGCTATGGCCCTGGCTGGTTCTATTGATCCGAATCTTGCCGTAGTTATGGCAGGTTCAACAGACACCGACCTTATCCCGGTATTCATTCTGGCCCATGGTCAGGTTGACAGAGACTGGGTTAATTCTGCAACAGACGGAATGAACAGAGATGACAGGCAGCAGTTTGCTGTCAGTGCCATGAAAGACATTGCGGATGTTGCCCAGAGTGGTATCATTGCTGAACTGAATTATTCAAAAGCGGAGAATATCAAGTCACTCTGGCTCGCAAATGCAGTTTACTGTGAAGCAACCAGATCCACAATCAGAGCTATTGCATCCAGATCCGATGTTGTTCTTATTGAAGGAGCTTCAGATCCAGATGCAGGACTTATTGAGCCTTATGATGTTCACAAGTCAACACCCGGGGAACTCGATAAAGCAATTGCATGGGGTGTTACTAAAATCAATGCAGATGACGTCTGGGCTCTCGGCTATGAAGGTCAGGGTGTTATTGTTGGTGTTATCGACACCGGTGTTGACTACAATCACACAGATCTTCATAACAACATGTGGCACGATACTGCTGCTGGTTATCACTATGGCTGGGACTTCTACAACAATGACAATGACCCTATGGATGACCACGGTCATGGAACTCACTGTTCCGGAAGTGTGGCAGGAATGGGAACTGGTGGTACCGAGACAGGAGTTGCCCCGTCTGCTACAATCATGGGCCTCAGGATCAACTACTACAGCGGTGGAGAATACACATGGATTCAGGCAATGGAATTCGGCGCTGCCAATGGGGTTGCCGTTCTCTCGATGTCTCTTGGTTCAGGTCAGGGTAACACAACCCTTCGCACCGCCGAGGAAAACCTTCTCACTGCTGGTGTTTACCACAGTGTTGCCGCTGCAAACGACGGCCCCGGAGCGGAAACCGTTACTTCTCCAGGCGACAGCCCTCCACCATGGTTCCATCCTGATCAGGTTAACCACGGTGGTCAGAGTGCTGTTGTAACTGTTGGAGCCACTGACAGCAATGACAACATTGCCAATTTCTCCAGCCGTGGTCCCGTTACCTGCTGGAATGACTATTCAAGTTCCAGCCCGCTGATTGACCCCGATATCAGCGGACCAGGTGTTGACGTTGTCAGCACACAGTGGAATGGCGGATACACCACAATGAGCGGTACTTCAATGGCAACACCTCACCTTGCCGGTGTGGCTGCGCTTATACTCAGCGCCAATCCGAACCTCAGCGTTGCTCAGATGGACAGTATCATCGAAACTACAAGCCTTGATCTTGGTTCATCAGGCAAAGACAACACATACGGTGCCGGTCGTGTGGATGCCCATCAGGCAGTTCTTGCTGCTCTTTCAGTGACAAGTACTGAAGAGAACAATGGAGCAGTTGTTCCAGCAGCCATGGGTATCAGTGCTGTCAGCCCCAACCCTGTGAACAACTTCGCATCATTCAGCGTTTACACAGCCGTTGCCGGTACGGCTGATATCTCTGTGTTCGATGTAACAGGTCGCAGAGTGGCCAACATCGATAACGATGAGATCGAATCCGGAGCCAATGCCTACAACTGGCAGATCCCTGCAGAAATGGGCAGCGGAGTCTACTTCGTTCGCGCTTCCATCAATGGCAGCATCGTTTCCAGCAGAATGACTGTTGTAAGGTAACGAAAAAAAGATTATCAATGGAAGGGCGTCCGAAAGGGCGCCCTTCCTAAAAAGAGAAAACATACTGAACTGATAGTGATAATCCATTATCTTTATAAGTGAGCAGGCTATATCGGTTTGTAGAAAGAATTATTCTGACCGATTAAGATATCTTTGCAGAGTTGGTTCAACATATCTTTACTTATCTCGAAGTGCTTTATCATTTTTATATTTTCCAACCACTGCAGAGGAAAACTGCTTAATCTATTTATCAATATCTCCTTCTCAACAATGGACTTTTTATTGGCAATATGGAGAATATCATCCCAGGTGAACTCTTCGTGCCTGGCTAAATAAAATAAATCAAAAACATCCTTACCTTCATCACGGCCAACTATTGCAGTAACTTTATTTGCTAAAATATTCACCTTATTGTCAACTCTAATGCTGCCAATGATATTACTTTTACCTTGACGGTACACTCTGTCATTTACAAAATCCAACTGTAATAAGTTATTAACAAGAACCCTGTGAAAGTCTCTGGCACTAACCAAATGATTCAGACTATACTTTCCTTCCAATCCATCAAGAATCTCATTTATTGACTCACCAAACAGGTTGTCACTACTGGTGAAGAAATCCAAATCGTCGGAATATCTTGCATTGTAGTAAAAACGATGCAGAGCAGTTCCACCGGTTAAATAAAAACTGTTTTCCAAAGCGAACACAACTGACAACACTTTGTCTTGCAATGCATAAAGCTGTTTGTAATTTATCGTATTTTCCATGCTAAACTCTCAATGTGATTATTTTCGCCTAAGAGGATATTTCTCAATATCAAAATATACCTATCAATATAATTATGATTGTAGCTTGATTCGAATGTAGAAAAAAGCCGTTGGAGCATCTCTTTGTTAAACAATACTTGAAGAGTTCTCGCCTTATCTGTTGAGTTGTAAATAATTTTAGAGAAGAGCGACTGTTTTTGCCTGAAATCATCGGATTGAAGGATGGTCATAATGTCATTTACTGTAACATTGCAGTCCCAATAGCAATCTTTTATAAGCTGAGAATAAACAGCCGAATCTTTATCCACTTTTATCCATTTTCTGTTAGCTGCCAAGCCCAATACTCGATCAAAGCGAGCACACAAATTCAGGAAAGGTTTCTCTTTAAATGATTCTATTACATTATTCAGGATAAATCAAGACATTCAGAAATATCCAGAGCCCAGTTCGGCTGTTATCTCCTGCGCCTGATGCGTTCCAGGCGGGAACGCTTCAAATGAGTAGACAGTGTTACCCAGTTTATTGAAGACGAAGCTCACTGTTCTACTGCATTTGTTTGCCGAAATTATTTCTTTTTATAAGCCTCTGCAACGGATACTGTTATGATAGTGACCTATGGTAGGTTGCACAAGGGGGATTATTGTTCGGGGAATTCAGCAGAGCCTGCGAAGCACTGCCTGATCATTTGCCCGGATTGTCAATAGCTATGGGGGGAATATGGGGTAGCCCATGACACGGGTTGAAGAATTGTAATACCATTGACATCTGACAGCTTATATGCTATCAATCGTTTATGATTATTACTTTGGACACAAACATAATGTATCAGGCGCTTAGAAGTAGTGGGGGGGCATCTTTCTACATACTTCAACTTGTGCGTCGCGGAAGATTTCAAATTGCAATCTCAAATCCCACTTTCCATGAATATGAAGATGTGCTAATGCGACCTCAGTCTCTGAAGAAATTTGATCTTGACAGAGAAGATGTAATAAAGTTTCTCAGGTATATAGCGTTCATAGGAGAGAAGTTTGATCCTCGCTTTTTATTCAGACCAAACTTAAAAGATGAAGACGACAATATGTTTGTGGAGTTGGCTGTGACTAGTAACAGCAAATATCTTGTTACGAGCAATACAAAAGACTTCCAGCACACTGACTTGATATTTAAAGATTTTCAGTTGATTACACCTGCTGAATTTGTAAAAGAATGGAGGAGAAACAATGGCTAATGCATGCGTAATGACAGTGCGCATTCCCGCTGATCTCAAACGTCGAATCGAAGTTGTCGCTGAGGAACAGGGAGTTTCTCTTAATCAGCTGGCAATGTATATGTTTACAAGGGAAGTTACATCCCTTGAAGCAGGAAGCAAAATTTCACAATACTGGGACGGTTACAAGAAATCAGAGATTCTGCATGACTATGATGATGTTATGGGCAAAGTGAAAAGCAGAAAGGTTCCAGGGTGGGATAGGATAGAAAAAACGCTTTAATCTGAGGAGGGTCTAATTCCCTCGCCTGCGATGTCTCAATAGCAACAACCAAGCTGGGGCTTGCAGAGTTTTTGAGATCCAGTACATTCAAAGGGCGCGAGGCCGTTGTCGTGGATTTGCTGGGGCTTGCAGAGTTTTTGAGATCCAGTACATTCAGTAAAAAAACAGAAGGGATCCGATTTGGGCTGGGGCTTGCAGAGTTTTTGAGATCCAGTACATTCTACCCAGGGATGAGGATTGCTGTCCGGAAGCTGGGGCTTGCAGAGTTTTTGAGATCCAGTACATTTATGCAATCGTGGTTGTCGGAGGCATCTTAGCTGGGGCTTGCAGAGTTTTTGAGATCCAGTACATTGGAGCGGTTTTTCAATCGGACATGAGGGGGGCTGGGGCTTGCAGAGTTTTTGAGATCCAGTACATTTATCCATGTATCTGTCCCACCAGACATCATGCTGGGGCTTGCAGAGTTTTTGAGATCCAGTACATTAAGGACGGGAAGTTCCAGCGAAGTTCTGTAGCTGGGGCTTGCAGAGTTTTTGAGATCCAGTACATTGAGATTGGCAGCTTTGACATCCTCCTTGAGGCTGGGGCTTGCAGAGTTTTTGAGATCCAGTACATTACAAACATCATTTTCAGGCTTTGGTAAGTAGCTGGGGCTTGCAGAGTTTTTGAGATCCAGTACATTAATGCCAGTATCGCCAACAGCTCGTTGACGCTGGGGCTTGCAGAGTTTTTGAGATCCAGTACATTTGAAGCGCAGAACATCAATGAGCGGGTCGTGCTGGGGCTTGCAGAGTTTTTGAGATCCAGTACATTACTATGGCTGTAATGTACTGGATCTTAATGCAGTAGAAGCTTTGTTACATTTAGAAAATGTGAAAGTCAGGAAGCTGTATTCTTTAATAGTTCCGTTTTTTTAGAACAGCATTAGCTGCTCTGGGGGCTTTTCGTTTTTTCTTTCAGTACCTTCTATTTGCTTTTGCCCGGTGAAAACATACATATCCCCGAATTGCTTGTCAGTCAGTAAGGCAATTCTTACATGACCTCTCGGTGGTAGAGTGGCTTTGATTGAATTGATTACAGATCGAGCAGAATCTCTTGATGAGCAGAATTTGGCATAGATGGAGAATTGCAGCATAGTGAAGCCCTTTGCCAGAAGATGTTTTCTGAACTGAGTTGCATATCTTCGCTCAATTTTCTTTTTAACAGGCAGATCAAACATCGCAATTGCCCACATAATTTTCATCTCCGAAAAGTCTCTGTCCTGATTCATCTCCGTCAGCTTACAAATAGGCCATCGGGAAGAGAGAGAGGAGCGCTCTTTATGCCTCCATATCGCTTTCTGAGACCCACGCAGATTCCTGAAAGTGCCTTGAATACAGATATTCTTTCACCATTCACGAGAACTTTACCAAGTAGTGCAGATAGCAGTGTTGATTTCCGATCTTTCGTAAGTGAAATATCTGATTCATCTTCCTGCCAGAGTTTCCATACAGCTCTGTCTACAATTGCCCTGAATGGCTCCATTACATCGCTTGCAAGGCAGAATGCATTGTTTCGGTGATGATGCTGGATTCCCAATGATGGGTGAAGCCCGGCTGCGCAGACCGCTCTTGAAGCCATAGCATGAAGAATGGTATAGCCATAGTTCAAATAGATATTTGTGTCTTCTTTGTCACGCCGCCGCCTGTTCAGGTACGGTATTCTTCCCCAGTACCTCTGGGCAGCAAGACTTTCTCTGTTGGTGCTGTCACCTGATTTTACAGTCTTTGCAATTTCTCTTAACCCACAGTCACCACCAGTTGTGATTGCCAGGAGTTCTGCCTGAGACAGAATTTTTGATTGAATGACTTCTTTCCAGGCTCGCTTCCGAACTGGGGTTGGGGAGTTTATCTGATCGTAAAAGTATTCTGTTTGCTTTCCATTGCCTACTAGTGGTAGAAGGATGGAGGATGGCATATGCTTTTGGTTACTGATTACCACTGGTATGTTCCCCTCTCCCAGTGCCCCGAGAGCCGGTTGAGTTATAGTGAGTTGTTGATTCTCAAGAATAAGAACGGCAATGTCCTCTATTGGAACGGTAAGGGTGTTGATCTCGTTGAAAACCATTACCAGAAGGTGATTCTCAAGTCGCACCTTTCCGCCGTAGTTTGAGAGATCAATGATACGGTCAGTCATTTGCTCTTCTTAGATTGCCCAAGGGAGTTATGGTTAGTTTGACTGGATTTGATGTTTTGAGAGTGTTTGGTCTTTTCGAGAACCATTCATGTGAAGCCTTAATGTCTTTGGAGAGTCTGGCATCATTAATACGAGCAAATGACAATTGCAAAGATTGGGGAACAATTCTAGTAATTACCAACTTTCGGGCTCCTTCAATATCCATTTCAAATACATCTCCACCTTTAATGGACATTATGAATTTTCTATTGGATCCAACATCTTGGTTAACTATAGGTTGCCTGTTCTTAAGGCGTTCTGTTGCTTCAAGAAGAGTGACCACTTCTCCAACCCATTTTGTTTCATTACCGTTCTTGTCAAGCTCAGCATAAATCAGCATGTGGTGGTTGTTTCCGCTCACAACATTTCTTTGACGCTTTTCTTTTCCCACGATAATGGTGTTTTGGGTTCTTCTGATCTTCACTTTCTTTATTGGTATTCTGGTGTTTCCGTCTTTGCTTATAAGTTCAGGCATGTTCTCATAACCTCTGAAGGCTTTCTTTGGGTCATCTATCTGCAGTTCATCCAGCTTGCTTTCAATTGCCCTTCTTATACCATCATCGACAATTGCCGGGAGCATCTTTCTCTCAAGGTTTGGTAATTCTACGGGGACATGCTTGAATTTCTTGAGTTTTCCTTTTACTTCAAAGCCATGATCTTTGGAGTAGAATGTTTCTTTGTGAAGACCGCCTCTAATTTTTTTTGAAACATGATGTGAGGTGATGATATCTCTTACGATTGCTTTGGATTCCTCAAACATTGCAGGCCAAGTTTTCATTTCCTTGAATTTGCCTGTGTGGTAATGCTCTGTGGAGCATTGGAGTTCTTGAAGTCTAATGGAATCTGATAATTGCTTTACCATACCGGGAGAGGTTACGCCGATTGCAATGGCATCAACAGCGTGGTGACGGTGGTCATCTCTGCTTTTTGTGTCTCCGTCGTTGAGGATTGCATTTAATCCATGGAAAGATCTTACCAGAGCTGTTAGTCCACCGGAAAGAACATTTACTCTTCGCTTGCCGTCAATGGAAGTATTGAGCCCTCCATACAGGAGGCCAAGATATGCTGCTGCTTCTTTTGAAGCATATCTGGTGTCATTCAATTGCCTGTTTGAGAAGTCTGCAAAAGTCGTTTCGACATCTTCCGGGGTCATATTGAATAGCTCAAGTTTCCTCTTCGCTAAATTTCCTTTGAAACTTGCTACTCTCAGTAGGATGTCATCGAATTTGTCTGTGCCATGATAAGTTTCATACGGTGTTCTGTTTTTCTTTACATTCCGGTTTTCATGATGAAGGCAGAGAGTTTTGTTGATGAATGAATTATCCATTGAGCGGCTTCTTGGAATAATATGCTCTATATCAAATTTAGGATTTCGTCCGATAAGAGAGACAATTGAAATATGCTCTCCGGTGTATGGGCATATGTATCCGCACTCCTCAGCAAGGAGTATCTTTGTGATGTCATCTCTGCTGATGGCAGTCGTTGGGAATTCCTCCTGTATCTTTGCCAGAGCTGCGTTTCTTTCCTTTTCTCGATCTCTGTTTCGGGTAATTATTTTCTGTTTTTGTTTTTTGGTGTTTTTCATTTCTCTGGCAAGCTCCAGACGAATTGTCCCTGGTTTACCATGCTGCTTTATGATTGCATTTACAACTTGCCGAAGCTCGTTCAGGCACCTCTCTACTACTGGGTTTCTAAGGTCTTCAG
Source organism: Candidatus Sabulitectum sp. (assembly GCA_023139045.1). GTDB lineage: Bacteria > Fermentibacterota > Fermentibacteria > Fermentibacterales > JCC-6 > Sabulitectum. Next base: position 94,883 of record JAGLOJ010000038.1, read on the forward strand.
TATGAGCGTTAAGTTGAGGAAGAATATCCAGGTTGATGCCAGAAGAAGTGAATGTGTCAGGGTAAACTTCTTTGACAGCTTCCGCATAAGCAAGACCGCTTCTCATCAAAGGAAGAAGTTTTTTGATCGCTTTTAAGGAATGGTTGCAGTAATCCGGTTCCAGTGTAACCAGTGACAGCTTTTCAGCTTTTTCATCGGAAAGATTGTAAACATTGAGAGCTCTATTTTTCAGAGCATCGGTTTTTTCAAAACTGTTTAGATCGTGTATGATTCTCTCTTGCTTCTCGGGAGAGAAATCCAGCCAGTCTGCTCCAATTGCATTAATTACTCTTGCTGTTGTTTTGTCACCCTTAAGGGTTTTCTCGCCGCCTTCTTCAATGGTAAATTTTGATTTTTTGTGAAGACCAAGAATTTTCTTTGCTTTGGCCATAGAGATGTTGCCGTTCTTGTCAAGAATCTGGGTTGTACCCGAAAGAATTTCTAACAGTATATCATGCTCTTGAGGATTCAGTTCTCTCAGCTCACCGTCGTGAGTAATAAGGCGAAGGTTGTTAAGGTTTTGCAGGTATCTGAATTCCTGTGCTTCTCTTCTGTACCATGAACATCTTCGTTTGTTCTTTTCCAGAGAACACTTGCCGATTAAGGATTTCTGGCTTTTGAGCTTTCTCTGAAAGAAAATCGCTTTTTCCAATCGATCTGCTTGCTCTTTACTGAGGATATTCTGTTGCTTGTCTATTATCATCTTGAATTCATCCTGGTACATTTTTCGGGATGTCCAAAGACCACGAATTCGTTTCTTCGTTGGGTCTGTAAATGCAAAGTATTGTCCAAGAGTTTTTGTGCCAGTTTCGTCCATTCTTTCCTGAAGGTCGGCAATACCTTGTTTGACTTGGCCAAGCTCTTTTTCCTCGGTCATTGATTTCCTGTTGCTCCAGAATCCTCTCCGTTGGGCAAGATGGTAAATAGCTCTGCCGACGAAGTGTTGCGGGAGTTCCTGTTCTGTGGCTAGTGCACGGAGGAAATATGGATATGTGTGAGCTAAAATATCGTTATCCGGCTTTAGGCTGTAGGGAATAGCACTGATGAATTCTCTGATTTGTTTGTCCAAGTTGAGAATGATGATCTCAATATCATCCCCCTCTGGGAGAAGGTCATATTCTTGAAGAAGATTCTTGACCTTTCTCATTCTTCTTCTGCGCCTTTCAAGGTTTCTTCTGATGGAGCGCGCACTTCTTCTTTCTGCACAGCGCGATTCTGCTCTGCCTGAGGAAATATCTCCATCCATTCCAGCTTCGAATACTCTCGAACCTGCATCAATAAGACCTGTTATTTCTTTTGTTTTCGGATCACAACCAAGCAGTGCCCAACCCAGTGAGTTTGTTCCTAAATCCAGCCCGAGTATTTTGTCTTCTTTCAGCATAACATCTCCATTCAGAAAATCATTGGCCTATAATTACATTGCTTGACAATATCGTCTAATATTCATATATAAGTGTTACTCTGCAAGTCCTAGTAAGAATCTGATTCTTATTAGATTCGCAGGCAACGCCCCGCGGGGCGACCTTAGCCCGTCTCAATTAAGGACGGGCTTTTTCTTATTGACAATTCGATATGTAGTATTATCATAACGACTCATTTCCAACATACGGAGGTTGTATGAACAACATCAGCTTTTCCATTAAGAAGCCTTTGAACGAGAAGGTGCTTAGTTATGCGCCTGGATGTGTTGAGCGGGAGGAACTTCAGAAAGAGCTTTCCCGTCAGTCAAGTATTGTTGTTGATATTCCTGCTGTGATAGGCGGGAAGGAAGTTAGAACAGGTGATCTGGTTGAGGTTGTTATGCCTCATGACCATGGGCATGTGCTTGCGCGATTTCATCGTGCCGGGGCTGCAGAGATAGCAGCTGCCTGTTCAGCTGCTGTTGCTGCGCAGGCGGAGTGGATGCGTGTGCCGTGGGTGGAGAGGGCAGCTGTGTTTATGAAGGCTGCTCATCTGATCAGTGACAAGTACAGGTTTCTTTTGAGTGCTGCCACCATGCTCGGGCAGAGCAAAAACGCTTATCAGGCTGAAATCGATGCAGTTGCCGAGACCGCTGATTTTTTGCGAATGAATGCTGCATTTGCTTCTGAGATTTATGCGGGTCAGCCTGTTTCAGGTCATGATCAGATGAACAGGTTGCAGTACAGGCCCCTGGAGGGGTTTGTGTTTGCTGTTACTCCCTTTAATTTTACGGCGATTGCTGCTAATCTCCCTACTGCTCCTGCGTTGATGGGAAACACTGCTGTGTGGAAACCTGCCACAACATCTGTTCTTTCCAACTGGTACCTCATGGAAATTCTAAGGGAAGCCGGGTTGCCTGACGGGGTTATTAACTTTGTTCCTTCAAAGGGGAGTGTTTGCGGTCAGACAGTTCTTCAGCACAAGTACATGGCGGGAATACATTTCACCGGCTCAACCGGCACTTTCAACTGGTTGTGGAGGGAAGTTGCGGCAAATCTCGAAAAGTATGTCTCTTACCCCAGACTGGTCGGCGAGACCGGTGGCAAAGACTTTGTGTTCGCATTCCCTTCTGGCAATGCTGAAGACATATCTGTTGCTCTTGCCCGGGGTGCATTTGAGTACCAGGGTCAGAAGTGCAGTGCAGCTTCAAGAGCCTACATCCCTCGAAGCCTCTGGCCTGAAATCCGCAGGCAACTCAGTGATATGGTCAGGTCCATGAAGGTGGGGGATGTTTGTGACTTCGGCAACTTCGTAAATGCAGTGATTGATGAATCTGCCTTTGATACTATTACTTCCTGCATTGACAGAGCCATTGAATCGGAAGATGCTGTTGTAGTATGTGGTGGAACGTACGACAAGTCTTTCGGTTACTTCATAGACCCCACCGTTATAGAAGTCTCTGATCCCAGGCACGAGCTTATGGAAACAGAGCTGTTCGGGCCTGTTCTTACAGTCTGGGTGTACGACGATGATAATGTTGATGAAGCCCTTGCTCTCTGTGACAGCACATCACCATACGCTCTTACAGGGGCTGTATTTGCAAGAGATCGCCGGGAGATAATGCACGCAATGGACAGGCTAAGCCATGCTGCTGGGAATTTCTACATCAACGATAAGCCCACAGGAGCCGTCGTCGGGCAGCAGCCGTTCGGTGGAGGTCGAGGCTCTGGTACTAATGACAAGGCTGGAAGCCACCTGAATCTGCTGCGCTGGGTAACCCCGAGAACCATAAAGGAAACCTTTTCACCAGCTCGTGATTACCGGTATCCCTTTCTGGAGTAAGCAGAGTGGAATAAGGTTCTCCCTTCTGTTGTATAGTACTGATGAAGGGAGGGCTCATGTTATTGTTGTTTCTTTTGTCTTCAATCATTACTCCCCCCGGAGAGGCTGCCGCAATGGATGCCTTTGCTCAGGGAAGGTTGAGTCTGGTCTGCATTGGTGAACCTGCTCCTGAGGGTTACCGGGATCAGGAAACTGGAATACTTCTTGAATCACTGGGATGTGAGTGGAATGAGGAGACCGGGCAGTTCAGTGAAGATTGGAACGAATACATGCTGAACCTCTGGTCCTACCTGGGGAGCGACAGCACTTATTTTGTTGTTCGAAGCGAAACAGAAAGCCTTGAGTACCGGGACAGAGTTCTTTTATACAGAGATGCCTGGGGCTCAGTACCCGCTGAGATATTCCCGGAAGATCTCGCATCTCTTGCTGAGGTTTCCCGTTACTCTCTGCGGGATTCATTTGAGGATATAGCTTATCTGGAAATGTACACACCTCTGTGGGGTGATACGCTGAGAACAGAAATACCACTGTATTCTCCTGTGATTGTCACCTTGTTTGCCCGGGGATGGCGAGAGATACGGCGGAATCAGATAGTCGAGTAGTTCCTACTCTTCACCCTGGCATTCGGTTGTTTCTTCTGATTCAACTAGAACGGGCAGTGTGTTCTCATCAATCAACAGAGATCTGTCAGTAAGAACCTGCTCAAGGTGATCCATCGACCAGTTACCCTCATGTCTGCCGATTCCGTGCATGAACAGAGGGAAGTGCACGAAGTAGATTGTCTGACCATTGATTGTTGCCGAGTATTTTCCATTAACTGCAATTGCAAAAGGAAAATGAGTACCGGGCAGGTTGTACTGCTGGATAAGTTCTGAAGAAGCGGTGTCGGTAATCAGGTGGTATACAATCTTATACTCGTACTCGTCTGCAAATTCAGAGAGAACCGTATTTGTTACTTCGAGTGTCTGAAGAGATGGCGGCATCTCCTTGTGAAAAACATCAATGATGTTCTGGTTTGCGATTGGCAAGGCGGCAAGTGAAAATAACAGCAGACTGCACATATTGCTTCCTCTTTCATTTCAGGTGACTTCTCGACACAACCTGAAATATATCTGAAAGCAGCATTAAGTATGCAAAAAGCTGTGGGTGAATCTGGAAGTTCTCAAGTTTATTTACGATTCGGAAGCTGGGCGACAATCATTCCAGCGAACATCAGAACTGCCCCGGAGATTTCTGCAGTTGTCAGGGTTTCTCCAAGGAGAATGCAGCCTCCAAGAGCGGCGAACACCGCTTCCAGGCACATGATCATTGCAGCAGGGGCTGGCTTTACCCGTTTCTGCGCAAATATTTGAATGGTGAAGCCGATTCCGACGGATAGAAAACCGCTGTATGCCAGGGGAAGCCAGACGCTTGTGATTCCTCCCCATGATTCCTTCAGTATCAGGGCTGCTGCTGCACTGAGAATAGTCACTGTGGTGAATTGAACAACAGCGAAACCTCCAGGATGGTACCTTTCTGCATATCTGCCGATGAGTCTTACATGAAGAGCCCACATCACAGCACCTGCAAGCACAAGGATATCACCGGGATTAACTGATTTGAAACCCTGTGAGAAACTCAATTGCCAGAGACCCGCCAGAGTCAGCGCAATGCCGATCCAGAGTTTCTTCCCTTCTCTGTGACCGGTAAGAAGACCCAGCACAGGAACAAAAACTATGTACAGTCCGGTAATGAAGCCGGCCTTGCCGGCAGTTGTGTAGACAATACCCCATTGCTGGAAGGCTGCTCCGGTGAACAGGATTGAGCCTGCAAGAAAAGCCTGCTTCAGGTAATTCCGGTTCAGGTGTTTCCTGAAAATCGGGTAGAGAATAAGTGATCCAAGGCCGAACCTGATGGTGTTGAACACCATGGGGCCAAGGTGATCCATGCCGGCACGCTGTGCTACAAAAGCCAGACCCCATATAACAGCAGTGATAAAAAGCAGGAACCTCGCAGATCTGCGGGCGATCAAAACTTAACCGCCGGAAATAAGGTGAATTACTTTGACATCCACTTCATCAGGAACCGTTGTTGTATCGTAGTCTGCTCGTTTTACAAGGATCCCGTTGACCTTGGTAACCAGCATTCTGAATTTGTAATTTTTCGCGTTAAGAATATCCCTGATGGTCATACCGTCATGCCACTCGAGTTTGTCTCCGTTTACAATTATCATGAAAAGTCCTTTCCAGGTTTGCTGGAATATATCACCGGCCCTGGTGTAACATCATCGTAAATGGTTCAACTCTTGAAAGGAGAGAAAAATGATTGGTGCAGTACTTGGTTTGAGTGCACTTCTGATGGTTATGCCTTCGGATGATTACTCCAGAATGATTGTAATGGATGATGAAGGAATCGTATCGGATCTGCCACTGGAGCACACAGAGGCTCACATAACTGTCGATGGTTCTATTCAGCTTGTTACGGTACGACAGGTGTACGGCAACCCATATTCCCATCCCATCGAAGCGGTGTATGTTTTTCCGCTGCCCGAGAGCGGAGCGGTGTACAGCATGGACATGGAGATAGGCGACAGAAGAATCGAAGGCGAGATCAAGGAAAGACTTGAGGCTCAGAGGATATACGAGGAGGCTATCAGCCAGGGCAGAACCGCTGCTCTGCTGGAGCAGGAAAGGCCGAACATCTTCACCCAGACAGTAGGAAACATTCTACCCGGTGACGACATTGTGATAGAGATTATGTATGCCGCACCTGTTGAATACGATGGTGGTAACTGGGAGGTAGTCTACCCGATGGTTGTGGGTCCCAGATTCAGCCCGAACGGAGTTTCGGATGTGAACAGGATAACACCTGACATCGTTCCTGAGGATACAAGAAGCGGGTATGACATCGAGCTTTCATTAACACTCGATCCAGGTTTCCCAATCCGCGAATTCGAGTCTTTGAATCATGCGGTCAGAACAGAGATTCGGGATAATGATAAACTTTATGTTGAGTTAAGCAGAGAGCATGAAATTCCGAACAGAGACTTTGTTTTTACTTACAGAACCGCCGGGAATGACATTGGAGCAGGAGTTGTTTCCCACAATGGAGAGATGGGTGGACATTTTATGCTGATGCTTGAGCCGGATGCGGATGTTGACCCGGGAGACATCGCACCCAAGGAGATATTCTTTGTAGTGGACAACTCCGGATCTATGAGTGGTCAGCCCATGGAAGTTGCAAAAGAAACGGTAAGACAATTCGTTCGCGGAATGAACCCCGATGATTCCTTTCAGATAATGAGGTTCAGTGAGACGGCCAGCTCCATGAGCAGCGAACCCATGGAGAATACTACTGCAAATGTCAGACGGGGAATAGAATACATCAATTCCATGGCAGGTATGGGTGGAACAATGATGATTGAGGGTGTCAGGGCTTGCGTGGGGTATCCCGAAGACCCTGAAAGAATGCGCTACATCATATTTCTTACCGACGGATACATTGGGAACGAATTAGAAATTCTTTCAGAACTGCGAACAACTCTCGGAGAGCACACAAGGTTGTTCAGTATAGGCGTTGGATCAAGTGTTAACAGATATCTCATTGAAGGTCTGGCGGAAGAAGGCAGAGGTTATGCCGTGTATGTGGGGCTTGATCAGAACCCGAAGAGTGCAGTTGAAGATGTTTACAACAAGATCAACAATCCGTACCTGGTTAACATAGAGATAGACTGGGGCAATCTGGATGTAAGAGAAGTGTACCCTCGAGAGATCCGTGACCTCTACGATGGAGAACCACTGGTTGTTGTGGGCCGCTACGGTGATTCCGGCAGAGATGAAATCACCATCACCGGAACCCTGAACGGCAGGAACTGGGAAAGATCAATGAATGTTAGGCTTGTTTCCAGTGGTGGTTCAGAGGCGGCTGACAGACTGTGGGCAAGACGCAAGATTCACCATCTTAACCGCCTGGTTCTTGATTCCGGTTACAGAGGGAAACGCTCTGATGGTCTTATTGAAGCGATCATCGGAGTCTCTCTTGACTATGGAGTACTTTGTGAGCAGACTGCATTCGTTGCAGTTGACAGCTACGTGCGAACCGATGGAAGCAGCCCTGAAACAGTGGGAATCCCTGTGAATATGCCTGAGGGTGTGAGCTATACAGGTATTTTCGGTGGAATTGCTGCTCAGACTTCTTCATCCACCAGTATGTACAGATCAATCGCTCCAGCTCCTGCTGCATACGGCTCTGGTACTGCCGGAGGAGGATCGCTGATGAATGGATTCGCAGTATCCGGCGAGGTACAAGAATGCTGTGATCAGACTGCATATGAGCACATTCCAGTGTATTCAGCCACTCTTGGAGGAGTCAGTGATTACCTTGGAGCAAGACCCTCCCAGTTCAGATCGGTAATTCTTGAACTGATAGATGAGCTGAATGCAGACAGTGACATTCTCGGTCCCGGTGAAATCAGGATTGAGATCACAGTGAACAGTTCAGGTGTCATTACCGGTATCAGAATCATGGAAGACACAGTGGAGATTGATGAAGTTGCTGAGATAGTGGAGAACTTCCTGCTGGGAGAGACAATACAGGGAGCCTCTACTGGAACATCAACGGTAACAATAGTTTTCTGAGACATCTGTTTTCAAACAAGGGGGTGGCCTGATCGGCCGCCCCCTTGTATTTTAACGCACGGTTCAAAAATGAAGAGAAATGTATTGAACAACTTTGTTCCGGATGTTATGAGCAGCAGGTATACAAATCAAACACCGGCAATGCTGAGAGACATGCAGGGCAGACAGGGATGTTGATCGCCAATTCTGTGGCATCATGCAACTGACCCGCTTGCGGGAAGATATCTCTGACCGGGTTTCCAGAGGAATTTCAGCCAGGTATTTAGAGAAAAAGTTTTTAAAGAAACAGGAGTGATGAAGAGATGGATATGAAAATTGTGTTTCCCGGCGGAAAAAAAGTAGATGCGTTGATTGAAGGCTTCACCATCAAGACAGACCAGGGTGTAGACGGCGGGGGAGAAGGATCCGCACCGGAACCGTTCACTCTCTTTCTTGCCTCCATGGGAACCTGTGCGGGGATTTTTGTACTTTCTTTCTGCCAGCATCGAGGATTGGATACAGAAGGGATATCGCTTACTGTGTCACCTGAGGTTGATCCTGAAAAGAGTCTGGTTGGCAAGTTTAAAATCAACATTATTGTTCCAGATGCTTTCCCGCAGAAATATCATGCTGCTCTTGTTCGATCAGCAGCACAGTGCGCAGTTGCCAGGCATGTTGAACAGGCAATGCCAAAATTCAATATTGAAGTTCTCACAGAATCGGAGCTTTCATGATTGTTCGCCGGTACACAGATGTGAAAACAGAAGCGATTAATGCTGAAGGTGCAAAAGGTGTTGCTAAACGGGTTCTGATCTCGAGATCTGATGGTGCTCCCAACTTCATAATGAGACAGTTTACAATTGAACCCGGTGGAAATACCCCTTACCATACCCATGACTGGGAGCATGAAGTCTATGTGCTTTCCGGAAAAGGCCGGGTCAGACAGTCAGATAGTGTTTGCGATCTGAGTGCTGGAAGCGTTGTTCTTGTGCTTCCGAATGAGGAACATGGTTTTATCAATTCGGGTGTGGAACCTCTTGTTTTTCTCTGCTCCGTTCCGAAATAAACTACTGAGCCCCCGGATAAGATTCTCTTCGGGGGTTATACAAAAGCATTCAGGAATCTGTCTGCTGAGATAATGCGAACATTCGAGTTTTGTTCAACATAGTCTACTCCATTTTCCATTACAACCATGAACCGTTCTGTGATGTCAAGACGCTCACCAAAGTATTTGAGAGGTTGAAGTCTGCCACCTTGTTTCAGTTTACATTCCACGATGAGCCAGGGTTTGTTCTCCCATTCTATAAGGAAATCTACCTCTCTTTTGTCTGTGTCCCGCACATAAAAAAGCCTGGCTGAGTATCCGTATGTATCTGATGCGAAATTGCAGAATTTCAGAAGATGCGACGCGATCAGGTTCTCAAATCGAGATCCTGGATCGTCAAGAACTGACCAGTCCCATAGATAGTATTTAGATTCCTTGCGCAATGCTCGTTGAAGGCTTTTGTGGTATGGTGGAACTTTGAAAGTGAAGTAGTTTTCACTGAAAATGTCCAGCCAGCTTTTAACAGTTTTCGGGCTTACCCCAAGATCTCCTGCGAAAGATTTCATAGAGAGGGGGCTGCACACCCGGTTATTGAGCATATGCCCCATCAACTCGAGTTTGGTTATCAGGTTTACTCCTGCTGTGTCTCTGATGTCTTCCCTGATAACTGTTTCAAACCGGTTTTGTTTCCATCGCCTCCATTGTCTTTTATTGCTGGCCAGTAATGGTTCAGGGAATCCACCGAAGTCGGAAAGTTGGTTCAACCCTTCAGATTCTCTATCAAAGCACAGAGATGGCGTTGCTTTTTCTTTCAGTTGAAACGAGTAATTACCTGCCGGGGAAAGTTCTCTCAGTGAAAAAGGATGCAATCTATGGAGAAGATATCTTCCAGAAAGAGAATCACCACCCCTTGTGTAAATATTCAGTCTTGAACTTCCGGTTACGATCATGTGCATATTTTTGTTTCTGGTGTCCCAGATGCCTTTCACAAGATTCTTCCAGTCTGGCTCTTTATGAATTTCATCAAGTATCAGCAGATCAGTATCCGGGCTCCAGCGAAAGTTTGAAATTTGCTGACGGTGAGCAGAGTTATCCCAGTTCAGGTAAACTGGTCTGGAGTATTTTTTAGCGATTGTTTGTGCCAGGGTAGTTTTACCTACCTGCCTGGGACCAGCGAGAAAAACCATTTTGCTTTCAATGTCTTTCTCAATGATGCTCTGCAAATATCTGGTTTTCAAAATGAGTTCCTCGTTAATTATGGAGTACTCTCCAAATATGTCATGATAATTATGGAATGCAATCCCGAATTAACGGAAATGAGATTTGCTGAACATATTGCTGTTGAAGATGATAATAGAATTGAAATCAATCATCTGTACAAAAACTCAGTACTGACTCATCTTGTTCAGTTTTTTTGCCTTTGTTTCCATCTTCTTGAAGACAGCAAGCCCAAGAGCCAGGTAGAAGATGCTGTTACCGGCAATGAACAGATACCACCACGCCGGGAAACTGGCTCCCTGCACTATTGAATTCCGAACAGCCGCCGCTCCGGCTATGAACGGCAGGAATGCATATGGTGTCATCGGATAGGTTGGCAGAAGCATAAGACCGATCAGACCGAAGGAGAGTATACCGTTTACGGAACTGATTTTCTTGTGGATCAATCCCAGACCACCCATCATGAAACTTATTCCAACAAGAGAAAGGGTTGATAGGAGAACCATTCCATACAGGTATAAAAGATTAACACTCATCCACCTGCCTGTTGCTGCCATGGAAAGGTAGAGCATAATTGTCATGATGATGAAGTTGAAAAGGATGTTGACAAGTGCCCTGAAGAAGAAAATTTTGTGGGCGCCCAGTGGAGAAAGGTAGAGCTGTTCAAGGGTTCCTCTCTGAGATTCGCCCAGTATTTCACTACCGGTATTTCCCAGGGCAAGCATGGCACTGACCCAGAGAATGTAACCAACCAGCATGCTGTCAAGTGAATCACCGGTAACGCCTGAGCCTCCAATTGTCTTCACTCCCCAGAACATTCCCATGAATATCAGAAAGAGCACAACCACCATTGCCACTGTGTTGAACATGTACCTGCGAAGACTCCAGTACATCATCCGCCCTTCAGCACCAAAGAGATTAAGCGTTCTCATTATGTTCCCCTCTGATCACTTCAAGGAAAATGTCCTCAAGGTCGTTCTCCACGCTGCGGAAGTTAAGCATCTTTATGCCGGATTCATCAAGTGCACGCATCAAAGGAATCAGATAATCAACAGTTTCCAGCTCAATCTTCAGGGAATTGTTTCCGGTGGAAAGAGTACCCAGAGAAGATATTGAGTCCAGCAGTGTTTGATGCGGCTCTGTTTCCAGATCAATTATGAAATGCTTTCGGGCAAATTTCTCCTTCAGGGATTTTACAGTTTCATGGGAGATGATTTCACCCTTGCGAATGATAAGAATTCTCTGGCAGATGGATTCCACAAAGTCCATGTTGTGAGAGGTGATGAGAATTGTTTTTCCTTCCTTATCTACTACATCCACCAGCCATTCCATTATGGTTCTTGTGATCTCAACATCCAGACCCAGCGTGGGCTCATCCAGAAGAAGAATTGATGGATCATGTATGAATGCACATGCCAGGGCGCATTTCTGCTTCATCCCTGCGGAAAACTGTCTTATCTCCTTGTTTGCCACATCTGCCAGCTCAAGACTTTCAAGAAGGTACTGTGCTCTATCTGTAATGTCTTTTCTCGGGATACCTCTGATGCCTGCGAAATATGTAAGATTTTCCATGGGAGTGAGATGCCAGTAGATGTTTCTGGCGCCCTCGAGAACGGCACCGACATTTTTCAGTATTTCACTTCTTTTTTTTCTGATAGAGAGGCCATTTATTTCTATTGTACCTTCATCGAATTCAATCAGGCCAAGGATTGACTTAAGTGTTGTGGTTTTTCCCGATCCGTTTGGGCCCAGTATGCCAAGAATCTCTCCAGCACGAACATCAAAGCTGATGTTGTTAACGGCGGTGAGGTCTGCATAAGTTTTTGAAAGGTTCTTAACTTGAATACAGTTTTGCTGCACTTGTTCTCCTCTCTGCTGTTCTGATGCAAAAAGATAATTGAATCAATCAGAATACACAAATATCTTTCGATAATTGCCTTTCACTTTACATGTCAAACAGAACTTTGAGAGATAACCCAAAGCAAAGCATGTAACTCGTTTCGAAGAAAAAACAGGCTGAGTGGTAAGACAATTATAGATGAAATGTCAAACCTGGATTCTGTTTGTTTATGGTATCCCAGAAAAAGAAAAGCCGAGCAAATGCTGGAGGAACCAACGAAAATCCAAGGGAAAATACTGAAAACTTTCGGTTATGAAATTGAAAAAGGGGTCTTACAAAACCTGTCTCTCTAAGTTATTGATAGATCATTAGCTAGAGATTCATTTCCATTCCTGCTCTTAAACTTCTGTTTGAAATGAAAGTGTAACACTGTCTGCATTCCACCTGTCCTGCTGTCAGAGACCTCTAAACAGAAAGGATAGAGAAATGGACTCATTCATCCCCATCGTCGCCATCACCAGCTCTATAGGGGTACCTGCCGTTGTGATAATTGTTGCAATGGTGAAATTGCTTCAGTTGCCTTGTTTTGGGAATCAATGAAGGAGAAAAAAATGACCATGAAATTGAGTGTTTTGTCTGCACTATCAGCAATATTTCTTGCCGGTTGCGGAGAAGAAGCAGCTGATTCAGCTGAACAGATGGTTGAACTGAAGATTGTTGGAACAATTGGAGTTGAACTGGGAGACAGCAATTATGTACTTGGATCAGTACAGCAGATAGATCATGATCTTGATGGAAACATCCTTGTTCTTGATCGTTCTGCCTGCTGTGTCCGAGTTTACTCACCCGATGGGGAGTTTATCAGACAGATATCCAATGAGGGCAGCGGTCCGGGAGAGCTTCGCAATCCCATGTCCATGACTGTAGTCGGTGACGGAAGAGTATTTGTTGAAACACCATTCAGCGGTGGTATGCATGCATTTACCGTCGAAGGTGAGTGGCTTGGAATTGTTACTCCTTTCCTCAACAATCCTCCCATGAACACCATCGGCGCCGACAGCAACGCCTATGTTGCACTCAGGCTGGAAGTTCTACCCGATGACAGAGGTGAACTTAAGGTGTCTACTTTCATTGGAAGGTACGAAGAGGAAGAAGAGCCTGCTGTCAAATACTGGGAGTATGAATTTCCATTTGATCCAAATGACCTTACTGCTCTGCTTAAAAACACCATCATGGGCCATGTATTCACAGCAGATAGAGAAGGAAATGTATTTATTGCAGAACTAACAAACGAGAAATATCTGGTACAGGGTTTCCGTGCGGATGGTGAATTATTCCTTGAGATAGAGCAGGATGTTGAGCAGGTGGAAAAGACTCTTGAAGAAATAGACGAAGAAGAAACCTATGTGCTTGCATACCTGGAGAGTCTGGGCGCAAGTGGAGTTGTTCTTGATTACAATGCAGACCCGTATAGAAACTCAATAAGTGAGATAGAGGCCGATGGAGACGGCAGAGTCTGGGTTCGCAGGGGAACTGTTCTTCAACCGGTGTTTGATGTTTACAATGCAGCAGGTGAAGAGCTGTTTACAGTTTCTGTGCCTGAAGCTGGAGATGATGCAGTGTTCTGGGATTTCAACATAGACGAGCAGGGAATGACAGCTTACTCAATCAATCCCGAACTTTTCCAGCAGATCTACATTCTGGAACTGGCTGAGTAAAAAAAGAGGGGGAAGGCGTTTCCTTCCCCCACTTTTTCAAAAATCAGAACGGAACTCAGTTAATTGCCCAGTCTATTTCAAACCGGAATTTTCTTGATGAACCGGGAAACCCGTTGGAACTGTCGTACACAACATCGAGAAGATTGGATACTGTTGCACTCAGTGATATGTCGTTCATGGTCGGGATTGGGAATGTCACATCAATGTCTGTGATTACATAGTCTTCCAGATTCTCGGTGTTTCCAGTATTTGTGTACTGTTTACCCATGCCTGTCAGCGAGACGGAAGCGGTCAGAGGGGTGAATCGCCCGGTTGCTGATACTCCCCAGGTGGTCTCCGGACGGTATGGAAGCTGATTGTCGTGGTCGTCAGAGTCTTCATCATCAATCAGGGCCAGTGATTTTGTCACATGACCCGAGAGGGTGAACCATCCCGCATTAACGGCGCCGGTGGTTTCAAATCCGCTTCTGACCACACTGCCGAAATTGACAGGGCGCCAGATACCTTCATTATCGGGTTGCCATGTTATGAGGTCATTTGACTGACCTGCCCAGCCTGCTGCTCCCAATACCAGTTTCCCGCCGATGAGGGATACTTTTGTGTCAAGTGAGAAGTCTCTGGCTGTTTCTCCTTTTAAATCAGGATTCCCTTCAGAGTAGGTATCCTCCGGCCAGTAGAGATCGTTGAATGTGGGATTGCGGAAGCTTCTTGTGAAGGACAGACATGATCGAACCGGTACTGTTTCAGGATCATACTCAAGGGTAGTGACTGCACCCCAGTCTGTGACTCCCCTTGTGTCTACTTCCTCCCGACCCGTGAGGGAAACATTGAAATCACCAATCTGCCTGATTATTCCCAGACCCAGACCTGCAATACCCCTTCTGTGATTGCCCACGGAAGAGCTTGTGATCCAGTCGTACACAAAGTCAGAACCGATTGAAACAGTTGCTGGTCCAAAGAGGAACTGCTTTTCGATTTTTGTGTCTGCAGATCCGTCCCATCTGGAATAATCACTTGGATATGGAAGAGTTGCCTCGTAGAGCATGTGCCCTGTGTGTATGCCTCCTGCAACAGAGAAATTGTCGTTACCGGACCATTTACCCCAGCAGTCCGCACTTGCCAGTTTCTTATGCGTATCTGTTGTGTCTTCGTTCATGCCAACTTCATCATTAGCGTCACTGTAAGACCCCAGCAGACCGAATTTAAAAGGATCGGTTCCGAATGATGCCAGCAGACTGGAAAAGATTCCTTCGGAATTCCTCTCATCAAGTTTCCGGCTGAATTTCCCTGCCAGTGCCACATCGCTGTTGCTGTAGCTTGATCCGATGCCGAAACCACCCAGATTGTCTGCAAACAAACTGAGAGAGTTCTGTGTCATCCCCGGTTTTTTGGGAGTAAGAACGATGGTTCCTGCCATTCCACCTCCGGAAAGACCCGAAGTTCCCCCTCTAATGATCTGTACAGACTGTATCATTCCGAGGTCTGGAATGGCATCTGGCTCGCCTGCTCCGGGCTGGCGCAGGTTGTGGCTGCCAATCTGCCAGGAAACCTGAGATGAGGATGAACCTCTTATCGATACACCCATTACCGGTATAACTCCACCGTATTCCCTGATGGAAAAACCCGGAGTCAGTGACATCAGACTGGAAAGACCGATGCGCTCGGTCAGTGCAACTGTTTTTGAGTCAAGGGTTGTTATTGATGTTCGATTGGACTGGTTGCTCCATGCTCTGCCGGTGACAGTAATCGGGAAAACCTGGATGGGAGACGGTACCAGTGTTACTGTGGATTCTGACTGGAGAGATCCGGTCCAGGAATGATATCCCAGGGCAGTGATGGAATAAGTGCACTCCGGATCAGTCTCGAACTGAATAATTCCTGCAGTGTTACTGAAGGCGGCAGGTTGCTCACCCTGTTCAGAAAGTACAGCACCGGCAACTGAATAACCGGACGTATCCACAATATGGATACCATTGATTGACAACAGAATAAGTAGACAGGTAAGCATAATTCACTCCTTTACAGAATGAAATTAAGTAAAGCGGGCGCCTGAAGCCTTTCTCTTAAGCGGAGAAAACAACTTCAATGACTGCGGTGCAATATCCTGACTTCCGGATCAACCTACTCGTACAGCCTTCCCGAATCGTAACTCATTGAACTGAGATTGATACAGTGGCATATGTGTACTTTCGTCCCCGGTTACAGTGGCGCTACCGTGATGGATTCTCACCATCTTTCTGCACCCGCAACAACGCAGCAATTATACGCATATGCTCAGTTAAGTCAAGAAACTGAATGATGACAGTTCTATTACCGCAAAATTCGGTTGGATTTGTGATTAGGCGATAGCCTTCTTTATCATAGCCACCAGCTTTTCCGGGAAGTCCG
>JAGLOJ010000039.1 GCA_023139045.1 Candidatus Sabulitectum sp.
CTGTTAAACACTACAAGGTTACGGATGATCTGTTCTGCTAAATTATTGGTTTTGTAGTAAACTCACGCTAGGGGGAAGAGATGTGCGATCTTTCTATCTTATTGAGAACACTGGAAATAGTGTGGAAGGCCGGAACAATGCAGACAGTTGCCCCGGGGGCAAGAATACTTGTTAGTATTACTTAAAAAATCATTTTCTGAGTTGAACCGGGAAAACTGCAAATCAAGAGAATTGAGTTCATTCGAGGTTGACAAACGACTTATCATATGATAACTTTGGAGAGAGAATGAGTTCTCGTAAATTGTTAGTGCAGTTGTTTCTTAATGACTTTAAGGAGGCTGCTGACAGTGATAACGGGATTTTGTATGCTGGCCGGGACAAAAACTGGGATACACTTGTTAAATTGGGAATTACGACTGCAATGCGTGATGAGATTGTTCTCGGGTTGTCATTCAGGAATTATGTGAGTGGTCCATTGAAAGATAAAAACGGGCGTTCAGGTGAGCTTTGGGTATTTGGAGTAGTGGAAGATTCTAAGGAAATTTATATCAAACTGAAAGTATTTATTGATAAGACTGGAAAGAAGGCGTTTTGCCTCTCTTTTCATCAGGCAGAGCATCCATTGAGTTTCCCGTTAGGTAGAGGATAAGTATGGAAATCGAATTTTGTCCAATATGCGAAGAAGATATTGAACTGACAGAGATCAGGTGTAAAGAGAATATTAAAGTTAGAGGTGAACTCTTTCAGGTAGATGCACACTACTACCGTTGTTCAGGTTGTGGTGAGCAATTTGAAACTTCTAATTCAGATCACGACTCGCTGGCTGAAGCGTATAGGATGTATCGAGAAAAGAAATCTATGCTTTTCCCATTTCAGATAAAGGAATTCAGGCATAAATATGAACTCACTCAGAAAGAACTGACTGCTCTTCTGGGCTGGGGAGCAATTACTTTGAGCAGGTATGAAAATGGTGCACTTCAAAACCTGAGTCATGACCGGGAGCTTCAGGAAGCAAATACATCAGCCGGCCTTTTAAAACTTATTGAACTGACCCCGGACGCACTCACTGA
The DNA here is from genome assembly GCA_023139045.1 of Candidatus Sabulitectum sp. Lineage (GTDB taxonomy): Bacteria > Fermentibacterota > Fermentibacteria > Fermentibacterales > JCC-6 > Sabulitectum. The sequence continues at coordinate 1,071 of JAGLOJ010000039.1, forward strand.
AGAGAAGCGGGAAAGACTGCGAAGTATTCTTTTATCTGAGCGAGGCGCGAGAAACAGCTTTCTTTTTAAATTGGATAGTGGTCTTTCTAAAGTTCAACCTGGTATGACTAACGGCTTTCAAAGATTCAACCTCGAAAAGTATTTTGGCGCTGTTGAGTTCTTCTGTTCAAAAGGCGGCGTTCTAAAAACAAAACTGAACAAACTTCTTTTCTATGCGGATTTTGTTCATTACAAAAATAACCAGGTATCCATTACCGGTTCTCGATATGCTGCTTTGCCCTACGGGCCGGTCCCCAATGACTACAAAAAACTTCTCGCTGTTCTGGAAGAAGACCTTTCCATTATTGAAACCCGGGAAGTGATTTTTCCCGGTGATTATGTTGGCGAAAAGCATGTAGCATTATCAACCACCAATATTGATTCTTTGTCTGAATTGGAATTATCAACCCTGGAAACAATAGATACATTCTTTAACGGAATGAACTCTACGGAGATAGCGGACTTTTCTCACAAGGAAAAGGGGTGGAAAGAAACTGGAAGAGCAGAGTTGATTTCATACAAGTATGCGGAATCAGTCTCTCTGTCTGACTAAAGAACGCTTACATGATGATACCGTCCAACAAGAAAACTCCAGCCTAGAATTCACTTTCGCCGTTTATGCTTATGCTCTTCATTGACTCATGTGGGTGGTGGAGGTTGTGGGAGAGTTGAAAAAATAGTTTTTAAGAGGATTGAGAAGCAGGACTGTTGCTTTTGCAGATTTACTCTTGTGATCAGAAACGGTCGCATTGAGTTCTATTTGGGGGTTTGATTAGGCTTTGAGTGTCAGCTATATTCAGTTTACATTTATTGATGATGGTAAAACGATTACAATACCAAAACTGAGAGGTTGATCATTCCAAGAGAATGTGAATCTTCTCAGGAAAGGGAAGAATGAAGATCCAGGAGTTACCGCCAGGCGGTGAGTTGTTTTACAAAGTTATTCAATTAGAGGAATTGTAAAAAACAAATGCGACTTAGCAGTGTGTACCGGTACAAAATGACATTACTTTTTCTGAATTTAAGCAATGTATCTTCAAATCGAGATGAGTTTACTGAATATGATCGAATCCATCCTGAAACACCCTGAAGGCAAAACCCTGGAATTTAAGAAAGAGGTAGCCAACCCGGTCTCTTTTGTGAAAACCCTGGTTGCTTTTACTAATACTGCTGGTGGTCGCCTGATTGTTGGTGTTGGTGATGATCATGAGATTGTAGGGGTTGAATCACCACTGCTTGAAGAAGAACGACTGGCAAATATCATTTACGATTCAATTGAACCTACTCTTGTTCCCAATATTGAGATGTTTACTGTTGAGGGGAAAACGCTGCTGATTGTTGAAGTGTTCTTGAGTGGCACGCGCCCTCATTTTATTGAAGCAGAGGGTGAAGCTGGTGGCGTGTATGTTCGTCTTGGTTCTACCAACAGGAAAGCAGACAGAGAACTGATAGCGGAGTTAAAGAGGGGTGTTGAAGGTGTGTCATTTGATGAAACACCTATGCAGCATCTTTCTCTGTCAGATATTGATTTATCGGCAGCTGAGGATATCCTTGGGCATTCAATTGATAATGAAACTTTGCTTACTCTGCGATTGGCCTCACACGCCCAGGGAAAGATTGTACCTACCCGTGGTGCAATTCTGCTGTTTGGCAAAAAAACCAGTTTTCATTTCCCTGATGCCTGGGTACAGTGCGGTCGATTCATAGGCAAAGATAAATCTAGAATTTTTGATCATATAGAACTTTACGACCATCTGCCTGTTGTTGTAGACAGCATCATGCTTTTTCTGAGAAAGCATGCAATGAGGGGTGCTGACTTTTCAGATATTCGACGCAAGGATGTCTGGAGTATTCCACTTGATGTTTTACGAGAGGTTGTTATTAACGCTCTTGTTCATGCCGACTATTCACAGCGTGGGGCCCCTGTTCGGGTTGCATTTTTTGATGACAGAATTGAAGTTGAAAACCCAGGCATTCTTCTGCCGGGAATGACCATTGATGATATGAAAAATGGAGTTTCCAAGATTCGTAATCCTGTAATTGCTCGGGTATTCAGAGAGTTATTACTTATCGAGCAATGGGGTAGTGGGGTCAGGCGCATTCTAGCGGAGACTAAGAAGCTGGGTCTTCGAGAGCCTGAAATCGTTGAGCTTGGAATGCGTTTACGATTTATAGTTTATCTTGATGGCTTAATCAATGTAGAAACAAGTAACTCTGATAGTGGCTCAGGCGGGGCCCAGTCAGGGGCCCAGTCAGGGGCCCAGTCAGGGGCCCAGTCAGGGGCCCAGTATACTTCTATTCTGTATCTTTTAAGTAATGGGGTACTTTCTGCTGGTGAATTGATAAAAGCTCTGGAGCTTAAGAGCAAGACTGGATCATTCAAAAGAGCGATTAAAGAAATGGTAGAGAATGAATTAATAGAATTTACGATTCCAGATATTCCCGCAAGTAGAATGCAAAAATACAGGCTCACTGATAAGGGGAAAGATTGGTTAGTAAAGAATAAAATATTAGAGAAAACAGATGAGCAAGTCAGTGAGCAAGATGAGCAAGTCGGTGAGTAAGATGAATAAAGGATTGGTTGGGAGAAGGAGTTATTGCCGTGTATCATGATCCTTTGTGTACGAAAGAAGGTATAGATAATGAGTGATAATATGGATTTGTCAAAGTACAGCCCCACAACGGAATTCTTGCTTTACAAATCTCCCAGCGGTGATATAAAAATTGATGTGTTGTTGCAGTAAAGTGGCCCGGGTTGTCAACACAGGACCTGTATCCAAGATTGATGAAATAGTTTTTACTTGCGGGTCACCGGAAGAAATAAATGATTCGCAACAGACTGCTCTTTCCAAGAGATTACTTAATCTTTCAAAGTGCTTCAAGAAAACTACCACCGGCATTTCTGTTGCCAATGAGATTGGTTTGAGAAAGATCAGAGAACGCTGCCCTGTTTTCAATGATTGGCTTACCGTTATTGAAAACATTGGAGAGGATGACTGAACTTGATTCAGCCTCAAGGGGGTAGACCTGTCATACGAGTTGAACGGCCTTTCGCTGTTAGCGTATTTGAAAATATCACATATATTTCCATTGACTATTTACACCATAAATGAAGGGCAGGATCCATGAGCCAGTTTGATAATGTTACAGTGGTAAAAGAAGCCAATTTTTATTTTGAGGGCAAAGTTTCAAGCAGAACTGTTGTGTTTGCAGACGGATCAAAAAAGACTCTGGGAGTAATGCTTCCCGGTGAGTACAAGTTCGGTACTTCTTCACACGAGATTATGGAGATTCTTGCAGGTGAACTGGATGTAACTCTTCCCGGAGCAGATTCCGCAATTGCTGTAAGAGGCGGAGAAACATTTGAAGTTCCGGCCAACACATCTTTCACCGTAAATGTTAAGGTTGTTACAGATTACTGTTGTTCCTACTCGTAAGGAGATCGGAATGAAACGACTGGATTTGAACAAGTATTCAGGTCTGTTCAGCGGCTATACCGAACTTCGAGTTCAAGAAAACAGAAACAATGTTATCGCCATGGTAGATGGCAGCATAATGAGCAATGGTCGCAGTGCTGCCAGTGGTGTGTCTGCCAGAAGTTACAGGAGTGGTTCATGGGGGTTCGCCTCCAGTCCGGAAATTGGCAGTGATGCAATCAAACACGTAATTAAAGCTGCATCCGATAATGCTCTTTTTCTTCAGAAACACCCGGGGAGGGGTGAGCCGGATCTGCCGGTTTCCGCCGCTGCAGGTCAATGGGATTATTCTACTGAAAAACTACATGCACAACAGGGAGTCAGCTCTGGAATTCGGAGTGGAACCCGCAGGCAGTGGAGATTTTTCCGGTGTGGCCAAGAACAGTTACTACATCGAGAACGGTGAGATCAAGTACCCTGTATCTGAAACAATGGTTGCGGGAAATCTTAAAGAAATGCTGAAGAATATCAGACATATCTCAAAGGAAAGAGTTAATAATGGAGGTTTCATTGTTCCATGGATAACCTTCAGTGGGGTAACAGTCTCGGGTAAATAAAATACAGTTGTTACTAGCCTTCATGGGAGATTGCGAGAGGTATAAGTGCGATTTTTACTAATAGTTTTTCTGGTATTTGCCGGTGTGTATGGGCATCAGTGCACATGGGACGATGTTGAGCGTGTTGTTGCAGTGGGAGATGTTCACGGAGATTTCAACCAGTTCGTCTCTATTCTTCAGGGAGCGGAACTGGTGGACTCTGATCTGAACTGGATCGGCGGGGAAACCCATCTGGTACAAACCGGTGACATACTGGACAGGGGGCCGGACTCCAAAGCTGCAATGGACTTGATAATGACTCTGGAGCAGCAGGCCCTGCTGCAGGGTGGTTATGTACACTTTCTGCTGGGCAACCATGAACTGATGCTGATGAAGACCGACCTGAGGTATGTGCATGAAGGTGAAATTCTTTCCCACGGCGGTATAAAGGAAATGGTTCGTGCCATGCGCCCGGATGGCGAGTACGGCAGCTGGCTTGCAGGGCACAATGCGGCGATCAGGATAAACAGTGCCCTTTTTGTGCACGCCGGAATTTCTGAAGACTTTTCCTCGATACCTTTTGATTCCATCAATGAGATGGTCAGAGATGAAATAGCACGGGGCTGGGCAGAACCGTCAGGTGTTCTTGCCGGTACCGGGCCTGTGTGGTTCCGAGGTCTTGCGGTGGATACCGGTTGTGTAATAGAACAGGCTCTGGAAGAGGCTCTTGAAGTTAATGGAGCTGATTTCATAGTGATAGGGCACACAGTGACCATTGAGGGTATTACAACGCGGTTCGATGGCAGAGTTGTTATGATCGATACTGGAATGTCTGAGTGTTACGGTGGTACTGCTCAGTATCTTGTTCTGGATCAGGATGGATACGAAATACATTTTCCATAGAGGGGCAGTTTAATTGGTAGCAGGCGTTGGAATAGATATTGTTGATGTTGCTACTTTTCGCAGTCGTCTTGATGACCGGTTGATTGCTGAGCTGTTTCTGCCGGCGGAAATAGAGTATTGCCGGTCGCAGGTCAGATACTGGGAAAACTTTGCCGCACGATTCGCAGCAAAGGAAGCGGCATTCAAGGCACTGGGGGCAGGGCTGTCTTCAGGACTTCGTTTCAAGGATGTTGAGATAGTGAAGTGCGGGGAGACAGGAAATATTTCGATTAAGTTGCATGGAAAAGCGCTTGCGATTCAGGATGAAAAAAGAATAGATAAGATTCTTGTCTCTGTTTCCCACACCAAAAAGAATGCAATTGCTATCATTATTGCAGAGGGCAAAGCAGTATAGACATCAGCTCGAACTTCGGTTATTTGTAGCTGATATATGATTTGTATGATGTCAGTAATAAGTACAGAGGAGAACTCCTTTTTGTGGGAACTCCAGCAAATTGAGAGGGGCGATTTTGAGTAATATCGGATCCTATGAGAAAAGAAGAGAGAACTTTAGTTGGGACATTGCCAAAGAGGTTCTCAATTGGAAAGAAGGCGAGATACTGAACATCGGTGCCATGTGCTCCGACAGAATCTGTGCCCAGGGTAAAGGTGCCAAGAAAGCTCTCATTTGGCAGGGCTTTGGCGGCAAGCAGAAGACCTACACATTTAACGATCTGAAGGTGCTTTCCAACGGATATGCAAAGTTTCTTGAAGACCTTGGAGTGAACCCCGGCGAGAAGGTCTGCCTGTTCATGGACAAGATCCCCGCTCTGTACATTTCCTTCCTGGGAGTTTTGAAAATGGGTGCTGTTGCTCAGCCGCTTTTCTCTGCTTTCGGTGACGAATCACTTGAAGTAAGACTTCTGAGTGCAGACACCAAGGTTATCTTTACCACTCGCAAGCATGTAAAGAAGGTCAGAAAGATACAGGACAGACTTCCTGCACTTGAGAAAATTGTTGTGGTGGAGGGTGATCCCAGCAAGCTCAAAGAGGGAGAGATATTCTTTGACGTTGAAGCAGCTCCGAAAGTGGAGGAATTCAGCGTTTATGCTTCCGGTCCCGACACCCCTTCTGTGCTGCATTACACATCAGGAACCACAGGCCAGCCCAAGGGTGCCCAGCATGCTCACGGCTCAGTATGGGGTCAGGCTCTTACAACTTCATGGGTACTGGATCTGAGAGATGACGATATTTACTGGTGTACTGCCGATCCAGGCTGGGTTACCGGTACCAGTTATGGAATCATCGGACCCTGGAGTCTCGGTGTTACCCAGTGTGTTCTTGATTCCGGATTCACATCTGCAGCCTGGTACCAGTTTATTCAGAACAACAAAGTTTCGGTATGGTATTCCGCTCCCACTGCCATCAGATCTCTCATGCGTGACGGTGAAGAACTTGTGAAGCAGTATGACCTCTCCAGCCTCAGGCATCTGGCTTCAGTTGGAGAGCCTCTTAACGCTGAAGCAGTTATCTGGAGTGAGAAGGTATACGGTCTTCCATTCCTGGATACATTCTGGCAGACAGAGACCGGTTCAATGATGATCACCAACTTCCCCGGTATGACCATCAAACCAGGTTCAATGGGGAAACCGTTCCCCGGTATTGTTGCAGGAATTCTTGATCTGAAAACGAATGAACCGGTTACAGAACCTGGAACGGTAGGGCTGATTGCCTTCAGACCAGGATGGCCTTCCATGTTCAGAGAATATGTGAAGCAGCCGGACATCTACAGAAGCAAGTTTTACGGCGCTGCTGATGATGCGATGCCTGCAGAACTTCGTGTGGATGAGTCTCTCTGGTATATCTCCGGTGACAGGGCCAGTTTTGACAAAGACGGATACTACTGGTTTGTCGGTCGTGATGATGATGTTATCAACACAGGCGGGCACCTTGTGGGGCCCTTTGAGATTGAATCTGCTCTGGTAGAGCACGAAGCAATCGCTGAAGCAGCTGCCATCGGCAAGCCTGATGAAGTAAACATGGAAGTTGTAAAGGTTTTCATCACTTTGAATCCGGGATTTGAGCCATCTGACGACCTTGAACTCAACATCATGAACTTCATAAGAAAGAGACTTTCTCCTCTGGCAATGCCGCAGGAGATAGAATACAGTGAAAAGCTTCCCAAAACCCGTTCAGGCAAGATACTCAGAAGATACCTGAAAGCTATTGAGTGGGGTCAGGAAGCCGGCGATCTTTCAACCCTTGAAGACGATTAAGGAAAGGAACAATCATGGCTGATGAAATGAAAGATATGATTCTTGAATACGTGGTAGAAGAGTATGTTGATGAGGATGACGATATAGAGATGGATTTTGATACTCCTCTTATCTCCTCCGGCATCGTTGACAGTTTTTCCATGGTTTCCCTGAAGGTTTTCCTTGAGAAAAAGTGCCATGTTTCTCTGCCCGACAAGGAAGCTACACCTGAGGCCTTTGACACCGTTAACAAAATCTGTGAACTTGTTCGCAGATTCCAGGCTTAACAGGAGGAATAATGGCTTACAGCGAAAAAGCAAGAGGATTGTTTGCAGCAGATATTCAGGCGATCAAAGACAAGGGCATCTACAAAGAGAAGAGATTTATCTGCTCTCCTCAGAATGCCGAGATAGAAGTTGAATACCCTGAGGGTGCTCCAAAAAAGAAAGTACTGAACTTCTGTGCAAACAACTACCTTGGTCTTTCCAATCACCCTGAAGTGGTTAAGGCTGCTCACGAGGGTTTGGATGAGCGCGGTTTTGGAATGAGTTCAGTGCGGTTTATCTGTGGAACACAGGATATTCACAGGGAACTTCAGGACAAGGTTTCTGAATTTCTCGGTATGGAAGATACACTTCTTTTCCCTTCTTGCATGGATGCAAACTCCGGAGTATTTGAATCAATTCTTGGTCCGGAGGATGTTATTCTGGCTGACAGACTTATCCACGCTTCTCTTATCGATGGTATTAAGCTTTGCTCTGCACAGTACGATACATTCAAGCACATGAACATGAAGCATCTGAAGAAAAAGCTTGAACTTCATCAGGACAAGCGCCACATTCTTGTGGTGACTGATGGTGTGTTTTCCATGGACGGCGACTTGGCCCCACTGGATGAAATGTGCAACCTTTGTGATCAATACGGCGCAATGATTCTTGTTGATGAATCGCATGCTTCGGGTTTTATTGGAAAGACCGGTCGCGGTACTCATGAATTTTTTAACTGCATTGATCAGGTTGACCTGATTACTACAACTTTTGGAAAAGGGCTGGGGGGAGCTTCCGGCGGTTGCGTTTCCGGCAAGAAAGAGCTTATAGAGCTCTGTCGTCAGAACGCAAGGCCGTACCTCTTTTCAAACTCTATGGCACCGCCAATTGTAAATGCATCTATCAAGGTTATGGATATGGTTACAAAAGACACAGAACTCCGTGACAGGCTTGAGTGGAATGCCGCCTATTTCCGCAAGGGCGTTGAAGAGGCCGGGCTGTGTATCAGACCGGGCAATACTCCTATCGTACCGGTAATGCTTTACAATGCTAAACTGGCCAATGATATGTCTCGCGACATGTATGCAGAGGGCATTTATGTTATTGGATTCTTTTTCCCTGTTGTGCCGTCAGGTGCTGCAAGAATAAGAGTTCAGCTTTCTGCAGCCCACACGAAAGAGCATATCGATAAAGCGGTTGCAGCTTTCAAAAAAATCGGTGAGAAGTACGGCATTCTCGGCCTGGACAAAAAGGGCATCATAGACAAATACGGCATGTAGCCGCTGGTAAAGGGGGGCACCACGGTGCTCCCTTTTTTTACATTGACAAACCTGCTTCCAGCATTGTAGAATCGCCCCTGTGACTAGACACACAGTTGATAGAAACAATACGGGAGAGGAAACACAGATGAGCGAAAACAAGCTGGCGAACCCGGCACCTCTGGGTCTCATGGGTTTTGGAATGACTACCGTGATCCTGAACATTCATAACGCAGGATTCTTCAAATTGAACGATCCCAGTATTCTTGCGCTGGGTATTTTCTTCGGAGGCATTGCACAGGTCGTCGCGGGTATAGTGGAGTTTAAAAAAAACAACACATTTGGCGCAACTGCTTTCACAAGCTTTGGATTCTTCTGGATCTCCCTTGTGTTCATTATTATGAAGGGTGGAGCAGATAAGATCTTTTTAGGCTGGTATCTTTTCATGTGGGGACTGCTTGCTTTCTGGCTCTGGTTCGCAACTTTTGGAAAGCACAGAGCAATCCAGATTGTATTCGCATCAGTCACAGCTCTTTTCTGGCTTCTTGCAGTGGATCACTGGTTCACTATGCCTCCTTTCTTTCTCAGGTTCACGGGCTTCGAAGGAATTCTCTGCGGTCTTTCTGCCATCTATCTGGCGGCTGCTGAAGTACTCAATGAAGACAAGGGCAGAACTGTGCTCCCAATCGGGATCATAAAAAAGTAAGTAATCAGTCACTGATTCATGGGGAGTCTTCGGGCTCCCCTTTTGTTACGGATTACTCTTCAATATTGTAACCTGAAGCCTTGATGGTGTCTATCAGTTTGTCATAGCGTTCTTTGATAATAGGAAGCAGTTTTCTCAGGAGGGGAGCATTCTCTGATTTACCAGCCTGTTCCATTTCAAAAGCTGTTTCTACGAACAGTGAGGCACTGAGGTTTGCTCCGGAACCTTTCAGCGAGTGTGCTATATGCCCGGCTTCTGTGAGATTATTGTTGTTAATATGATCGGTGAGAGAAGCAAGAAGGCCGGGTGAATTTTTCAGAAACTCATGAATTATCAGATTGCCAAGATCATCAAATTTGCGGAACAGGGATTTCAGAAACTCGAGGATGATGGAGTAACCGGTGTATTTTACATACATCCCTGGGAACTTGATCAGCACCATCCCAGAATCCTTCTCCACCCGAAAGCCGGAATTACCCATTACTGCAACCTCAGGAATTGCGAGGAAAGATTGGGTCTTCTGCTTGACCGGTTTGCATTTACATCCATGGGGCATTTCTTCCCGGTTTCCTGTCAGTCATCAAGGGAGGGATAATTCCGTGATAACTGTTCAATTCAGGTACGGCACTGATAATCTGGGATATCTTGTTCACGGAGATGAATATGCACTGGCTGTTGACGGCGGCGCTGTCATGGAGATGGTGGATTACCTTGGTCGCAATAAGCTCAAACTGGTGTTTGTAACCAACACCCATTCACATGGAGATCATACCTGTGGCAACAGGGAACTTATCAGACTCAGTGGAGCGGAATTCCTGGATGTTAAGAATCTTCCGGAAATGGGAAGCATTGGTCTTGAAGACATGCTGATCAATATTTTCCACACACCCGGGCATACTGCTGACTCAGTCTGTTTCAGATTCGGTGACGCTATTAACAGGAGATACCCTGTTTAACGGCAAAGTCGGAAGGTGTTTCACGGGAGACTTCGAAGGATTCTTCCGATCCATCAAGCGGATTCTTGCGCTTCCTCCCGATACAATGCTGTATGCAGGTCACGATTATGTTCTTGAGTACCTTGATCAGGCAGAGGAACTGGAGCCGGCAAATACATTTATCAAAGAGTACAGGACGAGATATAATCCCGATCTGGTTCGGGCCGTACTGGGTGATGAAATGAAGGTTGATCCGTTTATCCGGTTCAATGAGCCGGAAATTGTCAACATGCTCACAGGCAGAGGGCTTCCGGTGGATACCGAATTTCACAGATTCAGATCAATCATGTCACTTGTGTAGAAGGAGTTGAAATGTCCGGAAAAATTCCATCAAGGGAAGATGCACTTGCACTGCTTAAAGAGTACAATTCCCATGAATCTCTTATCAGGCATGCTCTTTCAGTGGAAGCTGTTATGCGCTTGATGGCAGCAAAGAAGGGTGAAGACCCTGACAAGTGGGGGATAATCGGGCTGATACACGATCTTGATTATGAGATGTTCCCTGAACAGCACTGCTCCAGAACCCGGGAGATTCTTGAAGAAAGAGAATGGCCGGAGGATTATGTGAGGGCAGTGGTTTCTCATGCCTGGGGTGTCTGCAGTGATGTTAAGCCCGAATCAGTAATGGAGAAGTACCTGTATGCAATTGATGAACTCACCGGTCTGGTTACGGCATGTGTCCTCGTAAGACCATCAAAGAGTCTGATGGACCTGAAGGTGAAATCGGTGAAGAAGAAGTGGAAAACAAAGCATTTTGCAGCCGGGGCCAACCGTGAGGTGATGGAGAAAGGTGCAGTTATGCTGGGAATTGAGATACCGGAATTGATCCAGAATGTGATCGACGGCATGAGGACAGTTGCAAGTGATATCGGACTGGATGGAGAGAACTGATGACCGGTACACTGGTTAACACAGCTACTGTACTTATTGGCGGAGTTCTGGGCACGCTGCTGGGTTCAGGACTTTCTGCACGAATACGCGAAACTGTCATAACTGGAATGAGTCTGGTTGTGATTGCCCTGGGAGTGAAAATGGCTCTTGAGACTTCCAACATCCTTATTGTGCTGGGAAGTATTACCCTTGGCGGCATTGCCGGGGAGCTTCTTCATCTGCAGAGGCATCTGGATTCACTTGGGAATCTGCTTGAAGCAAAAGCATCCCGATTTCCCTTTCTTGCCGGTGGAAGTTTCAGTCAGGGGTTTGTTACTGCCAGTCTTGTGTTTTGCGTAGGTCCAATGACCATTCTCGGCTCAATACAGGATGGTCTTTCAGGAGACAATTCTCTTCTCATGGTAAAAAGCGTTCTTGACGGGTTTACTGCCGTTGCATTTGCCAGTGTAATGGGAATGGGCGTTACTTTCTCTGCGATTGTTGTTCTGATTGTTCAGGGCTCTTTGACTCTGAGTTCTTCCTTTTTCAGCCAGGTTTTAACCGAAGTAATGGTATCAGAATTAACAGCAACCGGTGGTGTAATTATGCTGGGAATTGCGGTGCACATGCTTGAGTTGAAGAAGATCAGACTGGCCAATTTTCTTCCGGCATTAGTTTTCGCTCCCCTGATAGTCTGGATTTTGGGTATAATTCAGGGGTAGTAATTGCGGAGCCGCGCAGACAGACTTTATTTAAGGTAAGCGGAAAAGAGATTTCTTGAACAAAATAGCTTTCTTTGTGGTGCTCGTTGTGGTCGGTGCCGGTCTGGGGTTTCTCTCAGGTATTATCTCGGCCCCCATGGTGTTTGACACACCTGTGTTTATTTCATCCATGGGAGCGTCTGCGGCACCTGTTACAGTTCCCGATGTACTGGGGATGACTCGCGCTGAGGCTCAGAGAAGCATTGAAGGCGGCAACCTGATTCTTGCAGGCCAGTGGACCGAATATGGTAATTTCGAGACCATGGGAATGGTGGTAAGGCAGAACCCACCGGCGGGAACCCAGGTTCCCCGTGGAGCTCCAGTTAATATTTTCTGGAATGTAGGACCTCTTTTCAGGCCTTTCTATCCCGATTCCATCGTGGGTCTTTCAGCCAGCAGGGCAGAAGAAAAAATTGCAGACTGGCAACTTTACACTGCTGGAAGAACAAGAATTCCGCATCCTTCAATTCCCGAGGGAGAGGTCATTGCTGTTGCTCCATGGTTTGCGGAAAGCATTTCAGTAAGACGACCTGTGAGATTACTGGTATCATCGGGCTGGACGGGTGTACCCGTTCTTGTAGGGCTCAGAATTGCTGAAGCCGAGAGTGTTCTTGTTGGCAGAAGACTTGTTATGAAGATTATTGAGGAACGACCGGTAACTGATATCCTTAAAGAGGGTATTGTACTTGAGCAATTTCCGTATTCCGGAGAGAACTACATGCAGGGTGACACTGTATCTGTGGTTACCGGTGCTATTGGTGCCGGTGGATGGGGAGAGTGGTAATGGGAACAATTATAGCTCCGTCAATTCTCGGATGTCGTCACGGGGAACTTGCAGGTGCAGCAGCCGGACTGGAGCGGGACGGTGCAGATTGGATACATCTTGATGTTATGGATGGTGTATTTGTGCCGGTTCTTACTTTTGGCGCAGGGGTTGCCCGATCGATATGCTCTACTGTTTCCATACCGGTAGATGCCCATCTTATGGTGGAGCGACCGGCAGGTCTCATCGAGAGTTTTGCAGAGGCAGGCTGCCGGTACATCACCATTCATCCCGAATCCTCAGAGAAGCACATTCATCGTGTTCTTGGAAGAATCAGGGAACTCGGCTGTTCCCCCGGGCTGGCTCTTAATCCTGCAACACCACCTGACATTGTTCGGTGGGTTGCCGGGCTGATTGACCTTGTACTTATAATGACAGTGAATCCAGGCTACGGTGGCCAGAAGCATATTTCTTCAATGAATAAAAAAATTCGCACAGTACGGAGAATACTTAATGATGCCGATCGGCAGGATGTGCTGATTTCCATCGATGGTGGTGTTGATTCCACAAATGCAAAAATACTGATTGATGCAGGCGCATCTGTTCTTGTCAGCGGTTCGTACATTACTTCTTCTTCCGATCGTGCCGGGGCGATAAACTCTTTGAAGGTGTTCAAATGAGAAATGTATCACTGTTTACCGGGCTCGCTGTTCTGCTTTTCGCGGCATGCGGCACTTCGATTTCCAATATTGATAAGATCCAGGCGAGATTGAACAAAAACAAGTGCAGGATCAACCGGGAGGAACTGATCTATTCAATGCAGGATCTCGAATATCGGCAGGATACTACCTTTACAGAAATTCCACAGACACTCATTGATGATTCTCTCCTTGTATGCCCTGCTACCAATCAATTTTACCTGCTGGTTGTTGATGGAAATGACAGAACAGTTATCTGTCCGGGGGGACACGGGGAATCCTCTTTCTAAGCGACCTTTGACAACTTCCTCAATTCAGTTATAATCGCTTGACTTTGCAGGTGGCCTTTGTGCGTCCTGTTGAGGTAGTGTAATTGGAACAGAAGACATTTTATAACTTATTGAGGAGCAGTCGCAGTTGTTTGATAAACTCTCGGATCGACTTGGACAGACTTTCAAAAACCTCTCAGGAAGAGGGGTTCTTTCAGAGAGTAATATCAGCGATGCAATGCGGGAGATCAGAAGAGCACTGCTGGAAGCTGACGTAAACTTCAAGGTCGCAAAAAAGTTTGTCAGTGAAGTTGCGGAGAAAGCCATGGGAGAAAAGGTTCTAAAGAGTCTTACTCCCGGACAGCAGGTTGTTAAGATCGTCAATGATCAGATCGTTGAGCTTCTTGGAACAACCGTTGAGAGGCTTGTATTTACCGGGAAACCGCCGCATGTAATTCTTCTTCTCGGCCTTCAGGGGTCCGGAAAGACCACTACTGCCGCCAGGCTGGCATATCTTTTGCAGAAAAAACACAACCGTCGATGTATGATTGTCGCCGCTGATCTTCAAAGACCTGCCGCTATTGATCAGCTTGAGGTTATGGCAAAGAAGGCCGGTACCGCATTCTACTGCGACAGAAGCCAGAAGGATCCGGCAGAAGTGGCCAGGGCTGCAATCCACAAGGCCTCATTGCAGTACAATGATGTTGTCATTATTGACACTGCCGGTCGACTTCATGTTGACAGTGCTCTCATGGGTGAGCTTGAGAGGGTAAAAGCGGTAACTAACCCGGACGAGTCACTTCTTGTTCTTGACGGTCTTTCCGGTCAGGATGCTGTGAATGTCGCTCTCGAATTCAATGAGCAGATCGGATTCACCGGGGCTGTTCTTACAAAAATGGATGGAGATTCCAGAGGAGGGGCTGCCCTGTCATTCCGGTCAGTAACCGGAAAGCCCATAAAATTCATGGGAATTGGCGAAAGCGTTAAGGGTCTCGAAGAATTCGATCCGTCCAGAATGGCCGGTAGAATTCTGGGCATGGGTGATATTCTCGGCCTTGCTGAAAAAGCTCAGGAGATGTTCGACGAGAAGGAAGCCTTGAAACTTCAGAAGAAGATCAAGACTAACTCGTTCAATCTTGAAGATTTCAGGAAGGAACTGGTAAAAATTAAGAAGATGGGTTCTCTCAGCGAATTAATGGCCATGCTTCCCAAGGGAATGCGTCCGGCTGCCGCTGACCTGGATTCCTCCAAGTTTACACAAATGGAAGCTTTGATAAATTCCATGACCATAAAGGAAAGACTGCGTCCTGAAACTATTAATGGGAGCAGAAGAAAAAGAATCGCGAAAGGCAGCGGTAGAACGGTAAGTGACGTTAACAGGCTGCTGAAAGAATACAGAACCATGAGGAAGATGATGAAAAAAATGCGCAGCAGCAGGGGAATGGCGGCGATGTTTCGCTGACGCGAGCATGCAAAGTTTTTGACTCTGCAGTGTATCGCTGGACTGTGCCTGAGACTGTGCGCAAAACTGGAGGTGACTATTGGTAAAGATCAGACTTCGAAGAATGGGAAGTGCAAAAACCCCGTTCTACAGAATAGTGGCTGCTGATTCCCGCAGGGCGGTCAGTGGCAGTTTCATCGAGATACTCGGATACTATGATCCGCTTCGGAAGCCCCTTGAAATGAAAGTAGATGAGGGTAAGGTCTTCAAATGGCTGGGCAACGGAGCACAGCTTTCTGATACCATGAAAAGTCTGCTTCGCAAGACCGGTACGATGGCAAAATGGAACCGTATACTGCAGGGTGAAGAAGGTGTTGTGCCCGAGACAGTATTCATCAAGGGTGAAAGCAGAAACTCATAGTAACTGTGAGTATGAGGTTGTTACCCGCTAACTTCAAAACCGGAGGATGAAATGAGAGAACTCGTTGAACACATGGCCCGCACCCTGGTAGAGAATCCTGATGGTGTATCTGTTGAGGAAATCACCCAGGAAGACATGACAGTCTACGAGCTCAGAGTTGAGGAAGCAGATCTCGGTCGCGTTATAGGTAAGGAAGGTAGAATTGCCAAGGCTATGCGGATGATAATTCGCTCAGCTGCAGCAAGACACGGTCAGAAGGCCACAATAGAAATAATGGACTAGTAGACTATGGAGAAAAGGGTACCTTACGGCTTCATAGAGAGAACCCATGGTTTGCATGGGAGAATGATACTGAAGCTTTTCGTATTTGGTCCTGCTGCACCTCTTGAAGAGGGAACGATGCTGTACGCTGGAGATCGTACTCTTACGGTAACCAGATCCAGAAAGCGGGACAACGAACGAGTTACCGTGGATTGCTCTGAAGTATGGAAGAAAACACAGGCGGCAGAACTCACCGGAGAATCAATTGAAGTTGATATAGACCAGGTATTGAAACCAGGATTTCCACTTCCTGTTTACGGATTCTCTGAGTTTACCATCGTCTCCCGTGGAAAAAAATTCCCGGTTGAAGAAGTTGAGTATAACAACTCAAATCCTCAATTGATTCTCAGAGGAGATGGCGGATTATTTCCTGTCCCATTAGTTCTTGCCCTTACGGGGCAGGTCGATTCGGCAGAAAGAACCATTGTTGTTGATTTGCCGGAAGGACTGGAGGAAATATAGAACCCACCCTGAAAGTGGCAGTTGCCACGGTCTTCCCTGATCTGTTCTCTACCTTCCTGGAAACAGGAGTAATTGGAAGAGGATTGGAAAAGGGTATTGCCTCTGTACAGGTGCATGACATACGCAGGCATCCTGTGGACAAGAGAGGCTCTGTTGATGACTACCAGTTTGGCGGTGGGGCCGGGATGGTTCTCAGGCCGGAACCACTTTTCGATACCCTCAAGGATATTTCCTGGAGGGAAGGTGCCAGAATAGCCTTGATGACCCCGCAGGGCAGATCACTGGATACCAGTTACGCCAGAGAACTTGCGGAATGCAGGAAACTGATTGTTTTTTGCGGCAGATACGGAGGGGTTGATGAGAGGTTCCGCCGTAAGGTGGTTACCGATGAGATTTGTGTTGGTGATGCGGTAGTGTCAGGTGGAGAAATTCCAGCAATGTATCTTATTGAAGCTGTGTTCAGATGGCTTCCCGGGGTATTGGGACGACTGGAATCGGCACGCAGTGACAGTTTCGCAACGGGTCTTCTTGATTATCCGAGATATACCCGTCCGGCAGAGTACCTGGGAATGAAAGTTCCTGAGGAACTGGTGTCCGGTAACCACGCCCTAATAGCTGAGTGGCGTTTCAGGGCTGCTCTGGCAAAGACCAGAGAAGTCAGACCTGATCTGCTTGTAAATTGTGATGAAGTAGAGACTGAAATACGGTTCGCTGAAATAATGAAAGAGGCGGACCGTGCGAAGGAGCAGGACAATGGATGAACTGCTGAGAAGTGTAAGTCAGGGACAGATTAAAACAGATCTCCCCGATTTTCGAACGGGTGATACCGTTCGTGTTCACTATCAGGTGATTGAGGGCGACAAGGTCAGAGTGCAGATATTTGAGGGTACTGTGATTGCCCGCAGAGGCGGCGGAATTGATGAGACCTTTATGGTAAGGAAGATTTCCGGTGGCGTGGGTGTCGAAAGGGTTTTCCCTTTGAACTCCCCGCGAATTGCCAAAATCGAAATTACCAGACATGGTAAGGTTCGCAGAAGCAAGCTCTTCTACCTCAGGAAGAAGACAGGCCGTGCAGCAAGAATCAAGGAACGCAGAGTCTACAAGAAGTAAAGTGTCAGAACTTTACCTTTTCGATCAGCGTTACAGGTCTGAGTATGGCGTAATCGCCGGCTTGGATGAAGCAGGGAGAGGGCCTTTAGCGGGTCCTCTTGTTGCTTGTGCGATTGTTCTGTCTCCAGATTTTAACAACGAAATCCTTACTGACAGCAAGAAACTTACAGACAAATTACGAAGACAGTTGAAGCCTGTTATTGAGGAGTCGGCAGAGGCAGTGTCTCTGGGTATTGTTACCCCCGGAGAGATTGACGAAAACAGGATGGCCTGGGCTGTAAGAACTTCGTTCAAACGAGCCATGAAATCCGTTGTCGACCTTGCAGATGTTTTTCTTATAGATGGGAACAGCGTTACCTGTCTTGAAGCACCCTCCAGATTTCTTGTGAAGGGTGACTCGAAAAGCCTTTCAATCGCTGCAGCAAGTGTTATAGCTAAAGTTACCCGTGATGACATTATGCTGAAGGCCCACGAAGAATACCCGGAATACGGTTTTGACAGGCACAAAGGATATGGTACTGCGGCACACATTGGTGTTCTTAAGAAGGTGGGTCCTTCTCCTATTCACAGAATGTCTTTTGCTCCGTTGAGCAAAATGTATCAAACCGGTCAGATGTCACTTTTCCCTCTGGATCCTCTTAATCCCGGGAAAGCTGCTGAGATCCGAGCTGCTCGTTACTACGAGAATCTTGGCTTCAGAATACTGGAAAGAAACTGGCGATCGCCATCTGGAGAGATCGATCTCATCGTGGAGAAGGATAATTATGTAGTCTTTGTTGAGGTCAAATCCACATTCACCGGTGCCTGCAAACAGGCGATCGAAAAGATTGACGAAGCAAAACTCACCAGGATCAGAAACGCAGCAGAAGGATGGATGAGCTCAGCAGGATATCAGGGGCAATGCGCTGTGGATGCCGTATTGGTAACCTCAAATTCTGTGATGCGGATATCAGTCAAGTAATTAATTATGTATCTGTATGGTATGTATTGCTTCTTGCGGAATTTCCAGCTATATTTTTTAAAGCCATTGCTTTGAAAGGGGTGATGTTATGAAATTGACGGTTTTTGCACTGCTCATTCTTGCCGTTGCAGGGTTTGCAGCGGACAGGGTGGTTCTTTGGGAGTACTACACTCAGACGGGTTGAGGTTCATGCTTCAGCAGCTGGTCAGCTGTTAAATCTGCTCTTAATCCACTGGTTGCATCTGGTGATGTCGCACCTGTTTATATGTTCCACAACGGTCCGGCTGGCAATGCATACAACCGGGGTCGGCAAAGTTTCTACGGTATCACTTCAACACCAACTGTAAAAATTGACGGTTTATCAGCCGCCCCTTCACCATCCGGCTACAATACCGCTATCAATAACAGACTTGCGGTACCATCATATATGGATATTGATGTAAATATGGTCGGAGATGATACCGGCGGAACTGCCTATATTGAAGTTACAGCCGAGCAGGCCCCCGCATCGGGAACAATAAAGGTCTGGTGTGTAATTCTGGAAGATCACGAGATCGCAACTTCTGCATGGGGTGGCTACAACGGTAAGGAAATGATGTGGATTCCCGTTGCTTTCCCTCTGGGAGCTTCAGGAAGGGTACTTAACTTTACTGGACCCTATCCCAAGACCATACAGGTTTCAGGAGCCTATTCACTGAGTCCGGCGCAGCATCCATATGACAATCTAAATGTGGCAACTTTCGTTCAGTACACCACAGGAACAAAGGAAGTCTTGAATGCCAGCTTTCTAGACCTCAGCAGCATGGGTATTTACGACCCTGAAACATTCCCGGTAGTAACAAGTTCTGTACTCAGTGCCTGGCCGAATCCCACAACAGGTGCATTTTCAGTTTCCAGTTTTGTACCTCGGGGAACAACGGGAACAGTTGAGATTTTCGATATCTCCGGTCGCTCGATTGAGCAGTTCAATGCTGGTTCCGTGGAGAGCATGTGCATTGAGGAGACAGGTCTGTACTTCATCAGACTTACCACAAGCACAGGTGAAATTGTAAGAAGACAGGTTGCTGTCCTTAGATAATCCGGATTGAATGGTGTTTGGAAGAGGGAGGATTTTCAGGAATCCTCCCTTTCCTATTGACTTTCTATCAGATTCCGGTTAATTTCCCAGCCATTATACCGATCATAAAATTAAGAAGGGATTAGAATGAGCAAATGGCTAGTGACAGGAGGTTCCGGCTTCCTGGGAATAAATCTTATCCGTGCTCTTGTAGAAAAAGGTCATGAGGTTGTCTCCATTGATATTGCACCTTTTACCTACTCCGATATGGCCGACCGTATTGATCATCGTATTGTGGATATCAGAGACAGAGAAGCAGTTGATGAATGCATGTCTCAGGGAATTGATGTTTTCATGCACGGAGCAGCTGCACTTCCTCTTTACAAGAAATCTGATATTCTTTCAACCAACATCGAAGGTACCCGCAATGTCCTTGAGTCTGCACACAAGTATGGAGTTAAGCGGGGAATTTACATATCATCCACAGCCGTTTACGGCATTCCTGAAAAACACCCGTTATTCGAGGATGATCCTCTGGTGGGTGTAGGGCCCTACGGTCATACGAAGATCGAAGCAGAAAAGATAGTTCACAAGTTCCGTGACAAGGGAATGACTATTACAAGCATAAGACCAAAATCATTTGTCGGACCGGAACGACTTGGTGTTTTTGCTATTTTCTATCAGTGGGCATCTGAGGGTAGAAGTTTTCCCATGATCGGCAGAGGCGAAAATCTCTATCAGCTTCTGCATGTTGAAGATCTGTGCAGTTCCATTATTATCTCTGCTGAACACGCAAATACAGAAGCGGTAAACACCGAATTCAACATTGGGGCAAAGGTATTTTCCACAATGCGGGAAGATTACCAGGTCGTTCTGGACAAGGCGGGTTTCGGCAGGAAGATCAAGGAATCTCCTGCACATCTGGTTATCTTTGCTCTTGAGGTGCTTGACTTTTTCAATCTTTCACCTCTGTATCCCTGGGTTTACAAGACAGCCACAAAGGACTCCTTTGTTTCCATAGAGAAGGCTGAGAAGTTGATTGGGTTTACTCCGAAGTATTCCAACAAGGATGCTCTTCTACGGAATTACCAGTGGTATCTTGATAATGAAAGCAAATTTGAGAAAAGTGATGGAGTAACACACAGAGCCCCCTGGAGCCAGGGAGTTCTCGGTCTGGCAAGACACTTCTTTTAGGAGCCCAACCGACAATACAACGGGTGGCATTTGCAATCACACGAACGGGTATTGGCTTCTTTGCTCTCCGTGCTGACCGCTCGGGACGCGCTCGGGTAGTAATTCCCCAGTTGCTCTCCGTGCTACCCGCTCGGGACGCGCTCGGGTAGTAATTCCCCAGTTGCTCTCCGTGCTGACCGCTCGGGACGCGCTCGGGTAGTAATTCCCCAGTTGCTCTCCGTGCTGACCGCTCGGGACGCGTTCGGGTAGTAATTCCCCAGTTGCTCTCCGTGCTACCCGCTCGGGACGCGCTCGGGTAGTAATTCCCCGGTTGTTCTCCGTGCTACCCGCTCGGGACGCGTTCTGTTGAGGTTTCTTTGCTCTCTATCTCGCCAGTGACCGTGAGGCACTGCTGCTTAATGCCTATTTTCAGTCAAACTCCGGGACAACAGGATGTTCCGGTGGAGGCAGAGGTCGCTCCGCTTTATCCTGAAGGTCCGCTTGATCCATTCGCGGTCACTGCGGATGCACCTGCCGCAGAGGGAATGGATCTAAGCCCGCACGCATACGATGGCACTTTCCGTTTCAGATCAGGTCAAATCAATTTCTCATACTTCAACAGGTACTTGTTCATCTCAGTTTTCCGAAGAAGAACCCGTACAACAAAGAATGCAGCAAGTGCAGTCATTCCCCCGGCAAGCACATCAATCAGGTAATGGTGGTTGCCGTAGACTGCTCCGAACCACATGCCGCAGGTAACCAGAAGAAAAACAGCTGTAAGAATACGGTTCTTCAACTGAAAACTTGCTAGAAGGCAGGTTACCGGATTGGCAGCGTGAAGTGACGGTACTGCAGCAAACACATTTGCATTTCCACTATAGAAGGTTTTAAATAACGGCCAGCCGACAAGAGCGTCGAAGTTTCCAAGTCGTGCGGCAATACATGCAGTATCCGGGTAAAACTTGAAGCCGCATACATCTACATACCACGGAGGTGCAGCGGGATAGAAATAATACACAAGGAAACCGATAAGATTGGTCAGCACAAACAGGAATGCCATGTTGATGTAGATGTTCTTTTTTCCAGTGAAGTAAAGGTACATGGCGAAACCCAGTGGCATGGGTACCCATGTTATGTATGAAACACCGGAAATGACATCAAATACAGCGTGCTGATGGTTAGCGAAAAACTCGTTGAGTGTGACCAGATGGCCATTGAAGAAAACACCGAAGTACTGTTTTTCCAGCAGATACAAATCCTCAATGTGTATGGTGTTGTACATGTAATTAGGGAATGCCCTCATGGAATCGTAAACAGTGATGTAGATGATGAAAGGACACATGGCAAAGAAAAATTTGCGTGTGCGCTCATTGTAGAAATACAGTGTAGCGAAAAAAGCATAGCTGATCAAGTGATCCGGACGCACCTCAATCTTGAAGTACATCCAGGAGAAATACACAATGCTGACAATAATTGCGCTGGCAAATTGTTTTTTTGTTGTGGTCATATCAGTTCATTCCGGAACCAGAGAACAGTTTGTTCAATGGCTTTTTTCATACCGGTAACAGGTTCAAATCCCAGAATTTCCCTGGCCTTCTGTATTGAAAAATGGTAATTCGTGCCTGCGTTATACATGCGGTACTTTGTGATAAGAGGTGCGTGATCTGACTTCATCAGCCTGTAAAAGCATTCTGCCAGAGAGGCCAGAGGCAAACTCAGTCCCAGCGGGATACTCAGCCTCGGGTAACGGATGTGCAGTTCATCGGCAATTGCTTCTGTGAATTGCTTCCAGTTAATGCGTAACCCATCTGTGATAATGAAGGCTTCTCCTGGAGCGTTTTCATGGAAAGAGGCCAGATAGACGCCGTGTACAAGATTGCGAACATAGGTTGGACAGGTTAGACTCTGCCCATTATTTACATAGGCGATTTTTCCGCTAACCATGGCCTCTATATACTTTTTTATAAAAGTGTGATCCCAGGGTCCGAACACATTCCCAGGTCTGATGGCAGTGACCTCAATACCGTTTTGTTTCCCGAATGCCAATACCCAGTTTTCAGCTTCAAGTTTGGAGATCCCGTAGTTGAACACAGGGTTCTTCGGATCATCTTCAGATGCTGGATGATCATGATTGAACCCATGGATGGCGGTACTGCTCATATGAACTATGCGACGGACTCCGTTTTTCGCTGCTGCCCTGGCCACGTTCTTTGTGCCCTCCAGATTTATCATTCTGAACGATTCAAGAGATCCCCAGTCGGAAGCAAGCCCGGCATTGTGTACTACGATATTAACGTCATTAAGAGATTCCTCTACACTGCAGGGGTCCGTTATATCTCCGTACCTCAGATCAACATCCATATCCTTAATCAGACTGAGATCCGAAGTTGTTCGAACAAGACCACAGACCTGGTGACCTTCTTTGAGAAACTCCTCTACAAGGTGAGAGCCTATGAAACCATTTGCACCGGTGATTAAAACTCTTGACATTAGTTACCCTCAATAAATTATGAAAAGATCTGTGAATATACCAAGGGCGGCATGGAGCAGTACAACAATCCAGATGCTTCTCGAGCGGATTGCAATAATTCCGAAGATGATTCCAAACGGAATAGAACCGATCATTTCGGGAGTTGGTTTACCTATATGTACAAGACACGAAGAAATTGTCTGGATCAGAATAGCAGGTACAGTACCGTATCTGTTCTTCAGACCGAAAAGCAGAAAGCCTCTGAAAAAAAACTCCCACGGCAGGTAATAGAGGAAGAAGAGCCCCGTGAAATAAGCAGGCAGCAACTGCTGATTCTGCAAGAGAGCCCTGGGAAGCGGATACTCCGCCAGAACGGGTGACAACGTGGATGCATAGTATGCAGATGGTATCACGATTACTGCAATTGCAAGCAGTGCCCATAAGAGATTCTTCCGGAGGCCGGTGAACGAAAGCAGAGATATCAATACATCTGATTTTCCATAGAATGCTGATATTAGCAATGGAAAGATCAGCATCAGGATAAAGAAGGAAAGGTACTCCAGCAGGTAGGCGTAAACTTCACCGTGAACGCTGCCGTTCAGGCCGGGGAGGTAAATCATAAAATTTTGTGCTTCAGTAAAGTATCGATATATCGTTAACAGTACCGGAGCACTGATAAGTACAATGTAGTAGTAGCTGCTTTTTGGATCATATCCCGTGCTTCGAAGAATACTCCCAACCCATGCTTTGCTGTTTTCTGTCACATCATACCTCATATTTATCTTTCGGATCAGTTTTACTCAAACGGCACACATCGCTGTATCATAAGCAGAATAGTCTTGCCGATGCTGTGCCGCCTCTCCCTCTCCAACTCCACACGATAATTCACGAAAAACATTCATCTGATCATCGTGAAGAGCTGAGGCGATTGGGTTGTGAGAGCCGTAAATAGGAGCTGCAGTCGCAGAGAAAACAACTGCAAGGAGCAAAATGGCGCATATGCTTTTCAAGGGCTGCCTCCGTTCATAGTATTTACGTACTTTAGGATTATAATACTGATTCCCGTGGTGGAAGTAAGAAAAATTCAAAGGGGTAGTAATGGTAGAACTTCTAGCTAAAGTAAAAGAGAACACGGATTCTGCTCTTGCTGAGATCGCTGAAGCCGCCGACAGGGCTGGAAGACAGCCGGAGGACGTATCAATCATGGCTGTTACGAAAACTCATCCTGCGGAGTACATAACAGCAGCTGTGGAAAATGGAATCAGGCACATCGGAGAGAACAGAATTTCCGAAGGTGGCAGAAAGATCAGGCAGATTGGTTTGGATTATGCAGTGTTCCATGCCATTGGCGTGTTACACCGCAAGGAAGTTCGTCAGGCAGTCAGAGACTTCCATTGTCTTGATGCGGTTCACAAAATTGAGATTATTGAAGAAATAGCACGCAGAAACGCATCACCACTGATTCTGCTGGAGGTGAATACTTCCGGGGAATCAGCCAAAAAAGGCTTTCCTCCCGATATTGTTCTTCTCGAAAGCGTACTTGGAAGAGCGCTTGAACTTGAACTGCCCGTCAGGGGATTCCTTACCATTGGCCCTCTTGGCAGTGACCAGATAAGGCAGAGAAAAGCTTTTGAGAATCTCAGGAAGATTCGTGATTCGCTGGAAGCCAGGCTGAAGGTATCTCTTCCAGAACTTTCCATGGGTATGAGTGATGACTTTACTCTTGCTGTGCTGGAGGGTTCCACTATGGTGCGTCTGGGAAGAAGGCTTTTCGGTTCAAGAAAAATGTGAGAATTTCTGCTACAGCCTTCAGGAAACTTTTTACTTCAATGAGAGCACAGCTTTAAGAGTTTGCAATCGGATTGAAAAATACGATATTCGAAGCAACATTAAATGTGCTCAGTACTTAGTACTCACAAGGAAACGGGGGGTTCCGTGCGTGTTACTCCACTTGATATAAGGCGGCAGAAATTTCGTAAGGGTATGAGGGGCTATGATCCGGGAGAGGTGGATGCCTTTCTTGAAATGCTGGCTGATGCCTGGGAAGATGTTGCTGAGAACACTCTGATTGAGTCCAAGGAACTGGAAGTACTAAGAGCCAGGGCAAGTGATTTTGATCGAATGGAGGGTGCAGTACGCGAGGTGCTTGTTGCACAGCAGAGAAGTGCTAATGTGGCCAGGGAGGAAGCAAACCGCGAAGCGGATCTCATTATCAGAGATGCCGAACTGAAGTCTCAGAAGATGCTTGACGAGGCCAGGAAACGGGTTCAGATACTGACAGAAGCCATTCGAGAGCTTCAGGACAGAAGAATGGAAATTCTTCTGAAAATGAATTCCTTCATCAATACCCAGAAGGGTATGGTAACCATGGAGGAAGAAAGAATTAAATCCGAAATTATTCCTGCAGAGGAGAGATTTCCGGGAGAAGAAGACGGTGACATGCCCCTTCTGCAACTCTCAGAGCTGTAACTGGAGGTCAAATGTTTTCAGCAGTCGTTGTTATTGCTCTGCTTTCCCAGTCTTATTTTCTGGATACCCAGGATGAACTGGTCTGGTCGATTGGTGATGTATCCATTGAGCAGGTGGATGAGGGGTTTTACGGGGTAAGTGCCCCGGGGTTCTCGAATGCTGGGGATGGTACGGTTCTTCTTCCCGAAAGAACAGTGATGATTCCCATACCCCCCGGTGAAAGTTTTTCAGTTACAGTGGTTCCAGCGGTGGTCAGGTCACTGGGGGCTGTTCCTGTAATTGCCGCCCTTGAGTTTGATGATGCTGGACATGAGAGATTTGTTGCTGCAGACTTATCCGCCGTACAGCCGGGCTGGGGTGAGGTTGCAGGCAGCGGCACTTTCAGGCGGGCCGGTTACATAGCAGTTCGTCTTCGCCCTGTTGTTGTTCAGAACGGAGAGCTGCTGGCAGCGGGTTCACTGAGAATTGATCTGGATTGCGACAGATCTGTCCGAACCGAAACTGTGTACGGCCATGAGGGAGAGATATTCAGGTCAGTGTTCGGCACGGATGAAGTCTGGCGAACGCCACTCTTACCCAGGGCCGAAAGCCCTTTCTGGGGTAAACCCTGGGCAAAGGTCATGGTGGATACCGCCGGTGTTTTCGAGGTAAGAGCAGAGCTGATTCCCGAGGCAGTCGGAATGCCCTCCGCAAGTTTTTCCATGATTACCGGACGGGGCAGAATGATGAGTACGGAGAACCCGGCTGAGGATACATTTGAACCCCGGGATGTGCCGATCTATGTTGATGACGGCGGAGACGGTACTTTTGATTCTTCTGACCGGGTGATCTTCTACGGTCGCGGTCTTTCCTGGTGGGAAGAATTCCAGTCCGGGCATTTCAACAGCAGATATGACAGCTTGAACACCTACTGGCTTACATGGGGCGGCTCGGGCGGTTCTTTTATGGAGATTCTTAACGGGTCTCTCACCGGGGCTCCCTCATTGGGAACAAGTTACACGAACAGGCTGCACTTTGAGCAGAATAATACACTTGCTTACAACCTCTCTGTATTTGAAGATCTTTTTGCCTGGGACAGAATTTCATCTTCCAGTTCAACCACGGCATACTACAACTTCACCTCTCCCGGAACTACCGGTAACGGAACTATGAGAATCAATCTGAGCGTTGAAAACGGCAGCAGACTTCTCTTTACAGCCACAGTAAACGGTGAAGTAATGGCTGATACGATTACCAGTGCAGGGCTGCTGCTCTGGGAATTCCCGGTTACGCACCTCAAGAACAGCGGCAATTCCCTTGCTCTGAAGATTGAGGATTTGAACGCGACCAAATCGATTTTCACGGTTTATACAAACTGGTTTGAGGTTTTCCCCGAGACCGGCTTCAGAAGCTGGTCCAGCCAGTGTCAGGTGCCCCTTGACAGGTCATTTCCCGGTGGAGAAAGAAGAACAGTCTCCTGGGCTCAGAACCTTGGCAATGAGTCATTTGTCTGTGTGGCACTCAGTGATACCGCCGTTGCAAGAATTGATATTCCAGCCGGGAAGGATTTTGAGATTGACATGCCGGATGGCTGGAGTGAACCCGTGATGTGGGTGGTTCCCGGTGGAGATTTCAGAGAGCCTGTAAGTGTTACATCAAGCAGCCCCGGCAGAATCGTGGAAACCATTTCCTCTGGAAGTACGGTGTACATCTATCCCGATGAGTATGCCGCAGACATGCCTCTGTTCACCCGTGGCAGGTCGGATGCCGATGCCCTCTTTTTGAGCCTGACTGAAATTTATGATGAATTCAACGGTGGAGTGCGAGATCCCGGTGCCATTAGAGCTTTTATCAGCCATACGTTGAAGCACTGGAGCAACCCTCCTGATCAGTTGGTTCTTGCAGGTACCGGTCATTATGACCCCAGAGGTTTCACCACGGCAAAACCGTGCCCCATTGATGTGATCCTGTACAGTTATCACGGTACTTTACCGGTTTGCAGTGACTTTCTTTATTCCGTGGTTCAGAATGGATCTCTTCCCCAGGCGGCAGTAAGTCGAATCGCGGTTGACAGCAGAACAGAGCTTCAGCTTGTCGCCCAGCGTTCCGCTGAATACAGCGATCCCACGCAGGAAAGCGGCACCTGGCAATCAATTGTTCTTGGTGCTGCGGATGACGAAAGATCACCGAGAAATCCAACTACCGATGAAACATACCATACCAGGGATGCCGAAAAGATCATGGCCACTGTTGTTCCAGACAGATTCATTCCCCTGAGACACTATTTGATTAACTATGACTGGAACAGCAACTGGAAGAAACCCGAAGCCAGGCAGGCCTATATTGAGACCTGGAGCAAGGGTGCTCTTGTTTCGTTTTTTCTTGGACACGGCAGTTTTGATCAGATAGCAGACGAGGGGCTTTTGTTCATCGAGGATGTTAACCTGCTCTCGTGCGGCCCCAGACTGCCATACTCATTTTTTGGTTCATGTGATGTGGGGGTGTTTCAGAATCCTTCCCACCCCTGTATGGCACAAAAGGTTACAGTAGCCACGGGCGGCGGAGCCATTGTGTCAAGCGGAGCTGCCAGCACCAGTTACGGAGGACCCAATGCCAGCTACTTCACAAAAATTTTAAATCATCTGCTTTCAGAACCCCAGTACTCCATTGGTGAATGCCAGTGGCTGGGCCTGCTGGATGGCGGATTCATTGGTAACGATAAACCTTACATCGTATTCGGAGACGGTTCACTTCATCTGGCTCTACCGGATTCTGGATTTTCTGTTGCCGATCCTGAAATGTTCACTTCGGAGCTGTGTGAAATTGACGGGGCTTTGAACAGAGATGGCCTCGTAATACTCACTGCCTGGGAGTCCGCTGTGGTGGATTCATATTACACACACAACCACAGTTACCTGATTGATTACCTGTCAACACCAGGCGTCTTTTACAGAGGGCTTGCCGGGGCATCTCCCGATTTTACCGCTGAGATGTTCATTCCATCTTTTGCTCAAACCGGTAAGCTGGGTCGAGTCAGGTATTTCGCTCCCGGCAGCCGCAGCGGCAGCCTTGCCTGTTCCTACCCGGTACCTGTTATTCCGGGCAGTGCATCGGGAGACAATGAAGGCCCGGAAATGGAATTGTG
>JAGLOJ010000004.1 GCA_023139045.1 Candidatus Sabulitectum sp.
AGAATCTGCACATGTCTCGGGAACAATGATTCTACTGCGTGCGGTGTATCCAGGGAATGCATCTTATTCGGCTAACATGCAAAGTGTGTTTAGCTCTGTCAACGGCACCACCCTTGACAACGCAAGTAAACAAACGTACACTAAAGCACGGAAATTATGTGGGTTAGCGGAATCCACTAATGCAGGAGGTGTCAAAATGATAGAGTATTTAAAGCAGTATAAAAGTGAATTAATGGCCAAAGACTTGGTGCGACAGAATCAGGTTCCATACATGGTTGGGTGGGTGCACAGGTTCCTTTCTCTTGGGGAGCCCGAGGAAACTGTATTTGCAGATGTTCTTGAAAAAGAGGGTAAGGAGGGCTGGCAGATCAGACAGGCGCTGGAAGCGGTGAAATTGTACTGCACAAAATACACCTGCCGCGACAAGAAGGAACCTGTCGGTTCCAATTTGGAGCCATTGGATGAGATGCGCAACAGGTTGAGAACAAGGCATTATGCGTCGAGTACTGAAAAGTCATACCTGCAATGGTGCTCAAGGTATCTTGGGTACTGCGAAAGGCACAAACTCGAAACTAATTCGGATGGTGCTATGCACGACTATTTAACACATCTTGCTCTAAAGAGAAAAGTAGCTTCCTCTACACAGAATCAGGCATTCAATGCAATTCTTTTTCTGTTCAGAAATATTTGGGGTATTGAACCATCTGGGATTAATGCGGTAAGAGCCAGACGATCTCAGCGACTTCCATCTGTGCTGACTCCTGAGGAGGTCAGAAAGCTTTTGGAAGCTGCTGACGGGGTCGCCGGGCATATTCTTCGCCTAATTTATTCCAGCGGCATAAGGTTGTCAGAAGCTTTAAGGCTTCGTGTTCAAGATTTGAATTTGCAAAACTGTTCTCTTACTGTTCGAAGTGGCAAAGGTGATAAAGACAGGGTTACTGTTTTGGGAAGAATGCTGGTTCCTTTTCTCGAGAAACAAAAGGAAGTTGTTCGCTCAATATTGGCTGCTTCAAGAGTTCCGGTTTTTCTCCCAGGAGCACTGGAAAGAAAATATCCGGGAGCCGGGTTGGAACTGTGTTGGCAGTATGTGTTTCCCGGAGCAGGGTATTTTGTTGATCCTTCCACCGGAAATGTCAGGAGACATCATATTCATCCTTCATGTGTGCAGAAAGCTGTTCGTAGAGCTGTTCTGAAATCCGGTATCAATAAGCGTGCGAGTGTTCATACACTGAGGCACTGCTTTGCTACACATATGCTGATGGCAGGAGTGGATCTGTGCGAGATACAGGAACTGCTTGGGCACAAGAATCTGGAAACAACACGGATTTATCTGCATGTGATGAAAGGGATAAAGAAGACAGTTGAGAGTCCTCTTGATCTGTTGATGGCCAAAGAGATGTAAGTCTTTCCAGTATGAATTTACCACCAGTCTGTTTTGTTTCAGAATTGGAGAGCAAGCGTAACTGTAGTGGAGTGCGTCCCAATTGATAGCATTAACCCGGCTCCGCAGAGCCGGGTTATTTGATGTTGCAGAGGCTGGAACATGCTCTTATTCGAAGAGGGTCGGGTCTTCCGGGGTAATGATGTAAACCCTGGACCAGTCATCACTGTCTGCCTCGAAACCCATGATTCCGTAGCTGTTGATAGAGAGAGCTAGATTTTCATGACTCTCATCTGCACGAAGGGCTGCTGTGAACAGGAATTCGCTTGTGTCACAGTCATAAACTCTGTATACAGGGGTGTCAAAGAGTCCGCTGAGAACCCAGAGTCGGTTCTTGTTGTCTATTTCAAGCCCTCCGATGAAGACCTTGTACTCCTCGAGCTGAAAGCTGTCTGCTATTTCGGTTGGTATACCGGTGGCCAGCAAACTTGATCTGAGCAGTTCCCGTTCTTCAGCGATTTCCTCATCTGATTTCTTTACACGTGGATAATCTTCAACAATCTGCCAGATCTGTTCTCCATCCCGTGTGAGTGAGGTAATTACATACTCTTCAGTGGAGTAGGGGGCGTTGAGAACATTATTATTC
The DNA here is from genome assembly GCA_023139045.1 of Candidatus Sabulitectum sp. Lineage (GTDB taxonomy): Bacteria > Fermentibacterota > Fermentibacteria > Fermentibacterales > JCC-6 > Sabulitectum. The sequence goes on from JAGLOJ010000004.1 coordinate 2,028, forward strand.
CGGTCGGTATCGAAGAAAACCATGGTTTTTACAGCAGCGCCAAGGTCGTTCATGTCGAAGAGGATCATGTTTCTGGCATACTCAACTTCATAGGTGGACGAGTCTGTCCAGAGATAGAGACCCATACCAATGTGCATCTCCTCTTCACCCTGGTCGAATTCGGGCTTGAGACCTACAAATCCTCCCTCAATCGGAGAGATCAATATAGGGGGAGTATGGAAGAATCCTGTCATTGCATCTGTGAAGTTAAACTCTGAATCATAGAAATTGAGTTTCCCACCCATTGCATCAGGAACGATGAGGCCTCCATCATATGTAGTTGCGAATGTTGTGAGCATCAAGTACTCACCGGGACCGCTTCCCTTGCGACCGACGGTGGCAAGGTATTCTCCTTCAGGAGAGAATATGCTGATTCTGGTTTTCATCACATCAGCAACGGCTATGTTGCCGTCAGGCAGAAAATGCGCGGCAACAACTTTACCAAAAACAAGATTGGAATCTCCCAGCTCCACGCCGATTGAATCGGTTATTACCAGCCAGTGATCAATCTCGGGCAGCGCCATCCCCTGGCCGGTTGTTCCGGTGTCGGGTGCCTGCTGTGTCTCACCCGGATCTGCACTGTCTCCGCAGGCCAGGAGGGCCAGCAGGAAAACAATGCTGACTATTGTAAGCAATCTTTTCATTATCACTCCTTTACAATGAGAAGTACAGCCTGTGCTCAAGAGGGTGCGGGTTGCCCTTGAACAGATCTGTTTCCTTCCGCTTAACATCAATGAATGCGTCGATGAGGTCGGGGGTGAATACATCATCGCTTTCCAGGAACTCCCTGTCTTCAGCAAGGGCATCCAGCGCCTCATCAAGACTGGTTGGAAGACATGTGAGATCAGAGGTGTCGTAGCCCTGTGCAAAAACATTATCATCAATTGGTCCGAAGCCCATATCCTCTGGAACCATTTCTTTTTTGATGCCGTCGATTGCCGCCATAAGCATTGCAGACATTGCAAGATAAGGGTTGCAGGTGCCGTCGGGCACTCTGTATTCAAATCTCATCTTCTTGGGAGTACGGGCATAAGCTGGAACTCTGATTGCAGCAGATCTGTTGGGTCCGCTGAAGAACCTGTAAACAGGTGCCTCCTGGTTGGGGACAAGTCGCCTGTAGCTGTTTACGCTTGGGTTTGTGAAGACGCAGAGGGCTCTGGCATGGTGAAGAATTCCAGCGATGGCACTTCTGGCGGTGGGACTGAGGCTGCAATAGCCATCCTTGTTGAAGAATATTCGCTCACCGGCCTTTTCAAAGTAAAGGTGGAAGTGCATTCCGTTACCCGGTTCACCGGGGATGGGTTTGGGCATGAAGGTTGCTGCCATGTCGTTTTGAAGGGCAACATTGCGAATAATGTGTTTGGAAATCATTACATTGTCAGCACTCATGAGCATAGGGGAGAAATTTACTTCAACTTCAGACTGTCCCCATCGACCTACTTCATGGTGGTGATACTTTACGCTGATTCCAGCATCCTGCATTCTGGAAACCATGTCTCCTCGAACATCGTGCAGGCTGTCCACAGGGAACATTGCATGATAACCGCTGTGCGTTGGATGCACCAGGCCGTGAGATGCCGGGTCTTCGGATGATCCGGGGTTCTCAATACTGCCGAATTCGTAACCCATTTCACCGGGCTTGTTCCAGAATCGGGCTTTATCGAACAGGTTGAATTCGAATTCGGGAGCCCAGAAACTGTCGGTGGCTATTCCGAGGAACTTTAGAAGGTTATCGGCTTTTCTCGCTATTCCTCTGGGATCCCGTGAGTACGGGTGACCGGTAGCACAGTCTACAATATCCCCAAACAGTGCAACAGTTCTCTTTTTTGCAAAGGGATCGAAATAGAGCCGTCTCGGGTCTGGTACAAGCGCAAGATCACCGGACTCTACTTTGCTCATTCCGTCAAGAGTGGATCCATCGAACCCTACTCCTCTCAGGAAAAGATCACTGGGTGCGGAAGCAACCGGAATGGTCACATGTCTCCAGTATCCCAGAAGATCGGTAAATCTGATATCAATCTCCTCGATTCCCTTTTCTTTCAGTTTGTTCTGAACTGCTTCGATTATTCCGCTGCTCACTTCAATGCCCGCCTTTCAAGATTATTAAGTTCCTCTATGAGTCGTTCTTCAAGTTTATCTTCAGGAATGGTTCCAAGAGATTCACCGCTTCTCCAGAGCATGAATCCGGAAGGAGTTCCAATAACAGCGATGTCTGCATCTCTGGCCTCCCCCGGACCGTTTACTTCGCAGCCCATCACAGCAACCGTTACAGGTAGTTGGAGACCCTGCACCATTTTTTGAACTTTAAGCGCAAGAGCCTCTACATCAAGTCTGCTCCGGGCACAGGTGGGACAGCTTACGATTCTAACGAATCTGTGTCTGAGATCAAGCGAAGAGAGAATTTCCCAGCCGGCAACGGGTTCCGGCTCGGGAGAACCTGAAATGGACACCCTGATGGTATCACCGATGTTGTCATTCAGGAGAATGCCCATGGCAACTGCGCTTCGTATTCCGGCAGTTCCCCTGGGTCCGGCCTCAGTAACCCCAAGATGCAGGGGATAGGGGCATTCAGCAGCAGCTCTTCTGTTTACTCTGACAGTGAGCATAGGATCTGATGCCTTCAGGGAAAGTACTATATCCCTGAAGCCGGTTTCGGTGAGAAGAGCTATGTGCCTCTCAGCGGCTTCCCACATTGAATCCTCATTTACACCTTTGTACTTGTCCCGGAGGTCACCGGGAATACTACCGGAATTTACCCCGATCCTGATGGGGATGCCCTGTTTTCCTGCAAGTTCGGCAATTCTGTGCACATCATCTGTGCGCCTGATGTTACCTGGATTGAGTCTGAGTTTGTGTACTCCGGCCTGAATGGATTTTATTGCCAGATCCGCCCGGAAGTGAATATCTGCCACTATTGGAACCGGTGACTTTTCTACGATTTTGTGAAGAGCATCTGCCGACAAGTCATCCGGAACGGATACCCTGAGAATTTCAGCACCGAGAGAGGCCAGCTTTTCTATCTGTTCGAGAGTGGCCAGGCAGTCAGAGGTCGCAGTATTTGTCATGGATTGAACTGCAACAGGTGCCCCGGCGCCAATTGCAACCTTACCAATCTGTACTCCGATCTTCGAAGCCATTGCTATCTCCTCCGGGCTGTTACCATTCTGTGATTCCCTGCCATATCCTTATGGGTTCGGATGTCGGCCCAAAGATCCTCCGGAAAAAAGGCTGGAACCGCATCCTCCTGATCATAACCTGTTTCAAGAACGATCAGGCCACCCGATTTCAGCTTGCCCGGGGCACTTTTTATAAGCTCCAATATAAGCAAAGTTCCCCTGGTTCCCCCATCCAGCGCCCGGAGAGGATCGTGGTCTTTCACCTCGGGATGAAGACCTGAAATTTCTTCTGAAGGAATGTAGGGAAGATTGGCAACGATTACATCAAATTGTTTATCTGGTTCTTCTGCCAGATTGCAGTTTACAGTTGAGAAGTTCTCCGCATTCAGAAGCAGCTTGTTCTCCTGGGCCAGTTCAATAGCTGCGGTGGATATGTCAGTGCCTGTCACTCTGGAGCCCGGTATCTCAAGAGCGAGAGAAATGCCAATGATTCCGGAACCGGTGCCCACATCCATTATGAGGGGCCTGGGGGGCAATTCTGCTGTTGTGATGAATTCAACAAGAAGTTCTGTTTCCGGTCGGGGTATCAGGGCTCTTCTGTCAACTTTGAATGTTCTGCCGTAAAAATCCCATTCACCTATTACGTGTTGAAGGGGTATACCGGATATCCTTTTTTCTACAAGCGCAGACAATTTTTCCTGCAGTGTGTGGTCAAAGGAGAGATTGTTCTGCAAGTGGAGCTGGCCAGGTTGCAGGGCAACTACGTGTGCTACCAGCACTTTTGTCTGCCAGAGGGAATCCTCAAGCCCTGCGGCTTCCAGCCTGCCGGAAGTCTTGTGAATAACCTCAGCCAGTGTCATTTACTTTTCGACCTTGCCGCAAGGATTTTTTCCTGATCCGCCATGATAAGTGCTTCAATAATCGGATCCAGATTACCACTGAGAATCTCATTAAGATTGTGGAGCGTCAGATGAATTCTGTGATCGGTAAAGCGCCCCTGCGGGAAGTTGTAGGTGCGAATTTTTGCGGATCGGTCTCCAGAGCCAACCATGCTCTTTCTGCTCTCCGATCGTTTGGCATTTTCTTCATCCTGCTTCAAGATAAGCAGTCTCGCTCGAAGAACCTTCATGGCTTTGGCCTTGTTCTTGATCTGACTTTTTTCGTCCTGACAGGAGACAACAGTTCCCGTGGGGAGGTGGGTAATGCGCACTGCCGAGTCTGTGGTGTTTACGCTCTGACCACCGGGGCCGCTTGAGCGGTACACATCTATGCGAAGTTCATCATTTTTAATTTCAACATCAATTTCTTCAGCTTCTGGAAGTACGGCAACAGTACAGGCTGATGTGTGAATTCTACCGCTTGTTTCAGTCTCAGGTACTCTCTGTACTCTATGAACTCCAGACTCGTATTTCAACCTGCTGTAGACTCCGTTGCCTGAGAGGTTCAAGATGATTTCTTTGTATCCTCCACGGTCACTTTCCCTGGCGCCCATTACTTCGGACTTCCATCCCTTTTTCTGGGCGTAGTAGTTGTACATCTTGAAGATGCTGCCGGCAAAAAGGGCAGCCTCATCACCGCCGGTTCCTGCACGGATTTCCATGACCACACCACGCTGATCGTTTGGGTCGGGGGGAATAAGAAGAATTTTCAGCTTGTGATTCAGCTTTTCCAGCCTTGCCTTTAACTCTGGAATTTCCTCTGCTGCCATCTCGGAAAGCTCGGTATCACTTCCGGCGGAAGCAGCTTTCATTTCCTCAAGAAGAGATTCTGTATCAAGAATGTCAACAAGAGTTTCATTAATCCTGACGAGACTGTATCGCTCGGTGTTAAGGGATTTCATGAGAGTACGGCTTCTAAGGGTTTCCGGTTTGCAGAGCTCGCTGTCAATTTCATCAAGCCGGGCTTTTATCTTCTTCTGTTCTTCTCGTGCTGTGCAGAGGAGCGTCTTGTTTCCGGCGGTGCTGCTTACCCTTGCTGTCATTCTGCGTTCTCCTCTACAATTTCAACCTCAGACGGCAGGTCAAAACCAAGTGCCATTTTTGCAGCAGTTTCAGCCACTTCAAGCATCTCGGGTGTTGCCGGTTTTGTGGTGAGACGCTGGAGCCAGAGACCGGGTTTTGAAAGAGCCCGGGCAAATGCGGACGTGTTCAGATGTTTGTCTGCCATTTTCAGTACTTCATAGGAAACACCCATCACCAGGGGAATTAGAGGCAGGTGATAGAGCACCCTCCAGTGAGCAGCGGGAGACACTCCCGTTGCCAGATACACCAGAGAATCAATAATGGTGTAACAGAGAATGGTAACAATCATTACATACATCAGAAAACTTGTGCCGCATCTTGCGTGAAGAGGTGTCTGTTTCGCCGCGTCACTGGCAAGATCGTCTGACCCGTCTTCCCAGGCATGAATCACCTGATGTTCGGCACCGTGGTACATAAAGACCCTGCGAATGTCCGGCATAAGCGAAATGGCCATGATGTAGAGTATGAAAGCGAATATTCTGAAAGTACCGGCTATGATGTGAATGTAGAACTGTTCCACCCCTCCGGAAGATGGTTCGATGATGGAAACTATCCAGGTGGCCAGACGGAGTGGGAGCCATGCAAAAAGAACCATCGCAAGCGCAACCGCGCCTATATTGGCAAGCCACATGCCAATGTTTGATGATTTTTTTTCTTTTGCGTCTTTCTTCTCTTCCACTGTTTCAGCGGACCAGTTCAACGCGCTGAACCCCATCTTCATCGTTTCAAAAAGGTTGATAGCCCCTCTGAATATGGGCTTGCTGAGAATACCGGTTCTTACAGGAGGAAGAAGGTACTTCATGCTTTTGGCCACGATTGTACCATCCGGCTTCCTGACGGCCGCTGCCGCGCCATCGGGTGATCTCATGAATACACCCTCTATAAGGGCCTGTCCGCCTATATTTGGTCTGTTTTTTGTCATGATTCTCCATATGTGCAAAACGGGAGGCCATGTGCCTCCCGTTCCATTATCGCATTGGGATTGTTATCCCTCCTGCTCGTCCTTCTGAAGACCGTATTTTCTAAGGTACTTGTCCACCCTGCCTGCAGAATCAATAAGCTTCTGCTTGCCGGTGAAAAATGGATGGCAAGCCGAACAGATATCAAATCTGTGGTCGCCCTTTGTGGACTTTGTACGAACTTCGTTACCACACGCGCAGGAGAAAACAGCTTCCCCGTACTTAGGATGTATGCCTTTTTTCATTATTTTCCTCCGTGCTGAAAATCGACGTATTCTACTCGTAATTCTGCATGTTGTCAAGGAACCTTTTGTTCGATTTGTGCTTTGACAACTGTTTCTTCAGAGTCTCCATCGCATCAACGGGACTCATTTCCACAAGGATCTTTCTCATTACCCAGACCCTGCTGATGGTCTCTTCGTCCATAAGAAGGTCTTCGCGCCTTGTACCAGACTTGGTTATGTCGATTGCCGGATAGATTCTTCTATCTGCAAGCCTTCTGTCCAGAACTATTTCGCAGTTACCGGTACCTTTGAATTCCTCGAAAATAACTTCATCCATTCTGCTGCCGGTATCCACCAGCGCAGTGCCGACTATTGTAAGACTGCCGCCCTCGACAATGCTTCTTGCAGCACCGAAGAACCTCTTGGGTCGCTGAAGTGCATTGGAGTCAACTCCGCCGGAGAGAATTTTGCCCGAGTGGGGAATCACCTGGTTGTTCGCTCTCGCAAGACGGGTAATGCTGTCAAGAAGAATAACTACATCTTTTCCAGACTCAACCAGTCTTTTTGCTTTTTCAAGAACCATGTCGGCTATATGAACATGTCTCTTGGGAGGTTCATCAAAGGTGGAACTTATCACCTCGCCCTGAACTCTCCGTTTCATGTCGGTTACTTCCTCCGGTCTCTCGTCTATCAGGAGAACAATGAGCACCACATCAGGATGATTCTGAGAAATTGCGTTCGCCAGGTGCTGTAGAAGGACTGTCTTTCCCGCTCTTGGGGGAGAGACAATAAGAGCTCTTTGCCCTTTACCGACAGGAACAAGAAGGTCCATAACCCTTCCAGAATATTCGTCAGCGGTGGTTTCAAGGGTGAAACGCTCTTCGGGATAGAAGGGCGTGAGAGATTCGAATCTTCTTCTGGAGGAAATATCTTCAGGACTGATTCCATTGATTTTCTCCAGCCGGATAAGGGCTGCGTATTTTTCTCCGTCCCGGGGTTTTCTTGCATGACCGGAGATAGAATCTCCAGTCTTTAGATTGAATCTCTTGATCTGACTCGGAGAAACGTAAACATCGTCGGGACCGGGCAGGTAGTTGCATGATGAGTTCCTGAGAAATCCGTATCCCTCGTTAAGGGTTTCAAGGAGGCCCTGAGCAAAACCCAATCCATTCCTCTCTGCTTTTTTCTCAAGAATGGTGGTTATCAGATTTGCTTTACGGATATTCGTGACCTTGGTAATGCCAGCTTCCTTCGCCATCTCCTGAAGCTCGATAAGGGTTTTGGCTTCGAGATCTGAAGCTGTAGGGCCTGATATGACCCGTCGACGCTTGTTGTACGGCAATCTTTTCTGTCTATTGGTTTTTTGCAATGAATAACACTCCAAGGTGCTCCACCGACCCGGTGGAATTTAGTAATAACCTGCTGTTTTTTTTGTAATTCTCTATATACGAAACTCGGAAAAGGATTTTTCAGCCTGCAATGACTTGAAAGCAATCGAACATTTCTGTGCTACCCGAAAATCATTAAACTATGACCCTGTCGTCAAGTGCCATCATTTTTCGTACAATGAACCCTCGGCAACAGCAATGTTATGTCATAGTCGGGAGATACCTCTTGCCGGCAATCCGTGAAGTATATTCAGCAAGTTCCATAGTTTGAAACGAGGGGGAAGCACTTGTTAAAAGATAGAATTGTCGGGCATATACTGGTTATCATTTCGGCGCTCATTGTGTTGTCTAATGCGGCAACACTCACAGACAGGCTGCCTGACCCATTCTTGTACGGCTTCCTGCCATTGCTTGTCGCTGTTCTTATTGCGGTTTTTCTACTGAAGAGAGACAGTACACCGCAGGCTGGTGTGATATTTGTTACCGCTGCCCTTGTTAATTCCACTGTGCAGCTTTGGGGAGGAGCCCTGGGTCCCGCTGCCTTTCTCTACCCTCTTCTTTTCCTCTGGATGAAGAGAGATTCCATTGGTGGCCCGGTTCTTACAATTGCAGGGGTGCTTGCTGCAGTGGAGTTTGTCGCTCCTGTCGTGTCATCTACCGGTATAAAAAGCGGGAGTTTTGATCTGAGTTCTTTTCTGGGAGTGCTTATGGGAGCTCTCATAGCCGGAATTATTCCTCTGGTGTCTATGTCAGCTGTGGAATACCTGAGAGGAGAGAAATCTGCAGGAGACTCTTCTCCGAGGGAAATTGACCACGATACGGAGGGTACAATTCCGCAATTTCCTGACGACGTGGCCCGAAGCCTTATACCAATATTAAAAACAAGCACCGGCGCCCACGGGATTTTTCTTTTTGTCCGGGATCAGAGGGATGTCTGGACACTTAATGAGTTTGTTGCGGATTCCGGAGTTGTGTCAGTGAGATACATGGCCGGTCCGGATGACCCGGTGATTCAGATGTTGAATGAAAGCTCCGTAGATGTTGTGCATGTGAGAGCGGACAGGCTGTCTATCGGAGGAAGTGACGGCCTCCCCTGGTACATTCAAGGAGAGGGAATCCCATGGGTAAGCCTGGTCCAGTTCCGCAGGAGTGGTGTTTTAAATGGTTTTATGGTGCTGGATTTTGATTCTGAGGAGAAAAGAAAAAACAGTTCATCAATTCTTGTTGATTCTGTTTTTCTTCTGTCTATTTCCTGGGAGCTTGGCAGGGAAGAGAATAGCAACGGTTTTCTCGCTATCTGTGAGGAAATGGAAGCCTCCAGAGATGTCAGGGGTGCAGTTCACAAACTGATCGGCAGAATTGTTACTACATATCCCGATACAACTGCAACCGTTGCAATTGTGAACAAAAAAGACACACTGGCTATTTTCGAATCAAGAGGTCCTCTAGGCGATGGAAGAGCCGGAAGAGAGTTTCATGTAAACGATGGAGTAGCCGGACTGGCCGTTTCCAGAAGACAACCAGTCCGCCGGCTGAAAATGGGAGAGATCAGAACATTCGGAGAAAGAGACGATCCCCGCAGAGTTGTTGGATCATGCTGTGCTATCCCACTGGAGAACAGTGGAGTTGTACTTGGCGTTCTTACAGTGGAAAGCATCAGCGAACAGTACTTCTCTACAGATGATTTAGCCATCTTCAAGGCTTATGCAACAGTTTTCACTCTTGCTGTAAGTAGAAATCAATTGCAGAATTCAATTCGAATGCTTAAAGAAATTGACAGACTTACAGGTCTTCCCCTTCTCTCATCTTTTTATGAGCGGCTTGCTGATCTCATCAGAGGAGTAAGAAGCAGGGCTCTGACTGTTGCTGTTCTGGCCATAGATATTGACGGCTTTGCCGGGATAAATAAGGATTTAGGTTACAAGGCCGGTGATTCTGTTCTCCGGAAAACGGCTGACCGAATGCAAAGGGTTCTGGGAGACAAGGCAATCCTCGCCAGGTATGGCCCAGACAGTTTCCTGGTCTGTCTTTCCGGGGTGGACCGTGTTTCGGCAGAAGCCTATGCTGCACGAATCCACGAGGAATTCGCCCATAATCCGTTGAAGATCTCCGGAAGGGAAATTACCGTTCGTGTGCGTATTGGCGGCGCAGTATCTCATGTTGACAGAATGATCCTGAAACTGCCTGAAATTGCGATGAACACGGTGGAAGAAAATTCTTCACGTCCGGGTTCTTCGGCAATAACAGAAGTCGGACAATTCTATGGATCGAAATGAAGCGCAACGAGCCTGAAACACTGCGCGGTCCGTGCGATAGCACGCAACGCAACGAGCTTAAGATTCAGAGCAGTCCGCGCGTCAGCGAGAAACGCAACAGGCTTAAGATTCAGAGCAGTCCGTGCGATAGCACGAAACGCAACAGGCATAAGATTCAGAGCAGTCCGCGCGTCAGCGCGAAACGAAACGAGCTTAAGATTCAGAGCAGTCCGCGCGTCAGCACGAAAGGTTGGTCTTTCCCCGCATGAACAGAGCAAAAATTCCTCAAAGGCTTTTTCTGATATCAGTTGCCTCTCTTATTGTCTATCTAAGCCATCAGCCATCATTGAAGCCGCCTCTGGAATTATTCCCCCACCAGGACAAGCTGTTTCACATGGTGGAATTTGGTGGGCTGGGCCTGGCACTTGTTCTTAATGCCGACCTTTTCGGAAAGAAGAATCGACAATTCCGAATGGTGTTTTCCGGGGTGATCTGGGCTGTTCTGGACGAATTACACCAGTCTTTCGTGCCAGGCAGAGACAGCTCATTTCAAGATATTTTTGCGGATACGGTCGGGCTTTTCGTTGCAGTGTGGTTTTTTTCTCGCGCGTTTATGAAAGTTAGGAATAGATATGTTACCTGATGTTTCACAGTAGTTGTGTGTGTCTGCGGGGGCCTGC
>JAGLOJ010000040.1 GCA_023139045.1 Candidatus Sabulitectum sp.
GTAAGCACCAATAGCACTTTTAGAGTTGGAGAGAGCAAATGCTGACATTCTTAAGGCTGATGCTGCACGGTTCGCTGTTCTTTTCGTCTTTTTGCTCAGGATCTTTCCACCGGAAACATTCGTACCTGGACTTAGACCAAGCCATGATGAAAAATGCTTTGCGCTTTTCCATCGACTCATGTCTGTTCCCGTTTCAGAAATAACTTTAAGCGCAGTGATTTCACTGATACCGGCAATTTTTGTAAGATCTACCCCTGTCATGCGAAAAAGCTCACTGCGCACATCAAATGCAGGGGCACTGCTTGACTTCTTGTCTTTAGAAGAAGGTAGCGAATTAACATCTCCCTTGCTGTCAAATTTTCCCAGCAATTTCTCAATCTCAATATCACAATCTCGGATCTGATCCTGATAGGTATCGTAGAGCTGTAAAGACTGTTTGAGTGCAAAAAGATATTCTTCACGGTAATGACCGTGAAGAGATTTTGATATTTCTTCTTTGCTTTTCTTGCATCGCCCGTCTCGATAGACGGCAAGTTTGTCAGGATCTCTTTCACCATCCAGAATGGCACGGATAATGGTCATGCCGGTTTTGCCGGTGATGTCGCTGACCACATTGTCAAGCAACAGATTCATCTGACGCAGAGCCTTTTGCATATGTTGAATATGAGAACCGGCATAACGTTTCAAGGTCTCTCTCAGCCGCATGTAAACACGGAGAGAAGTAATCTGCTCTGTAGGGCGAAAGGCTCCCTGCAACAAACCGTAGGTGTGTAACTGCTGTAACCACTGACAGTCCAGTACATCACTTTTGCGTCCTGAAACATTCTTCACATGGCGAGCATTAACCAGGAGGACTTCCAGTCCGTACTCTTCAAGAATCTCATATGCCGGAATCCAGTAAATACCAGTTGATTCCATGGCAACGGTGCTTATCCCAATCCCGACAAGCCACTCTGCCATGGTTTTCAAATCACCGGTAAAACAAGAATAGGAACGAACCGGCTGATCATCCAACTCAGCAGGAACTGCAACGTAATGCATCTGAGAACCTATATCGATTCCTGCTGCATACAGATTGATCTGTTCCAGATGTTTGCTCACTCTTTTTTTAGCCTTGTCGGCAGACGGTTCAATTAGCTTCTTGCTTTTCATCGGATTTTCCTCCATAGTAAAACTGTTAAGAAAAAAGTGTGCAAGGGTGCGGAGTGATAATTATGCGCACTCTTCCAAAACGGGATCGCTAAGCGTCACCAATGATGTGTTCGCTCACTCCAGACCACGCTATTGGTCGGGTATAAAACACCAGTGATTAAACGGTCTTTGTACCCTTGCACACCCTAAAATAACACTACTGAACAAGATCAGACCTAAGTTACTTTTAGATGTGGGGCTGCGGAGCGGGCTGGGACGCTATTACTGTAAAAGATGATATCGCATTTGTCCCCATATCATTTGGCCCAGTCCAGGATGCTACTTTATATGCTATTGACGCTTCTAGTGGTTCTATTATTTGGCAAAATTGTTATAGTCAGGGATTTAACGCGTCATCAGCGGTATGGGTTGAAGGGGATATTTACGTTAGCTGGCCTAGCGGAATAGTGAGAGCATTACACTCTTTGACAGGTAATGTTTTATGGGAATCTCAAATTTCTACCGTGGCTGGTATGATGGAAACACCTGCTTATCATGACTCACGATTATATGTCGGAGCAGGGGGCTATGAGTTATTCTGTCTTGATGCGTTAACCGGTCAGGACTGTTGGAGCACGACGGGGTATTGTGTTTTATCACTAGCAATTGCAGACAGTGTACTGTTTTTTTGTGAGTCCTACAATCTTGGAGATACAGTTAGTATATTTGCTCTAGACTCCCAAAGTGGAAGCGAAATCTGGTCTTTTCAAACAAATAGCAATTACGGTAGTTCTACGCCTGCAATCACTGATGGAATTCTATATACCACTTCAGGTGATGGTTATCTTCGTGCTTTTGGATCAGGCTTGAAATACACCTACCGAGATGACCTATATACTGAAGTTGGTTTAAACGAACTGATAGTAACTTCTTTTGATGGTGGAGCTGTTGCAGCTGACACGATCAACTTCACAGTAACCGGCACGGGTATCGATCTTGGACCTTCCAGATTCTGTGGTCTTTCCGCCACCCCTAATCCGTTTGTTTCCACTACCTCTATTTCCTTCGAGCTTTCACAGCCTGGATTCACTTCTGTTGAAATCTTTGACCTCTCCGGAAGACTGGTTACTACGCTAGTTGATTCTGAACAACTCCATGGGAATCACAGTGTTCAATGGAACGGTTGCAATATGAACGGGGAAGAAGCATCCGCCGGGCTTTACCTTTGCAGGATCGAGTCATCTGGAGTTATTGAGACGACAGGCTTGTGTCTATTGAAATAGAGCTATAACGAGTAAGGATTCTAGCACACGCTCCGTGTGCTGCAATCCTGTTGAATTAAGCGAAGCTTCTCTTTGTGTTTTCTATTAATGGCGTGTGGTGGATGTTCCAACCTGGAATTGATCAAAAAGTGCTGAACCAGTCAAGAATTGAATCGCAGAATCTGAATCCAGACCGGTTTTTTCCAGCAAGGAGATAGTAATAATCTCTTGGATGACAGTTCGGATTCCAAAGGATAAACCCGTCCGTGGCCGCTTCATGAGCACAATTAGCAGCTTATACCGAGCAAGAGTTAGCAGAGTTCTCACGGAGGCCCCCTTTGAGGCTGCAGGATGCGAACAAGTACCAGTTCTTCTCCGCAATGAGAGCAAATGTACTTCCTGGGTTCTACAATCGGTATGATGATCTCAGGCAGCTTCAATTGCTTTTTTATCGACTTGAGCTTTTCTCTGCACCGCTGATGCAGAAATCCATAGTAGCGTACCTTGCAAAAGCCTTTGGGCAATACATGCTGAAGAAATCGAGCCATGAATGCGAGGACTGGCAGCTTCATTGTCTTCCATTCATTGGTATCCACTGGTTGGTACTTGAATGTTACTTCACCATTCTCAAGTGAGAGAATACGGTTGTTCGTGATTGCCACACGGTAGATGTAGCGTGACAGATACTTGATTACCTCAGGTCCCTTTCCTACACGCTTGCAGTCTACAACCCAGCTTTTCTTCCATACCGCTTTGGGTACAGCATCATAAAGCCCGAGAGCTTTCATCCCATCTCTGAACTTAGCACGAAAGATTGGTGAGATTGCCTTGGCTGGCAGGAAGAACTTCTGCTTGTAAGGTGTGTAGATCCACTTGCCGTTCTTATCAATACCTCCTCCGGGAACCACATAGTGAATATGGGGGTGGTTCGACATGTTCCGCCCCCATGTGTGAAGAACACCAAGCATACCGGGCTGTGCTCCAAGTAGACGAGGATCAGCAGCAAGCTTCTTGATGGATGCGGAGGAGGCTTTGAACAAAAGACTGTAACACTCTTTCTGATTACTCCTGAGGACTTTGTTCAGCTCATGAGGCGGGGAAAAGCCAATCAGAAAGCATGGAACGGCGGGAATGTGGGTAACCTGCTTTGCCACCCAGGTGGTGGTATCGTCATTCCCGCATTTCGGACAGTGCCGGTTACCACAGGAATGGTAACTGTACCGTTCAGTTTTTCCACAGGAGCAGGTATAAAGGCTTCCGCCGAGTGCTGGTGTGCGACAAGCGATGATATCATCAATCGCTCTTCTGTGACTCGGTAGAATCCTGTCACCGTATTTACTCAGATACTCCTCTTTGTACTGGCGGAATATTTCCGCCATCTCGATCATGATTCTTCAAATCAGGGTAGTTCATTCATGATCTCATCCAGATTTACCCTGGCTTTGTCCTGTGCAATGCCGGTCAGGTGGGTGTAGATAGCAGTGGTTGCCGGAC
>JAGLOJ010000041.1 GCA_023139045.1 Candidatus Sabulitectum sp.
GAGATGGGATTACGGCTGATTCCGGTTCAAAACCAAGAAAACGCATCTCTTGACGGGGCAACATGTTAGATTTTAAGTTACTTGGAAGATCTTACTGGTATTTGTTTTGCAGGTGCAAGACTTTTTGAAGCAGATTTTAGTGGAGCTGTGTGCAATAATGCATCTTTTTTGTATGCAAGCTGTAACAAAGCCATATTCACTGCAGCAATGTGTAGCAATTCCATTTTTGATCATGCTCATTGTGCTGACGCTTGTTTCATTGGTGTAACAGGTTTAAAAACGAGTTTTATTGGATGCCGTTCTTTTGAAGCTGATTATTCTGAAGCACAATGCTTGCATTCTGATTTCAATGGAGCGATGCTAAAAAGAGTCAAATTTGATAGTGCAAATTTAAGTTCGGCAAGTTTCAATTCGGCTAATCTCCGAGAAGCAACTTTCAGTGGGTGTATACTATTTCAAACTGATTTTACGCGGGCAGATATTTCGGATTGCGATTTTACATCCGTGAAAGAACTCAGGAAGATTACCCTTAGTGATGCAGCTATGGATCAAAGCACTTTTTTCCCAATAACAATCCCTGAGCATTCAAAACTTATTAACTCTCCATGGTACAAAAACAGGGAGACTCATAAGCTGCTAGATTCCTCTTGCGGTAGTAAATTCTTTAACATCTGTGGAACATATCAAGCAATATATATGCTTATGAAAGCAAATCAGTTTCATCATGAGGCTGGTGTCTTCTATTACAATTACAGAAGATGTCTAATGGACTACAATATCATTCTGAAAAAGGGCAGCAGAAGAAGCCGAATGGTGGAGAGGCTACAATTCTATTTGTTTGGGTTTGGAGAGAAACCAGTTAGATTGCTGATGTGGATTGTTGCTTTGATATTAGCATTTGGGGCTACATATAGTCTAAATCCAGACTATCCTCTCTCACTTGTGGATTCAATTTATTTTTCAGCTGTTACCTTTTTTACCTTAGGATTTGGCGATATTTACCCATTAACTCTTTCATGTAAAATTGTTGCTCCAATCGAAGCATTCTTTGGTTTAGTGTTCTGCAGTTTGTTTACAGTGACTATTGCCAGGAAGCTTATTAGGGATTAGAGATAAGAAGTATCAGACCTAGTAAAAGTTGAATGAAAGAAATATGGAAGACTGAGGAAATGATTTCAAGGAATTTTGGTTCGAGTATCGTATTGGACTCTATAGCTAACGAATCTATGTCCCTTAAGTGCAAAAGAAAAGTACAGAACATGAAGGAGAACAAAATGATAAGATTTAAATTCTATGAAGAAAGATTGATGGATGATGATGTGTTATTCTCTGATATAGTAAAGAGTTATCAGCCAAGAATCGATGAACTTGAGAAGGAAGGTATACAATGTCGTCTAATCGAGATAGATGACGGTATAGGCGCATCAGGACCAGCTGTTATGGGTATCCTTACAGTAGGAACTGGGTTATTTTTTGGGGTACCCGAACTATACAAAAGAATAGGAGATGCAATAAAAGGCTGGCGGGTAATCTATAGAGATGCAAAGAAGGCAATCAAGAAAGTAGCAGGAAGTACGGAGTCGGTCCATGGATACTCTGTAGAATATGCGTTATTGCATGTTGTTAATGAACTCAGCAATGAGACAGATGTAGATGAACTAGTGTTAGAGGCAATAATTGCTATCCCAGGAAAGGGTATTGTGTCGGATGGGGCTTCATTTGAGACTGCATCTGTTTCTCAATACACCTTTATATTCCGTGATGGTCGAGACTATCTGTATAACGAATGCATAAATTCAGATTTGGAGATTCAAAGTAAGCATAAATTACTTCTCGATCCCAGATACAAGAATTAGATAGAAAATTGAAGAGATGCAGCCTGGTTGGTTTATAGCTTATAAGAAGCTGAAAATGCGGCCAGAGAAAGACCGTCTTAACAATGGTAAAGTCTCTAATAGAAATACCAGAATTAGAGTAATGGGAGTTGGTGGTGAGTTTAAAGCAATCGAGAGAAGTTTTGATGCTTACAATTTACTAATCTCAAATAGCTTACTCGGGTGAATTTCTAAAGCATCAGCCAGTTTCCAGATATTCGAAAGACTGACATTCCTTTCACCTCTTTCAACAGAACCAATATAGTTAGCATGTAATCCAGCCAGAGAACCTAATTTCTCTTGCGACAATTCGCGCTCAAGCCGTAGGAGTCGCAGTCTTTTTCCAAATTCAAGATGTTTTTCATTTTTCATAATCAAGAAATAGCCTATTGACGCACATTTGTCACGACACTATATGTTGTAATTACAATACAATAGGTTTGTATTATGTTTTAACACTGTAGCATTCATTGAGCTTCGTATGGATATCAGAAGAAGCACTAAGTTGGGAGAGAAAGAGGTGAGGAGTTAAGTGCATCAGTACAAGAGTTAGATAAATTGACTTCTCAGCACCTTTTGATCGGTAGGAAGGAAAGAAGAAATGAAGACAGCAGCAGTAATGATTCTTTTGGTAGCTTGCATGGCATTTGGAGATTCGAATGTACATGTGTGGGGAGACAACGCATACGGACAGTGCGATGTACCTGATGAGCAGTTCTACGGGGTTTACTCAGGAGTGTATGCAAATCATGTGATAGCGATGGATGGAGACGGTGGACTTATCGCTTGGGGTGATAACTCTCACGGCCAGTGTAACATTCCGTCATCTACGGGGGTACTCGGGGCATCAGCATCAAAAGAATTTTCAGTTTTTATCACAAATGGTGCGGTAGAAACTTGCGGTACAGGTTATAACCCTGGCGGTGAAAGTCAATATCCGAGTCCTTTTGTAAAAGTATCGGCAGGGGGTTTCCATATACTTGGGTTAAGGGGGAACGGGGATGTAGAAGCTTGGGGAGGTAACGCAGTGGGTCAGTGCGATTTGCCGATTGGTTACACATACAAGGAGATTTCTGCTGGAAGAAGTCATACTCTTGCAGTAACTGTAAACGGGTATTTGAGGGGTTGCGGGTATGATCAGTTCGGACAAGCATCACCTCCGACTGGAAAGTACATTGCAGTGGCTGCAGGATTTACGCATAGTGTAGCGATTGCAGAAGATAGCACTATTGTGGCTTGGGGCAATAATAATTACGGTCAAGTGTCTGATGCACCTTCGTCCATTTTTAAGTTTGTAGCGATAGCTGCCGGAGATAACCATTGTATCGGACTAAGAGCCAACGGCATGGTGGTGGCTTGGGGAAGAGATAATGAAGGTCAGTGTACCATACCTGCAGGACTCACGGGAGTAATCAGTATTGCAGCAGGGAGAGATTTCTCGGTAGCGTTAACTGAGGTAGTTTCCTCCATAGAGGGGGCATGCGTAGAAGAGGCAGGCGTTGGGTTCGGTGTAACGAGTCCTTTCGGTTCTACAGCTTATAACTCTGCTCCTGAGGGGAGTTATGTAACAGTATTTGATATGACTGGAAGAAAGGTAGGGAAGACACAGAACAATGTGTGGGATTCAGGATCAGCACCTGCAGGAGTTTATGTCTTTGTGTTGAACAATGGTGTTTCAAGCGCAATGGCAGTGAAGTTGTGACCTTTCGCTTATTACTTTTTTTAGCAACTATTGGCAAAACGACCATAATGAATGTTTTGCAAATCCTGGACAGGTCAGGAATGAACATAGCGGTTGATACTCCTGAACCTGTTGCAATTAGCACGTTAACTCAATAGCGTCCCAGCCCGCTCCGCAGCCCCACATCTAAAGTAACTTAAGTTACTTGGAAGAGGGAAGAGGAAAAAATGGCATTGTTTAACTTCAGTGATGATTCACTTAAAAAGATTGAGACCACCACCTTTGATTCCGAGGGGATTCTTGAACGCAAACATCTACAGGCTGGGATAAAAAAGAACATTGACACAATTGCACCCAATACTCTTGTAATTGCTGAAGAATTTTCTGAATGGACTGATTCTAAGCGGCGTATTGATCTACTTGCAATTGACACTGATGCGTCTCTTGTAGTCATTGAACTTAAACGCCCAGAAACCGGAGAGCGAATGGAGCTTCAAGCTTTTCGATATGCTGCAATGGTTTCTACCCTAACATTTAGTCGAGCTGTAGAAATATATAAGAAATACCTAGAAAGCCTCGGTAGTGAAGATGTAGCACAAGAAAATCTGCTGAAGTTTCTTAATTGGGAAGAGCCAAAGGAAGATGATTTTGCATTAGATACCCGCATTGTATTGGTGTCTGCAGATTTTTCAAAAGAATTGACAACTTCAGTAATGTGGTTGAATGAAAGAAGTCTTGATATCCGGTGTACTCGATTGACTCCGTACAAATGTCAGGGGCAAATTCTAATTGATATACAACACATAATACCCCTTCCAGAGGCTGAAAGTTATCAAGTCAAAATCAAACAACAATCAGAACAAAGACGAGAGGCAAGAAATTCATCAAGAGATTATACAAAGTATGAGTTTAATGGATCCACCTATAATAAAAGAAGAGTAGCTCTAGCTATTGTCAAGCATTGGTTTCAAGAGAATAACCCAAGCAATTTAGATGAGTTGCTAATAGCTTTTCCCGTAGAGCTTTGTGGCGATATTTTTTCATTGGAGAGTGATGCTATAGAAATATATGAACGACATGGACTACCACGTCATTTCTTAGAGAAGGGTGAAGTTTTTGAATTCAGTGATGAAACTCGATATGCCGTTTCGAATCAATGGGCAAAGGAAAATATTGCCGGCTTGATAAAACACGCTCGTCAACTTGGGTTTGTAATAGTCGAGAAGAGATAAAACTAGATCAACAAGGGACAGCCGCTTTTTGCCTGACAAAAGTCCATGCTTGTACAGGAGACGTAGTGTTTGGTAAGCTCCACTCGGAAGGACGAACCATGGATGAGATGATCGAACTCCCAGAGAACATTCGTAAGGACATCATAGAGTTCAGAAACAGCCCTGAATATCAACAACTAGCACTGTTCTACAAGCAGAAATCTTTTTTTGAGGTTTTGGGCATTCAGCGAAGAGAGATCCGCCACAGTAGTTTTCTGGCTTGGATGTTTAACCCTAATGAGTTTCATGGTCTGGGTTCGATTTCACTCCAGAAGCTTCTCGAAGTATGTGCATTGGTTTTATCCGATACTCACCAGAAGCATCCCGCCAATTTTCCTGACAATTTCTTTGATGACCTCATAGCAAGTGGGTGCTCATTCTCTAACACGCATGTATCTACTGAGAAGAGCGTTCGTCCAGATGGTCAAATCGACATCTTCATTGACACCAGTATTACGATTAAGAACCAGACACGAAAGCTCTGGATTATCATCGAGAACAAGATTGCCTCACAGGAGAACAACAAACAGACGATAAGGTATCGTGACTGGATTGAGCAAAAAAAGGATCCTGATGATCTGGCACTCCTTCTTTATCTGACACCTATGTCAACACTCAAGCTTAGTGAGCTTAAAGCACCGGAATGCGAGTGCGAGGATTTTTTGCAGATAAATTACCAGTACGTTCTCGAATACCTCATAGAGCCCTCAGTAGAGAGAACCCCTTCTGAACGAGCAAGAAAGTTAATGGAGGAATATATCCGAGCTCTTTCCGTGCGTGCCATTACTGATGACACTCAGAATAATAAAGGAGATTTGATCATGGCAATATCGTCAACTGAAAGGAAATTACTCAATGCCTTTTGGGAAAAACACCAGAAACTAATACTTGCTGCATTTCTCGCCATCAGTTCGGATCCTGACCAAGAAAAGGATACCAGAGAAATTGCGAAAGAAGTAACACAATTCTTTTCTCCTAGGAATCGAGATCGATACTCTATCCTGTTCGATGGTGAGATTCAGGTAGATAGCATCCAGAAAACTAGAATTGGTTATGAAGTCTGCCGAGTACTTCTTCTGAAGGAGAAGATGAGTATAGAAGAATTCGATTTACTAAAGAGAGATATGTCTTCTGCTCATAAGCTTCTCATGCGTAAAGAGGAGATACCTGAGAATATGAAGCCGGAGACATCGAAGTACAACAGATACCGTCTGGGGAGAGAAACTCCATTAGAGTTCCGGGGTGAAGAATATCATGCCTCTGGTAACTGGAATGAGGGTACTATACCAAAGTTCGAAAAGTTCTTGCAGGAGAATTTTCCTCTCGTGGAAATCAGAAAAGATAAAACTTAGCAATCGGATTCATGTGATCGGTGGATCCTTTTCGCAGCTTCATCAACACTTACCGGTTGTATTGCACGTCAAGCGCAGCTTTGTGCACCGCTAGAGAAAATTCTAACTCTCGTTAGATGAGTCTTAGGATAACCAGTGGTGTTAGACTCTGGACACCATATTTACTAATGCAGAAATAGTAGCAGATATTTCAAGCTACCTCTTCCAATTTTCCACTTACACAAATCAAATTGTCTCCAACAACGCTCTAGAGGTTTGCTGATGAAAGCGAACAAATTGCTGCGGTTTCATGCCGTGCTTTCAATTCCATGGGAAAACGCTCTATCTATATCTAATACAATGCATTACAATCATTGTCGCGACTAAATTCATAGGGCAGATTTCCTAATCGTGTGAATTCCTGGCCGGAATTGAGGTACTAGTAGTATGAGAAAAATTCTAATGAGCGATGCGCAAGGTGGTTTTTGGGGAGTGAATGTCAAATGATTCACTGCAGAAGAAGGCACCCTTGTGAGGTTTACTATGAGAGATGTGTAAAGAAGGCAAGTCTCAAAGGCAATACTTCAGCACTGCAGTATTTAAAGAATCTTGAAGAGAGTAAACAGAATACTCTGATAGTCACAAGCAAACCTCAAGATAGTTTCTCTGATGTGTTTTGGGATGATGATTTTCACGATTGGCGTGATAAAACAGTACCTCGCTCTGAATCCAATCGGGTCTATTCCGACTGGAAGACACACCAATCTTTATTGCCATATGATTTTAGTTTATCGAAGGAAATATCACTTCGGAGAATAGCTAACTGGAAACCTGCCGCTGGATATCCAGGAAACATTCTAAGGAATGCCAGGGGGTTTTCTAGGAATAAGAAAAGGCAAAAAGCTGTAGCCTTGCTAGATGGTTTTCTATACGCTTCTCTTCTCGGAAGGATTTCTAGAGGAGCAATTAGAGAATTGATGGATTGGGCTAGCTGGAAAAGGCTATTAGAACAAAAAATTGCATGTGGTCATTGGGAATTAGTAGCAGAAGGAATTCGATTCTATAATCATGAAACCAAAAAATATGATGGCCGATCTGCAGTATACGCAATAACTCCAAAGTACCTCATGGAGAGCTATGAATCTGAAAAGCAGGGAGGGAAATACAATAGCGTAGCAGCAATGGAGAACAGAAAAAGGGTAAACCCTACAAGGAGGAAGATAGAATTCTCAGAATGGATTCATGAGGAACATAGGAGATTCTTGCAGAAGGGAACAGGATTGAAAGTTAATGTTGATGTACTCATGCAGATGCTGCTTCACCCCCAAAAGTATCAGTTGACTAACACTAGTAGAGAGGTTTGGGAAAAAGCTCAATTTGGCTGGAAAACGCTATCCCCATACTTGAATGAGAATCTTACTTCTTCATGGACTTTAGGAAAAAACGGATGGCTGTATTCAAAGAAACCAGCCCTTCAATCTCTTCCCAAACTTATAAGAATGCTTGCACTTGAAGGTATTAATGGTGAAAAGGTTGCCGAGATAGATTTTTCTGGTTGCCAGCTGAACATAGCTCGAGCATTAAGTGGGAAGAATATTCTAAAAGATCCCTACGAAGGAATACAATGGAGGGCATCAGATAAGGATATCTTTTTACATCGTAGATCCGTTAAAAGGCACACACTTACTGCGTTTGGGGGAAGAACCATTAGTGATTACAAATACTTACTCCGACAAAGAAAAGAAACAGAACCAGTGGAAAATTTCAGCGCAGTATTATGGGCGCTGAAGAAACTTGGGTATCCTATCAATGATAGTCGGAACAGGTTAACTCAAGGTAAAATAATGATTGAAATTCTAAAAAGGATGGAGGAGGAAACAGGTTTTACTGGGTTACCTGTTCATGATGCGCTGCTGGTTCCAGCTTCTTATGTGGAAATTGCAGAGAAAATAATGAGGGAAGAGAGTGAAAATATCCTTGGAGTACCCCTGCCTTTTGAGAGATTAACACTCTTTGGTAAGGCAGGGTGTTGATTTGCTTTCGAATGAAAAAATGGCGCGCCTATCTTGTTGTATACGTAAGCTTAATAGCTTATTCCAGACCTACTACAAATGCCCTTTCTCCCCCTCTCAAACTTATTCGCTCAGAGAGACTGCCTTTGTCTTTTTGCCCTTGTCTATCCCCCCTGTTCTGGTGCAAAGCTTTCGGAAAGAAGGCTTTATGAAATAAACAATGGAATACGGATTCTGGAATGCAGATGTTTCTTTTAGTCTTAGCTACTGAAAATGGCAGTATGGTTATTTAAAAGGAATTTGTGTTCTGTACCAACAGGTTGTGAGGAAAAAGTGTATAGGGTGGCCTTCAAATTGGTCCCCAGAGAAAGAAAATTGAAAGGAGACGTTTATGACTACCCCATTTGTAACGGTTGGATTGGAGAAGGATACAGGTGATGTGTACGGGATCAGCACTTTTGAAGAGTATGGAGTTGGATTCTTAGTTACTTGTTCAAGAGAGAAAGGAAATCTTGATGGACCATTTCTTACACTGCAGAGTGCAGTGAATGTATTCGCCGAAAGATGCGTCCTTGATGGCATTGTTATTGAAAATTGGTCTAAGATTCCACTAACAAAGGCATTTGATAATTTAGTGAATTTTCCTCAGACATGGATGTCTATTGCATTTGAAAGAGCACGTTCAATGCAGAAAGCAGAGCTCGTTGGGAACCAAATAGATCGGGATATCTTCCCATGGTCAGTCCTCGATGAGATTGATCTTCAGGCGTGGCTGGGTTATGGCGATTGTGATGATGCGATTATGGCAACTGAGTCGATAATTGAAGAATTGAGGAATGGTAGCTTTCCCCGTTTCTATACTCGAATTTTTTCTGACACAAGATGAGAGGCTAAAGAGTATGGAATTACTGCTGGCTATTGTCAGAGTATTAAATACATAGATAATTGAGAAGAGACGAAGCATGGCAGAGAAATCGCAGGAAAGAACAATCCAGTCGATTAAGGAGCTCGGCTTTATTGAAGTGAGTTCACGATTGATCCAAGATTGGTTTTCCTTTCTTGTAAGTCCATGTCTCTTCTCAATGCTATGAATATTTGGATGCTGGACAGATTACCAGTACTACCCCTATCAGGTCAAGTAAAGTGAGACGGTTTCATATAGAAACAATTCATTTTGCTTCTCTTGCTTACCCCTCCAAAATCTGTTAAATAGCTTATAGGAATGTATCTTCTAACAGGCTATTATGAAAGGAATTAAGATGAAGAAGAGTGGTATTATTTGCATAGTGAATCAAGAAGATTCCACACACAATGCGAAGACTGTAGTTTTGCGGGGTGAATTGGGAGATTCCAATTCTTCAGTGAATTTTAGGAACAATCCTGCAGGTGCTTATCTGTTGAGGTTGCGAAGTGAAACCAGTCGATATCAGATGATGAGGAAACTTGACAAGGTGGCCATGTTGCTTGGGAGTACATCATGGAGTGAGTTTCCCTGGAATAGTCTTACACCAGTTCATGTAGATGCATTGGTTACTAAACTGGCTGCTGAATACAAGCCAGCATATGTGAATGCGATCCTTGCCGCGATTAGGGGTGTAGTGGAATGCTCCTTCGACCAGGGTGAAATGAGTGCAGAGACATATCGTCTAATACGAAAAGTAAAATCAGTAAGAGGTGGGTCTACGGAACCAGCAGGCCGCTATGTTAATGGTGGAGAGAGAGCAGCACTTATGGAAGCATGTCTACAGGATGTTTCCCCAGCTGGATGCCGAGATGCCGCTGTTCTGGCCTGTGCATACCCTGGCGGACTTAGACGATCAGAGATTGCCTCGCTCACCAGAGAAGATATCTTGGATGATGGAGAAACACTTAGCATTAAGGTAATGGGCAAGGGTCGTAAAGAACGTACTGTCTACATGAGTAACGGTGGAGCAGATGCCTTACGGGACTGGCTGGAACATAGAGGAGAATCCCCTGGCCTCCTGTTCTGGGCGGGACGAAAAGGTGGACATCTTTTAGAGGGACAGGGAATAAGCTCTCAAAGCTTAAATGAGATTATCAAACGTCGAGCGCGTGAAGCTAAAATCCGGGATCTTGTGACACATGATCTTCGGCGGACAACCGCAAGTGACTTACTGGATATTACTGACGCAGTTACCGTGGCGGGTTACCTTGGTCACTCCAGTACCAATACCACAGCAAAGTATGATCGTCGGGGAGAAAGAGCAAGAAAAAAGGCTGCACAAGGTTTGCATATGCCTTACAAACGACGAGATTGATAAGGTAGTGCATTTACTATTGATTCGTTTTTGATTTACTTATTATTGTTTCCGCTGGAAGACAGTTCTAGAAGAATCGGTTAAACAACGCTATTCCCGTGGAAATGTAGACCAATAGAATTGTTTATGTCCAAACAATACCTATTGACAACGATAGATGCGCTATGCATCTTCTCTGAATATTGAAAGACTCGGATACACCGAGTCAGTATAATCATTATACAAACGGGAGGGAATTGTGAACCCGCACAAGAGTTCAACTTACTTAGGAACATATCATAGAGGACTTATGCAGATGCCATGGTCATGGTGGGACAGCCTAGCTCAATTGGCTGAATCCAAAGGTGTACGTAGGTTTAGTGGTTTTCTCATCACGGTCCCGTTCTTGGTGGGGCTGTTAAACAAGATACCAGGAGAACCAATACAAGCTCCGTGGTCGTGGCTATTCGGGTATTCTGCTGGTATTTTCTTCATGTTGGGTGCTCTGCTTGTGGGAATGTGGTGTCCCCAGGTTGCTCGTTACGACTATAGAAGATTCAAAAAGGAAGGCCGTACCTGGCAATTCATTTTGCAGCAGTTAAGAGAATTGTACTTGCGCTATTCTTCAACACCGCAACGAGCGAACCACATGCTCCGAGGTTTGCTTGGCAATGCAAAGTTCACCGAGAACTATAGTGACCTACTAGAAAAACTCCCAGATGATGGAGATGAAATACTCATGTCGAGGAAAATAGTCTGGTCGTTGGTTGCGAGAGCCGAACTAAGGAGTTATGCCCTAGATGATTGCCTATGGTACTTACGGTGGTTTGCTGGTGGAGTTGATGAAAGAAAGAGGATGTGGTGTTGGATTATGTTCGGTTGTGGAATCGTAGCATCAATACTATTCCTTGGTGTGCAGGTAGTAATAGTAGCAAACCACTACATTAATGTATAACTGCTTTCAGATGGTAATGTTATGCGGGTATTGGTAGACATATGGCACGATACGGGCGCTATTTGCACGCTCTGGAAATCAGTGCGCCTTCCCCGGCTGCATACACCAGTTTATCAACGACAGGAATCAGTTCATCTGCCAGGCCTGCCATATTGAGGCGACGCTCCCTGGAGACGAAAGATATAACCCCAAGCAGAGCGATGAAGATCGTCGTGCCTACGAAAACCTTTTTCTGCTCTGCTACCCACATCATATCGAGACGAACGATGTAACCGCGTATACTGTTGACACCCTTCGGGAATTCAAGAGAGACCATGAGAGTCTCTTCAATAAATCGGACTTTAAAATTGGCGAGACTGCACTGTGCAAGATAGCGGCTGAGATGGACGAGTACTGGAGAGAGATAGAACGACTCAATACACTGGAGCATGCATTTACCGAGCTTGCTTTCCATATCAATACCCAGAACGGTTACCTCAACCTTGTTGAGGTCTGCGAGGACAACCTCGCGTGCCTTGCCAAGTTCCATGAACAGTTCAGGGAGTCGGACGAGGCCCTTCAAAAGGATTTCAAGAGCCTTCTGGAGCGTAAAGACATGTTCCTCACCTTTTCGATGACATGCCGTACTACGAGAACCCCTTCAAGAACAGGAACTGGGAGCTGCACCACATTGGAATTCCCAATCGTATGCAGAGACTGCACATCGACTTGATGCAAATGGAGATAAAATATCTAGAGGAATTCCTGAAAACCAACAGCGAAGATGTAGAAAGGAAGGAACGCCTTTTGGCTCTGAAGAAAACATTTGCTTAACTTGCGCAGCATGCGTTGATGGTAGACTAAACGGAAGCGCATAACCACTGCGTGAACCAGTTGCAGTACAGATGAATAAGTAAAGTTACCTGCGCTGGTTACGCAGAATGTTTGCTTTGGGTTCCAATCCCCATGACATACAAGAAACAATAATGACAGAGCCAATGTTGAGTTCAGCAAAGGAGGTTAGCTTATGAAACCAAAGGCACATAACCTGAGACTTGAACGAAATGACATTGTGATTTCTTTGTATTAGACTTTATTATGGTTTGGGGTGGGTTGGTAAGCGGTTTTTACATTTTCTAGAGGGGAGTCATGGGCACTCAAAAGAAGCAGGACACGCCACTTCTGTTAGAGGAAGGCCTTCCTTTTATTGAGACCGAACTAGACTTTCAAGTTGAGATTGAGATTGTTGAATCGGATTCCTATCAAACCCGTCTTAAGGAGTTTGTTGAGCTTACCGCCAAAGCCATTTCTATCTATTCCACTCGTTTTGATGGTGCTCTTGCAGATATAGGGCCTTCCACCCTCTACAGTGATTACATCCAATGGAGAAAGACTGCTGCAGCTATTCAGAGTGCTTCCCGGGCTAAACATGAGCTTAGTCTAGCAGAAGAAGATTTGTCTGATTTAGATAAGGAAATTGCCAGAATGCGAAGAGAGATTGAGAAGTTGCATGGAGCTGGCTGTCTCGATGAGATGAAAGAGTCAGGGAAATAGCATGGCGACAATACGTAAGTGCGCTCTGATTGCAAGGGTGAGTACAACTGGTCAGGCAAGGGTTAAAGAAGGATCTATACCAACCCAGCTTGGACAGATGAGAGCGCATATCGATTACAAGAATAACCTTGTAGAAGAGAACTCAGAAAGATGGGAAGAAGTCTCTACAATTACTCTAGAGGGTGTTTCCGGGAGTAAGTCGATACAGAGTGAGGAATTCCAAAAACTGTATAACGACATTGTCTCTGGTTCGATAAATACAGTGCTGTGTACCAGGCTTGACAGGGTAAGCAGATCCATTCGGGATTTCATTGAATTTTTTGATTTTCTAAAACTGCATAATGTTGATTTCGTTAGTGTCTCCCAGCAGATTGATACAACATCTCACTATGGCCGTTTCATCACTTTCATATTGATGGCTCTTGCTGAGCTCGAAAGAGAACAGACATCTGAAAGGATGAAGGTTTCAAAGAAAGCAAGAGCTGAAAAGGGGAGATGGACCGGTGGTATTACTCCACTCGGATACGACTTGGGATCTACTAAGGGAGAACTTGATGTTAATGACGAGGAAGCAGCTCTTGTAAAGTTGATTTTTTCTTCCTACATGAAGTTTGGTTCCGTCAGAAAAGTTGCGAAGTACCTGAATGGAAAGGGTTACAGAACAAAATCGAGAGTATCAAAGAATGGTAATGTCAGGGGTGGGCTACTATTCAAATCAGAGATTGTACGGAGGATACTCCGGAGCAAGGAGTATATCGGGATTCTTCCTATCAACAAAAGGAATATGCTGAAGAACCAGGAAGAACTTAAGGTGGAGGAACGTTACATTGAAGTGGAGGCTTCCTGGGCTTCAATTCTTGATGAAGGTGTGTTTGCTGGGGTACAGGCTCTACTTGATGAAGGAAAGGCCTCACGGCACAGTTCTGTGGCTCCCCGGCGGCGTTTCTACCCTCTCTCTGGTGTTTTGTACTGTGGCTCTTGCTTTAAGAAAATGAATGCTGAGTCTACGACTAAATCAGCAGAGAAACGGTACTACAGATATGTGTGTAATACCAATGATTGTTCAGTCAGATCTGTACAAGCTGGCAAGATTGAAGAAACCGTTATTAAGAGTATATCTGAGTTCGCCTTCAGACCCGATGTGTTGTCCCGGATTATCGAAGAGACTAACAGCAGAATGGTTGCTGGTCTGCCTCGGTTACAGAAAGAATTGAAAGTGCGGGAACAGTCATTAAGAAAAGTATCAAACAAAATTAAAAAACTGATGTACAGTCACGGTGAAGTTGAGAGGGATGCCCAGCTGGCAATTGCAGATGAGCTTGATCAGAAGAGCAAACAGAAGGCAGCAATAGAATCAGATATTGTTGGTCTCAAAACTAGAATCACGGATTCTACCAGTAACAAGATTGTTGCAGAGGCTGTAATGATCTCACTGGATAAATTCTCATCTTCAATTGGCGTTCTGGAAAACTATGAAAAAAAGAAACTTTTGGAGTCTTTGGTTAACAAAATTTACTGGGATGGGGCTAAGGGATTGAGGATCTCATTATATGGAAACAGCGCACTTTATGACTCCCAAAAGTTAACCGGGGAGAAAAAGTGCGCTGAGAGACACGATTGGCGCCTCGTGGAGGACTTGAACCTCCGACCTAGTGGTTAACAGCCACCCGCTCTGCCAACTGAGCTAACGAGGCACTGCGCTGAGGCGGTAATATCGGAATCTCACCCTTGTTTGTCAATAGAAAACCCGGAGACTGGGCTCCGGGTTTTCATCAAAAAAGAGTAACTGTTTATATCTTTACAAGATCAAGGGTTGCAGTTGCTCCCTGATCGTCTCTGATCACAAACACATAGTTACCTGCAGGGGCGGAAGAATTCCATGTCCAGGATTCCTGGAAGCTGTCATTCTCAACCTGACGACCATGCATATCAAAGATAGTAATGGAGGCATTGACTCCCGATGCCTGGATTGTAACTGCACCACTGAAGGGGTTTGCAGAGGGCACTACAGTAAGCCCCTGAATACCCTGACCTTCTTCAATGCCCGCTGTAAGGTCTATCTTGTAGATCTTGTCAGCATCAATATCACTGATCCAGAGATAGCCATTGGGGTCAAGTGCCATTCCACGGGCATTAGGTATCATGCTTGTGGGAATGTAATCAACCATAGTGTTGTAGGTGTCGTAGCACTTCACAGCAAGACTGGTGTTCTCGGAGGCAACCCAGACAAGACTGTCAGCAGCATTCATTGCGATGTCGCAGGTCATGCTGAAACCGGCTAAATAGGAAAAGAGTTTTCTTGTGGTTATTCCGGGAAGGGTGTAGTAATAAATTCTTTTTTGATTTCTGGAACCAAGGAAGAGGTGGTTTTCGCTGGCACTGAGTCCCGTCACCGACGAGACAGGGTTTCCTCAACCACCGCACATGTTTACCATGCCCAGATAGGAGCCGGTAGGTGAGTATTTGAAAACGTAACCGGTGGTGCCGTACCATCCTCCACAAAGAACCATGTTGTGGTTTTCAGAGTAAGCCAGACCTGTGGGAACGATAGAAGTAACATGATTGAAATAGAAACTGCTGATCACAGCACCGGTTTCAGGATTAAGTTCGTAAACATAATCAGTTACAGCATCCAAAGCCCAAAGTGAACCGTTACCCCATGCCAGGCCCGATATATTCGTATCAGGGGCATCCAGAGTGGCTACGATTGCTTTGGCTGATGCTGCGGCTGCTATTATAAGCAGCACCAACAGTACCTTGCGCACAGCGCACCTCCTAGAGTTTGTTTGTAATTACACGCATAAGAATAATACTATGTTTCCCGAAACTGGACAAGGCCAGAGTGTCCAGTCTCAGGGACTTCGTTACCTGAAACCGAACAAGGCCTGTGTGTCCCATTTCTTGTACTTTTTGTCCGGGGTGAGATTGGATTGTTTAAAGGTTATCCAGAATCAGGGTTACAGGCCAGTTTTTTCCTGTGCAGTAGAGAATTCCATCTTCACCTGAAGCGATCCCGTTGAGAACTCCACCGGATGCAGGGACAACGCTGCCGAGGTTGATAAATCTTTCGACATGACCATTCTCCGGATTGATAAACAGGATCCTGCTTGTGCCCCATTGATTTGCGATGATCTGACCGTCGAGGTACTCGAGTTCATTCAGATAGAATTGAGGTTGACCGTTAAGGGTGACCGATATGGAATCGCAAATGGAGAAATTTACGGGATCTCTGAACCTGAGGATTGCAGTACCATCGCTCTGAACCAGATACTCGCCGGCATTGCAGATGCCCCAGCCCTCGGTGTTCAGATAGAGTTCTTCTTCGATCTCCATTGTCCAGGGGTTCAAAACAAATGCTGTGTTTTCGCGCCAGGAGAGAAGGCATACTGTAGAATCGTCAAGAAAGGTAAACCCTTCCGCAAAAACAGAATCTGGAAGCCGGAGCAAATCTAGAACTTCACCGGTCTGCAGATCGGTTTTCCTGAATGTGGACTGACCGTAAATACCGGTACTTTCCCAGAGGTAACCGCACCGGATCTCAAGCCCTTGAGTAAAGGCGCCCGGGTCGTGGGGAATCATCCCTGCAACACCGGGCGCAGATAAAAGCAGAAGAAGCAGAGAAAGGATTACAGTCTGCCTCCTGAAGAACGAGCACCGGATTCTGTGCCGGTTCTTCCAGAGCTGGATCTGCCGGATGTTTCGCTACCTCTGGAAGCAGGCTGGGTTGTTCCTGCGTTTGTGTATCTTTCGGTGAACCGGGCTGCTCTTACAGCGATTTCTTCAGCAGAAGGGGAGGTAAGTGAACTGGTTTCGATCTCATCCAGAACCCACTGTACTCTGTCTGAAGGCGCAGGGTGTGTCTGCCAGAAGCCTGGTCCGCTAGTTTCTGTCAGTCCGTCCATTCGGTTCAGCACAGATGCCAGTGCCATTGGATCGTATCCTGCTCCGGCCAGAATGTGAACGGCAAGACTGTCTGCCTGCTGTTCAGAATCACGACTGTAACCTTTTGTGACAAGATTCATTGTGATGTCGTCAACCACGTCGCCGTAGTTTTCTGAAAGCTCCTGTACATCATCGCTGCCCAGATGCTGTGCGCCTTCATGCCCGAGCGTTGTCCAGGCTGATGTGAGCTTTGCTTTCTCCACAGATTGAATTCCATGGCTCAGAGCGATGTGAGCAGCTTCGTGTGCCAGGATTGCCGCAAGTTCATCTTCATTCTGAGCAAGGTCACAGAGACCCCTGTTGAGCAGTACGATGCCGCCCGGACAGGAAAGAGCGTTGATGCCCTGGTTGTCCAGAATCATGAAATGCCAGCCGCCATAGGTAAACGGTACAGGAGAAAAACGAGCAACAACAGTTCCCACTTCATTCACATAGGAAACGGCATAGAAGTCGAACATCGGTGTGGATGTTGCCAGAATGTTTGCTGCAACGGCCCTTCCAATGTAATACTCTTCTGTTGCCGTTATTTCACGGTTGGCTTCATCGAAAGCCTGATAGACAGTAACGGCACTTGCCACCTCATCGCTTTCAACGATGTCTACAAGGTCTCCAAGTCCGAAAGCAATCATTGTGATAAGAAGTATTGAGGTCATTGTGTACCTCCCTCAATAAGAAGACCCTCAACAAGGAAGACCTCGAGAGCTGCCGGTTCAACAGTGATATTTTCAATGGCATCAACTTTGTCCCATGGAAGATCCTTGCCCGAGGCATAAGAGTTTTCCACATCGCTGTTGAAACCTCTGCCTGCAAGCATTATCATGTCGCTGTCATCGGTGCCCTGGGAACCCTCGGAGAGAATTGCTCCGGTGAGAGCGGTTGTGTGAGCCCAGCCTTCAATTCCATTACCTGCTTCAATGCTGTACCAGTCACCCTGTTCGCCTTTGATTTCCACAATAGAGCCGAAGACAAGTTCTCCAACCGGTTGGGCGTAGAAAACCGGAGTGGGAAAGATGTACTGTTCGCGG
Source organism: Candidatus Sabulitectum sp. (assembly GCA_023139045.1). Lineage (GTDB taxonomy): Bacteria > Fermentibacterota > Fermentibacteria > Fermentibacterales > JCC-6 > Sabulitectum. The sequence goes on from JAGLOJ010000041.1 coordinate 17,883, forward strand.
ATCATTACCGTTGCGCTTCCACCCACTTTAACATCTGTATCCCCGGCAAGAGCGCTTACCGCAAGGATTGCAAGCACCGTCACGAGGATTATTGAATATCTCATTGTCCCTCCTGTCAAAATGATTTCCATTTACATTCGAAGCTGTGTAAATATATGTAAAGAACTTACTTTGATGTAAGAACCCATGTTCCGTCCCAGTCGGAAGGAGTTCCCTCTTTGATGAATTTTTCGCATCTCGTGGCCATAGTTCGGGATGGAGGGTCTTCCCGGGTTTCCATGAACAGCTTCAGGGCCGACTGGAAGTCGCCGCTTCTGTAGAGTTTCAGTGCCTCACTGTACTTCTCTGCGAATACGGGTTTTTCCAGCACAGGTTCCCAGATGGTAACCGGCGTCTTCTGGCCTACAACCATAACAATGTCAATCTCACGGCAGATAACACTTTCCGGAAGGGCCTCCTTTGTAGTATTTGATATAAGAATTGGTGTACCATAGACCTTGTTTACCCCCTCAAGGCGACTGGCCAGGTTAACATCGGTGCCCATCATTGTGTAGTCAAACCGCTTGTTGCTGCCCATGTTACCCACAACCATCGAGCCTGTGGCCAGACCCATTCTGGTGGAGAGTGCGGGAAAATTCATTTCTTTCAGCCTTGAATTGAGTAGTTTGTGTCTTCTCTGGCATTCAAGGGCAGACCTGACTGCTCGCAGTGCATGATCCTCGTATTCAACCGGGGCACCCCAGAAGGCAATAATTGCGTCTCCCTCGAATTTGTCTACAGTACCACCCGATTCCAGAATAATATCTGTCATCTCCGTAAGGTAAATGTTAAGTAGTTTCACAATATCCTGGGGATCAAGCTGTTCACTTATGGTGGTGAACCCTGCGACATCGCTGAAAAATGCTGTCATTACCTTTTTCTCACCACCGAGTTTCAGCATTTCAGGGTGTTTGGCAACCTGAGATACGATGGCTGGAGACAGGTACTGGGAAAACGCCGCTTTCAGGAATTTCTTGTCTTTTGTTGCGTATTGATAAGCAACAACCGATCCACCAAGCAGGGTGAGAAGCCCTGAGGAAAGTGGCGGCACTGCTCTGAGCCAGATATCCCAGTAGTGGAAGGCGGCAAGACAAGCTGCTGCATAGGCAAGTATTGCAAACAGTCCGGTAAGAGATGCCGGTATTACCTTCGGGATAAAGACCAGAGCTGAGGCCACAGCAAGACTGAGGAAAAAGGTCAGTAACAGTGTAGCCATCACGCTGTGAGTTGCGACATGCCTGTCGGAAATAATGTTATCAACGGCGTTGGCAATTACTTCAACACCGGGGCATCTGGCAGAATAGGGCATGGGCTTAAGATCCATGAGATCCGACGCTGTGTAGCCGATCATTACGATTTTTCCTTCAAGTGTTGACGGCTGCAGAGTTGTTGTGTCACCGGTCATAGCGGAAAATACATCGGCGACACTGATTGTTCTGTAACTTCCGGTAGGACCGGCAAATCTGACCTGCAATTCATAGTCTTCAGTAAGCGGTATCTCAGAGCTGTCCCACAGAAGGGTTCCGTCATGGAAGGATACGGAATGATTATCCCTGAACAGCATGGCAATCGCCAGCGCCGGCGATGGAACTGCACCGGTTTCTGCCGGGAAGAACACAGGGGTTTGTCTGAACAATCCGTCAGGGTCAGGATAAGCGTAGGGTGAAGCGAGATAAGCGGCACCTGATGCTATGTGAGATACCGGAGGAGAAGCAAATCTGAATGGAGCAGTGTTTCCCTGCGGCAGTTGAATATCAACGATGGCATTGCCGGGTATGGGCTGACCTTCCTCACGGCCCAGCCCTGTGATGAAAACGGTATTACCGCTTGCGGCAACAGCGCCGAATACACTGTCTTCAGCGGCTGAGAAGGTTGAACTGGTGGAAAAGGTAATATCAAAGTAGACAACCTCCGCACCGGCTTCATAAAGGAAGGCTGTCATGTCTGACCATATCTGCCTCGGCCACGGCCATCCCAGCCATTCCATGGATTCCAGAGATGCATCATCCACACTGATAATTATTATGCTGTCATTTGTGGAATGAACGTCAGGGAAGAGGTTGAACCGAAGATCCAGGGTGAGATGCTCAAGTCTCTGATCAAAGTTGCTCACGGTCAATACCATCACAAGCAACGTGGATACACCGGCAATAATGAATATCAGTTTTTTCATGATCCGCTAATATAATCTGAAAATTAACGCAGGACAGAGTACTGAAAGTATATTCCAGTCCAATATTAAGAAAATTCAGGAGGTGCTGCGAGATGGATCTGCCAGTAGTGGCCATTGTTGGTCGTGTAAATGTGGGCAAGTCTTCGCTTTTCAATAGATTGATCGGTGGAAGAACCGCTATTGTTGACAATGAAGCTGGTGTTACACGTGACCGTAAGATCGGCACGGGAGAATGGGGTGGTGTTAATTTCATCGCCGTTGATACTGGGGGGCTTTCTCCCGGAAGTGATGACCCTTTTCAGGAAGCTATCGTAAAACAGGTGCATCTTGCTATGCAGGAAGCTCAGATCATAATTCTTCTTGTGGATGGTACTGAGGGCATTCATCCATTTGATGAAGCCGCTGTTGAACTTGTAAGGAAGAGCGGTCTTCCGTGCCTTCTTGCGGTCAACAAGATAGACACACATGGTCGACTGGGCATGGAGCACGAATTTGCAGCACTTGGTCTTGGCAAACCATGGCCGGTAAGTGCCGCCCACGGCCTGGGAGTTGGAGACCTTCTTGATGAGGTTATCCGTGATTTGCCGGTGGTGGAAAATCCAGACTTTGACGGTGTTTCTGTTGCCGTCATAGGCAGGCCGAATGTTGGCAAAAGCTCTATTGTCAACCGTCTTCTTGATGATGAACGCAACATTGTAACTCCTGTTGCCGGAACCACCAGAGATTCCATTGACTCCTACATTACCTGGAAGGATACAAATTTCCGCCTGATAGACACAGCAGGTCTCCGCAGAAAGTCCAGAAAGATGGAGGATATTGAATTCTACAGCACTCTCCGTTCGTGGAAAAGTGTTGGCAGCGCTGATGTGGTTGTAGTGGTTCTTGATGGAAATGAGTACCCCACAACACAGGATTTGAGGCTTGCCACAAGAGCCTGGGAAATGGGCAAGGGCCTTCTTCTCTGCGTGAACAAGGTTGATCTTGGACTGGACAGACACCTGTGGATTCGAAGTGTCATTCAGAGATTTCCTCTTGCCAAATGGATACCCATATTCTTCACAAGTGCCCTGGAGGGTCAGGGTATGGGCAGGCTGCTTCCAATGGTGCTGTCTGTTGCTGAACGGCGCAAAATCGTTGTTTCCACAGGCAAACTCAACAGGATCATGAGAAATATTGTTAATACCATTCAGCCTCCTTCCCCGAAAGGAAAGATGCTGAAGTTCTTCTACATAACTCAGGTAAAAGACACACCGCCGGTTCTTGTTGTATTTGTTTCAAGGGCAGACCTGATACCGGACAACTACAAGAGTTATTTTGAAAACAAGATGCACGAAGAACTGAACATGAACGGAGTTCCGTTGAAGGTTGTCTACAGAAAGCGCGAGCACTGATGCAAGCCGGGCTCAGCATTCTTATTGGATTCCTCTGCGGGTCTGTGCCGTTCTCGTGGCTTCTTGGGAAGCTCAAGGGAGTTGACCTCCGGGAACACGGCTCCGGTAATCCGGGAGCTACAAACCTTCTTCGAACAAGTGGTACAGCTATGGGTGTTGCAGGCATGCTGCTGGATGTTGCAAAAGGTGCTGTTCCAGTGCTGCTGGTGACCTCTACAACTTCCCCGGTATGGTTGCCCAGTGCCGTTGTTATAGCAGCAGTGTGCGGCCATGTGTTTATGCCATGGTTCGGGTTCAAGGGCGGCAAGGGTGTGGCAACGGCTCTGGGAGCACTTCTTGTGCTTTCCACATACCCGGTTCTCTGTGCTCTGGGGCTCTTCATTCTGCTTCTTGCGTTGTTCAAGATGGTTTCCCTAGGAAGTGTCGTTGCAGGGATATCTCTCCCATTTTTCGGTATTCTGTTTAATGAGTCTATGCATCCTGAAATTGTTCTCAGCGTCATCGCTCTGGCAATACTTGTTACTCACAGAGCCAATATTAAGAGGATAATCAGCGGCACCGAAAGGAAAATCAGTAGAAAATGACCGGTGGACTCCTTCTTATGAAGAGCCTTGTAGAAAAGGATTTGAAGGTTCGGTACAAGAGAAGTTTTCTGGGTTTCCTCTGGTTCCTCCTCAAGCCTCTTTTCAGCATGGTTGTTTACACAATTGTGTTTACAAGGATTATCAAATTCGGCGGTGCCATTGAACACTTTTCTCTGTTTCTTCTTACCGGACTTCTCCCGTGGAACTTCTTCGCTGCATCACTTTCTGCGTCAACAAAAATCCTCCTTGAAAACCAGAAGCTCATAAGATCAATTTACTTTCCCAGGGTTGCCCTGCCCATTTCATCGGTGATTGCAAATGCTATACACATGCTGATGGCAATGGGAGTTCTTGAGATTCTTCTTATCGCTTTCGGACACACACCGAACTTGTCTATTGTCACACTGCCAATCGCAGTGATTCTGCTGGCAGCAATGACCTCAGGCTTCAGTATGATGATTTCTATCGGTAACGTATACTACAGAGACGTATCCCAGTTTCTTGAAGTGATACTTCTCGCCTGGTTCTATGCAAGCCCTGTGATCTACCCTCTGGGTACCGGGATCATTTCGGGGAAAATGGAAGCAGTTATTAAATTCAATCCTGTTGCCGGTGCCATGGAGATATTCCACTCTACTATGTATTATGGAACATGGCCCGAACTCTGGGCGTGGATTTCACTTGTGGCATGGACCATTGTCATTCTTACTGCCGGTCTCCTGATTTTCAAGCGCATGGAACCATCTGTAGTGAAGGAGCTGTAGGATGCAGAAAGGTCTGATCCAGTTCTCCGATGTCTGCCTTGATTACAGACTTTATCGTGACAGATCCGTTAGTATTATGGAAACGTTCATGAATGTTTTCGGCAGAAAAACAAGTCGTGACTGGTTCAGAGCTCTTGATCACGCTTCTTTTCAGATATCACCGGGAGAGTCCGTGGCCCTGGTTGGATCCAACGGTGCAGGTAAATCAACTACGCTGAAGCTTCTTGCGGGCATCTACAGCCCCACTTCAGGTAAAGTGGGAACCTCCGGTAGAATTGCTTCCCTGCTTGATCTCGGCGTGGGATTCCATCCTGAGCTTACCGGTGCAGAAAACATTTTTCTCAACGGAGCTCTTCTTGGATTTGATCAGAAGAGGATGCTTGAGCTTCTTCCGGGTATTGCCGAATTCTCCATGCTGGAACGGTTCATGGATACCCCCGTGAAGTACTACTCTTCAGGTATGTTCATGCGGCTGGGCTTTGCCCTGGCAACCAGTGTTGATCCCGACATTCTTCTTATCGACGAGGTTCTTGCAGTGGGAGACGCTGCCTTCCAGGCAAAATGTTACGACAGAATATTCGGTTTCCGTGAATCCGGTAAAACAATAGTGTTCGTGAGCCATGACCCGGAAGCAGTGCGCAGACTCTGCACCAGGGCAATCTGGCTTGATTCGGGCAGAGTGCGAATGAATGGACCTGTGGATGATGTTCTCGGTGCCTATCTGAATGCCAGTGCAGGCAGGCTTCAGAACACAGCAGCGTCAGCCGCCCCTCGTGAGTGGGGCAACCGCGAAGTATTCTTCAGTCGCGTCACCCTCACCGACGGTAACGGAGTGCCCACCAGAACCTTCAGACAGGGTGACACTGTCAAAGTAAATGCCTTGATTGAAACCAGAGAAGGCAGAGAGGTAAAGAACATCATTCTCGGCTTCTCCATCCACCGGCCTGACGGTGAAACAGTTCTTGCTTCCAACAACCTTGAGAACGGCGAACCGCTTTTGGAAATTAATGGATCCGGAGAAGGGTATATTTACATTACACCTGAAATAATTGAACCGGGCAACTACCTCCTCTCAATATCTCTTACCGGCAACAGCACCGACTACCACTGGCAGGACAACTTCTATCCGATTTCTCTATTGGGTAAAAAACAAATGCCGCCACTCAGAATAAACAGCCTCAGGGTAGCCGGGTCAGTTGACAAAGAACCCGTGTAACTGCAATAGAGAGATAATTACATTTCAGGACTGAATCAGGAAATTGCGAAAATGATCACCATCAGAAAACCGACACATCAGGATGCTGTTCAGCTATCATCCATGTTGTGCAATGACGATATCCTTAGGGCAGATCTCAATCTGGGTGCTGATTTTAAACCGGATTCGATTGATGTTCTGAAGGATCTGGAAAACTGGTGCGAGAGCAGAAATGCTGTAACTTACGCTGTGCTCCTGCATAACAAGACAGTGGTCGGAACCATTTCTCTGAGTCATATCAACAGTGAAGAGAAAGCAGCGCGAATCGGCTACTGGATTGGCAGCAGGTATCGTTCACTGGGGTATTGTTCCAGAGCTTTTAAGCTTGTTGTAAATGAAGCTGTGGAGCGGGGAATAGCAAAGCTGATCACCACAATTGCAGAAGACAATATTCACTCACGGCGAATCTGGGATAAGCTTGGCGGTTATGCGGCTGGCAAAGATAAAGACAGGGTGATCTATGAATTGCAATGCAAGGCAGTACTGCTCCCGGTTGAATAAACAGGCTGCGTACTACGCCGGACGATTGAGCCAATAACCTTTTCAGCAATACTGATGTTATCTTCAGACTGTAAAAGAATTTCTCCTGAGATGTGTACTTGAGTTAGATGTGGAGGAGCCGGGATGAATGTTCTTCTAAAAAAAGTTCCTTTTGAGGACAAGCAGGTTCTGATGAACCTTCTTGAATTGTATCAGTATGATTTCTCTGAATTCGATAAGGGTGATGTTAACAGTCACGGGCTGTATGGGTACAGGTATCTGGATCATTACTGGACCGAGTCAGGCAGACATCCGTTTTTTATAATGGTGGAAGATAAACTTGCGGGCTTCGTTCTTGTGAATGATTTTTGTTACCTGTGCAAGCCGGGTGAAGCCAGAGCCATTTCTGAGTTTTTCGTGATGAAGAAATATCGGCGAATGGGAGTTGGAGAAACAGCTGCAAGGACTCTCTTTGAAATGTTTCCCGGTAAATGGGAGATTGTTCAGCATCCGGAGAACAAACCATCCATGGAATTCTGGGTGAAGGTAGTTTCAGAAATCACCCGGGGACAGTACAGGAAGCTTGAAGCAGAAACTGAAGACTGGACCGGACAGGCACTCATATTCAGCAAAGGATGAAAAGCAGGCTCCCCGGGAGCAGCAAGGTTCGTGGGCAATGTCATGTACTTCAATCCATTCCCGCTTGTGATTCCCTGTCACAGGGTGGGTGGTAAGAGCAGAGGGTTCAGCCGGTTTTGTATCAGGGCGGAACAGAGATGAAAAGCCTTTTGCTGGTGGTGAGATTGACTGAGGACGGCCATACTATTCTCGCCAGTTGCTGAAGATATGGGGGAGAGTGAGCTCAATAAAGCAGGCCGGAACTCCTCTTCGTTTTCTCTGCTTTCTTACTGCAAATATTGCGTGAATATCAATATCATCGCAGTTGCCGGAGCAGGAACCGATTTTTCTGATGTTGTGAAAAGCACACGACTTTTTCAGGAAGCCAATCCACACAGGTTCGTGCGTTGACAAATATTATGCAGTCTGGAGAAGAAGTTAGAGGGTCTTATCTCCACAGACAGGGCAGATGTACTCAGCTACAGATGGTAATATCATTGCCTCATAACACATGACACCCATGGTCTGAGTGGGAGGTTCTTCGCTTTCCAGTCGAGCAAGAAGGAAGTTAACCTGTGCAACAGACAATGTCATCGGCGTTTCAGGAACTGTATCAACTATCAAATATCGAATACAGAAGCGGAGATGAGAGCATCCAGCGGTGTGATTGATTTTTAACCCTGCTCAAGGTCTCGTCTTCGTAAAACCGGCAAATACCGAAAGAACAGGAACTGCAAATGCTCATGCCCCATACTTAATATCTACTTCTTTTTACTGCTGAACTTGAGCATGTGAGGTGGAGTTGCAAGGGTGAAATTATCATCGGAGTCGGGGAGATCGCATGTGGAAAGATGCATTCTATCCAGTAAAGGAATTTCCTGCAGCGGAGCAGAAAGGTAGTCAGATCTCATGTTTTCCCTCAGGTGGTCATCTGTGTTTGTGTCTGTGTTGGTGTTAGAAGCATCCGAAAGTTCGCGGGCACTGTTCTTTTCCGGTTTTTCCGAACTGTTGGTAATTCCAGAAGGTTGCTCGAAGTTGTTTGTAACTGGAAGATCATAACCGGCAGAAGAAAGCGCAACAAAACAGACCAATAGAAGAATGGTAGCTTTGTACATCATCAATCCTTTCAAAAGGGCGCCTGAAGATAATGTTCATTACTCAGGTTGAAGTCAATGACAGACTTTGCCCTTGACAAAAGTTAGATACGACTAATATTACATGTGAAGGGAGAAAAAAATGTCAGAAAAACTGACCGCAAGCCTTGAAGACTATATTGAGGCGATTGCTTCACTTGCCGGAAGTTCAGGCGAAACACGCGCTGCAGACATTGCAGACACCCTGGGCGTCAGTCGTCCCTCTGTTACAGTAGCCCTGCGGGCACTGGCCTCCCGGAAGATGGTGAACTACAGACCATATTCCACGGTATCACTCACCGAAGACGGACGAAAGCACGCCACGGCGGTGCTGAGAAAACACAGAATTCTCGGCAGGTTTTTCAATGAAATTCTGGGAGCAGACGAAGAACTGGCTGATTCTGCCGCCTGCAGGGTAGAGCACGCCATAGGTGAAGAAATAACAGACAGACTTGTAGATTTCCTTGCGTTTATAGACAACTGTCCCATCGCTGCTGAAGGCGGTTTTGAATACAACAGCGAGAAAAGAAAGAATTTTAGAAAAGAAGAGGGTGCGGCAGATGGAAAGAGCTGATTCAGAGATCATTCAGTTAATTAATGCGCCAAAGGGTAAACCAATGGAAATTGTAGCCCTCGAGGGTGGCAGGAATATGCTTCAGAAGCTCACTGCAATGGGTCTTACTCATCATGCAGTGGTTAGAGTGAAACGCGGAGGTGGAAAAGGTCCCATGGTTATTGAGGTTCGTGGATCCAGGGTTGGACTGGGCCATGGTATCAGCAGCAGAATAATGGTTCGACCATTTTTTTCAGATAAAGTTAGAACAGCCTAATTGTGGAGCAGCAATCCCTTACGGTAGCTCTTGCAGGTAATCCCAACTCAGGCAAGACATCTATTTTTAACAAACTTACCGGTGCTCGGCAGTCTGTGGGAAACTATCCCGGCATCACTGTTGACCGAAAAGAGGGTCACTTCCGCTGGAAGGGTAAAGAAGTAAGAGTCATTGATCTTCCGGGAACATACAGCCTCACAGCAGGCTCTCCCGAGGAACTTATCGCCAGAAATGTAATTCTTGAAGAAAAACCCGATCTGGTTATTAATGTTATTGATGCTTCAAACCTTGAGCGGAACCTCTACCTCACCATGCAGCTTATGGAGCTGGGCGTTAACATGATTCTCGCAATGAATATGTGGGATGTGACTGAAAGAAGAGGCTTGAAGACCGATCTCGTGGAGCTGGAATCCATACTTGGCCTCCCGACAGTGAAAACCGTCGGCAGCCGGGGCAGAGGAATCACCAATCTGAAGGATGCAATTATTGAAAAGAAAGGTGTCCACACTTCAACTCCCTGGGTAAAAGGAGCGCCTTCACTGATAAAAAGGGCTGTGAGTATACTTTGTGATGAATTGGAAGGTCACAATGAACAGCATTGTGAGTGGAAGGCTATCAAGCTTCTGGAAGGTGATTCCCAGGTGGGAGGCCAGGAGGATGAAAGCATAACCGGATTTGTAAACCAGCTTTCTTCCCGTCTTGAAGCCACCAGGGGTATATCCAGCAGTATGCTTGTTGCCAGAGCCCGTTACAAATACATAGAAGAGTTAATAAAGCAGGTTGTGGTAAGACCTGTGAGTACAAGCATGTCCCGTACTGACAGGATCGATGCAGTAGTTACAAACAAGTATGTTGGAATTCCTATCTTTCTTGTAATGATGTACCTTGTGTTCTCATTCACATTCACTGTGGGTGAGCCTCTCATGGGTTACATGGAGCAGTTTTTCGAATTTATCGGGAACGCCGTTTCCAACCTCTGGCCAGCAGGCTCTGACAGTATGCTCAGGGCTCTTATTGTAGAGGGCGTTATAGGTGGAGTTGGCGGAGTGCTTGTGTTCCTGCCAAACATCTTCCTGCTGTTCCTTGCAATAGCCCTTCTCGAGGACAGTGGATACATGGCAAGAGTAGCCTTTATCATGGACAGGGTGATGAAGAAGCTCGGTCTTCATGGCAAGAGTTTTGTACCTCTCCTTGTGGGATTCGGTTGCACAGTTCCAGCTATACTGGCTACGAGAACTCTTGAGGACCGCAATGACAGGTTCACAACCCTTATGGTTGCACCTCTTATGAGTTGCGGAGCCCGTTTCCCCATCTACATGATGATCATCCCCGCTTTCTTCCCTCAGGCATGGCGGGCTCCACTTATCTGGATTATCTATTTCGTGGGTATTCTGCTCTCCATTGGTATGGCTAAATTTCTCAGGCAAAAGGTTTTTAAGGGAGAGGTAACACCATTCGTAATGGAACTGCCTTCATACCATATTCCCACTCCCATATCCATTCTCCGGCACACCTGGGACAGGGCAGGAGAGTATGTAAAAAAAGCGGGCACTGTAATTCTTGCCATCTCAATCATTCTATGGGTTCTTTCATCATTCCCGGAGAAGAAGAATTTCATAACAGATTACGATGCCGAGATAGCAACAGTAACAGCTTCAAGTATGCCTTCAGAAGCAATTGCAGATTCAGTAATTGTTCTGGAGAATTCACGGCAGATGGAAGTGTTTACTTACACGATTACAGGAAGGCTCGGTAAATTCCTGGAACCTGCAATGGAGCCCCTTGGTTTCGACTGGCGGGTAACAACTGCTCTCATGGGAGCGATTGCCGCAAAAGAGGTGTTTGTCTCCCAGATGGGCGTTGTATTCGCAGTAGGCCAGGCGGATGAAGACTCCAGTACCCTCAGAGAGAAACTCAGAGAGAACTACACCCCTCTTCAGGGTCTTGCAATGATGTTGTTCGCACTGATAAGTGCACCCTGCCTGGCAACCACAGTGGCCACAAAGAAGGAAACAGAATCCTGGAAGTGGGCAATGATCCAACTTTTCGGTCTTACTATCCTTGCCTACATAGTTACACTCATAGTGTACCAGGTAGGAATGCTGGTGATATAACCATGGAAAATGCAGCAGTGATATTTATAGTAGCAGCGGTTACAGTCTACCTTGTGAGAAGAGCCGTACGCAACCATAAATCAGGTGACATGTGTTCAAGTTGTTCCGGCTCGTGCCCCTACAGCAACCAGTGCCCCGACATGAAAGATGATTAATTGTATACATCCCGACGATTACCAGATTTGACACAACATACACAAAAAAACAGGCCTGTCTTCTTCAATAGAATGTTCCCCTGATGAAGGCGGCAATGCTTCTGTCCTGAGGGCTCTATTGCCTTACGAGAGGGCGTCCCGAGCGGTAGCACG
>JAGLOJ010000042.1 GCA_023139045.1 Candidatus Sabulitectum sp.
CGTCCCGAGCGGTAGCACGGAGAGCTTTCTCTCATCCGGTAGTTCGATTTAACGCTTGACAATTCGAGCAATTCGAAACATACAATAGACTTATAGTTTAGTAGTGACAGAGGAGTGAGAGTATGTCTCGTTTTGAGGTTCTCCAGATTCTTGAAAAGTTCAAGGTCAACAATGCGCAGGAGTATGGCGTTTTGCTGATCGGAGTATTTGGTTCTGTGGCAAGAGATGAAGCGACTCCAACCAGTGATGTGGATATTGTTGTGAAAACAGAAACTCCTGATCCTTTCAAGATTGTGCACCTTAAGGAATACTTGGAATTACAGATGAACAGGCATGTGGATATTGTAAGGCTTCGCGAAAGTATGAATCCTTTTCTGAAAAAGAGAATCAGAAAAGAAGCCATCTATGTATGACAAAGAACTTGTTCACTACATTCTAAGTCAGATTCTTGAGGCAATCATTAAGATTGACAGACGATTTGAACCTGTATCTGACATTTCAGATCTTACTGACACACCGGAGGGTATAGACAGGTTAGATTCCATTTGCATGACGCTTATTGCAGTAGGCGAGAGTCTGAAGAACATTGACAAGATAACAGATAAGTCTCTTCTTTCCAGGTATCCAGAAATTGACTGGAAGGGAGCAATGGGGCTGAGGGACATTATCTCCCATCATTATTTTGACATTGATGCAGAGGAAATATTTTGGGTGTGTAAACACCAACTCCAACCACTCCAGCAGACAGTAAGAATAATGCTCACAAAAGAAAACACTGACAAACTCTAATTAATACACCATTTTCAGATTGTTTTGAGATTGCCCGGTGAGCAACATGGCCTTACCAGAGCGCGTCCCGGGTTAGCATGGGAATATATTCTTCTGAAGAATATTCGGGATACTGTTGGAGAAATGCGATCAGAGAAATGTGAGTTATAGTAGCTGCTCACAGTGAATGTACGGAGAGGGAGCATGATAACCACAGTAATCTTTGATTTGGATGGGCTGCTTGCAGATACTGAGAAACTGCACAGGAAAGCCTACCAGGAAGTCCTTGGAGAACTGGGGATACAGATTTCGGATCGGAAATATGAGGAGCATTGGATTCGTGACGGCAAGGGTATAAGCGAGTTCACTTCAGAAAATGGTCTGGCCATTGACCCTGATGTTATTCGATCGGAGAAATCCAGGCTGTACAGAGAACTGGTTCTCTCCAGTGTTGAAGCGATGCCGGGAGCACTGGCTGCCCTGAATTCTCTGCACCTGCGCAAAACACTGGCGCTGGCAACTGCATCGTATCCGGATGCCGCTTATACGGTACTGAAGACTTTGGGTATCCAGGAGTACTTTGACTGCATCGCGACTAAGGCTGATGTAACCAGAGGCAAACCTTTCCCTGATATCTTCCTTGGCGTAGCTGATAAACTTGGAGTTTCACCGGGTGAATGTGTCGTAGTGGAAGACGCGGAAAAGGGCATCGTCGCTGCTGCAAGAGCAGATATGCGATGTATCGCCGTACCCAACTGTCATACTCGAAACAACAACTTCTCGAAGGCGAGTGTTATCATATCTTCTCTTGATGAACTGACACTTGAGTGGCTTGAGAAATTTGACAGGGAGCAATCGGCGATAGAGTAGAACCCGACCGGTGGGGATACTCTGGCAGTACCCCTTATCCCCGCCAATTCAAATTGTGGGGGATAAGGAGCATCATCTGGATCACATCAGATGCTTTACCATGAACAGAAATATCTCTGTCTGTTCGTCAACATTCATCTGCGTTGTTCGACCGGCTCCATGTCCCACATTGGTCATTGTTCGCAGGAGAATCGGGTTATCGGAAGCACTGGCAGCCTGAAGTTTCGCTGCCATCTTGAATGCGTGCAGTGAGTCAGTTCCCCTGTCATCATGCAGTGATGTTTTGAGAAGTATCGGCGGGAAATTTGAGTCATCCTTCACATTGTGATAGGGTGAATATGAAAGGAGCCATTCAAAGTCTTCCGGATTATCCGGATTACCGTATTCAGACATCCAGAATTTACCACCCTGGGTGAGATGGAAACGCAGCATATCAAGCAGTGGAACATCAGAGATAACTGCGGCCCAGAGATCGGGACGCTGAACCAGTGCAGCCCCTGTTAGAAGACCTCCATTGCTTCCGCCTGATATGCCAAGATGTTCGCGACTGGAATACCTGCGAACAGAGAAATCATTCTCGCCTGCAAGTCTTACCGGTCTTTCACCAGTCAATGCTTCTCCTGCTGCTATGAAGTCATCAAACACATTCTGTTTTTTGTCAAGCATACCAGCCTGATGCCAGTTTTCACCGTATTCGCCACCACCGCGAAGATTTGCAATGGCATAAATCCCTCCCTGCTCCAGCCAGAACACAACCGGGGATGAAAAGTACGGCAGCCTGGAATAACTGAAACCTCCGTATCCTGTAAGAATCACTGGGTTTGAACCATCCAGTTTAATATCACGGCGCCGGATGACGAACATTGGTACTGCAGTGCCGTCGAAGCTTCGAAAGAACACCTGTTCAGTGATATAGTCATCGGTATTAATCTTGAGGCAGCTTTCGGTGAACCTGCTTAATTCATTTCGCTTGATGTCATACTGATATGTTTCATTCGGTTGAAAAGAAGAGCAGTAGTAGACGAACACAGCATCTACCTCTTCTTCTCCGTAGGGCAGAGAACCATCACCAACTCCGGGATAATGAAGTTCACCAATCTCCGTGCCATCCAGAGAATGAATGAACGTATGTGTTACCACATCGACAGATCGCCTGATAAATATCCTGTCACCAATCACATTGAAATCAAGCAGCGCATCATCACCCTCAGGCACTATTGTCTTCCACTCGTCCCAAAGTGGTACTGCCCCGTCCAGGTCGACTCTGCATACCCGATAATTCGGTGCCTTATTACTGGTTCTTACATAAAGCACACCCTTGTAAATGTTTGCGTAGTACAGACCAGCATGATCCCCGGTAATCGATTTTGCAGTGAGCTCATCAGCGGAAAGATCTGTGTAAAAAAGTTCATTCAGAGTGAGCCCGTGCTCCACTTCGATTATCAGATGATGACCATCATGAGAAATCGCCATCGCGTTGGGAATATCTGTTTCCGAAAGGTCATTTCCGAGAATCACTTTGTCGTTGCGCCAGTCATCCCCCAGTTTGTGAAAGAAAACTCTCATATTGTTTTTAGAAAGATTTTCGGGATCGGTTGAGCGGGAGTAGATGAATCCGCTGTTGTCAGGCAGCCAGCATGTCCAGGTGTAAACAAGTCTGGGAATCTCGTCGAGAATTTCTCCGGTATCAACATTCAGTATATACAGATGCACCCAGTCACTTCCGTCCTTTGATAAACTGTACGAAAGAAGCTTACCATCACGGGTGGGACTGTATCTGCTAAGACTGACATTTCCCTGTTCAGTGAATTTATCGATATCAATAAGAAGCTGCTCTTCACCAACGGGCCATGAACGCGTGTAGAGAGATGCGTGTTTCTCACCACATTTAATCTTCCAGTAAAATATCCGTGAAAGGGTTGCCAATGGGAAACCAGTTCTGTCATAGTTGAACAATTCATCAAATCGTTTTGTAAAATCAGCGCGCTTTGAGTCATCAAGAACAAGACTGTCCACAAGTTTGTTCTGCTGATCTATCCAGGCGGTGCGTTCTTCACCGGCAGTTTCCAGCCACCTGTAGTTATCAAGCATTTTCCGGCCGTGCAGTGTTTCCTCAAAAGGTCTGATTTCCGTTTTAGGGTGTTCCGGTTTCATGGTACTCCTGACACGGTTAAAGAAATGAAAGCAGGTGATTCAGGGGAGACAGCTATGGAAAAAACATAACCAACAAAACGCCCGGCGGACATGGATCCGGCAGGGCGTTCTGCAGATTTGTTCTGACGCAGGAAAGTCAGATACTTTACTTCTCTCTGAGAATCAGATGGTAACCGAACCGGGTCTCAACGATACCGGACATCTCGCCTACGGGCAGGCTGAAAGCAGCATCCTCAAAGGTTGGAACCATCTGACCGCGGCCGAATTCACCGAGGTCACCACCGTTTGCACTTGAAGGGCAGTCGGAAAAATCAGTTGCAGCCCGGATAAAATCAATCTCACCGTTTCGGATCATTTCACTGATTACCTCGATCTTTTCAAGAGCATCACCCTTGATAGGGCTGAATGTTCCAGGGGCAGCACAGCCGTCGTAGCAGATAAGAATATGCCGTACAGATATTACAGAAGGAGGCTCCTGAGCAACAGCGGTTGCCGCGGCAAGAAGAGTAAGAAGCATGATAAAAATCGGTAGTTTTCCGGTCATTCAAAACTCCATTCGTCAGGTTAAGACTCAAAGTAGCTTTATACATTCCCGCAACCATAAGTTCCAGTCCGCATTTTGACCGTCTGGAGAATGAAACCACATGGTTGCCCTCGGAAATATGGCAGATTCTTTCACGGGCCACGGTTCGCAATATACACTTGTGCACTGGAAACATCATGAGAGATCAATATCCCTGTCAGGTATTGGGTGTCGATACAATGCTTGACGGGGTGTCAGGGGCAATTGTTAATAATTTACAATAGTTCAAAAGAGGGAAATCGAGAAGTGCAGGCAATCAGAAATTCATCAGCCGGATACCCCGGATGCAGGGTGAAACCGGTAAAGGGACATTCCAGCGTTTGTGACCCTGCAATCAGTGATGTACAGGCCATTTACATTAGACAGAATAATGCGGATACGAGCCTGTTCCTGATAACGCAATCGGTGGCAGTCGGTGCCCCCCCTGCGTATGGATTATCTCTCAAGTACGATAACCTTTACCGATTCATGCGAATCATTCATCTGGAAAAAGATCGAGTAAATACCAACCGGCAATTCAGAAGAGATGTCCCAGTAGAACCTGCCAACTTCCGACTCAATATTCCGCTCAAGTACATTCCTTCCTGAGACATCGTAGATACTGATATCCCCTGAACAGTTTCCCGTGTTTATCCATGTACCGCCCAGAACGGGGTTGGTCTCCACGAAGAAGTTCCCGCCGACTACATTTTCGTCATGGCTGGTAACCGGCACATAAAAGTAGTTTGTGTTTCCGGTAAACCATATCTCGTGAGCGGGAGACATTGCCGCTATTGGGAAATGACCTCCTGCCGAGAGATCACTGTCAATTTTCGTCCAGATCAGATCATATCCCGCTGTAGATGTGCCGGCTTTTTTTGTGGCGGTTGATGGGAACAGATCATCGTGATAAAGATCATTTGAGAGAGTCGCCAGATTCCAGGGAGGAGGACTTCCTATCACCTTTGTTGCTCCGCATACGTCGTAGTCAATACCGGACAACCAGTTCTGATACCCGACCCAGAGATTGCCGTACGGATCAACAGCGATGGAGGGGAATTCTTCGTCACCGACCATACCGCTCACAACTTCACAGGGAGCCCACATTCCAGGTCTCCAGCTGTAAAGGATGTAATTGGGGAGAACTCCGTACATGCGGGGGTCAGGCCCCGGAAAGCTGCTCACCAGGGCGGGATTAGCTCCTGGAGTATAAGGATCCGGTCCCGCAGGAAGAATTTCTGTCATCCATGCAACATGCGGGATATCATCTCTGTCAACAGTGAGTGATGGATATCCATCCGCTCCCGGTGATCCCGAAATAAGACTGATATCCTCAAAGGGCAGCCAGAGTCCCCCGGCATCGGGGCTGAGTGTGTATAAAATGTGTGGTGGTGATGGAGCATAATAATCATCGTTCCAAACCACATGAACAACATCCGAACAGTAAGTGTACTGTGATGGAGGTTCCAGAAAATCGATGATTGTGGCCACATCAGGCATCTGGCTGTTTGCTCCTGCAGTCATGCTTATGTTTGCGGAAGGCAGCCAGGTATTTCCATGATTTATGCTCTGTGAATAGAAGATTTCGGAGAAAGGATCGACCCCCTCTTCCTGCCAGACAACATGAAGAATGTTCCCGAGTGAACAGTCAATGTCCGGAACAAGCGAGTTATGAGCGCTCATATGTACAGGCATTGGAGAAGACCAGACATCTGGAGGAGGAACCTGTGCATTCGGGCTGAAGCAGTGGAGGATATCGTACACAGTGCCGGGCTCACCTTCATTGTGCTGCCAGACAACATGAAGTGTGTCGTCATCACTGGAGAGGCCTGCGGAACCGTGTTCGATCGCTATTGACGGGTAGCGGTCATCGCCGGGAAGGCTGACGATTTTCACAGCGGGAGCCCAGTCCGCTGAACTCATGGGAGGAGCTGGAATCAATGTATGCGAGTAAAAAATATCGCAGAATCCGCCCGGTGCGGTATCCGGATTGTCCTGGGAGTGGTACACAATATGAAAGTAACCATCGCCATCCCGAACCATGGCCCTGGCGTTGTTGAAACCGGTTGCTTCCCACTCGCTGCTGAAATCACTATCAATCTGATGAATGCTCTGCGCCG
Organism: Candidatus Sabulitectum sp.; assembly: GCA_023139045.1. Lineage (GTDB taxonomy): Bacteria > Fermentibacterota > Fermentibacteria > Fermentibacterales > JCC-6 > Sabulitectum. The sequence goes on from JAGLOJ010000042.1 coordinate 6,475, forward strand.
AAACTGCCGCAGGAGTGATGATCAGAACAGCCATAAATAGCAGACGCATGAAACACCTCCTTTTGTTTTTCGAACCTCAATTCACCGTGCAGTCCGAACAACTCAACTACTGCACACCAAGTATCGAGGACACAAAAGACACAAGGAAGCCGAACCTATCGCCATATCAGAATCAGCTTCCAATATGACTTCCATGTTCTCTTATCCCAGCTATTCCATCTGAAGACAAAGATACCACCACTCATATTTCCAGTCAACATCATTGCTGACGACCCTGGTGCTCTGGAGAGCAGGATACGAAAAAATTAGGGTATACAGAGTCTGACTGTGAGCAATGCAGTGAATGATATCAGTATTCAGGAGCGACGAAAGGATCGTAAAGAACTGACTGTCACAGGTCTATCATCAACAGTCACAGCAGCCCGAGCCGCAAGAAATCAGGCATTAACCGATCAGCAGAGAGCAAGGGAACTGGCAGCCGCAGATAACACCCACGAAGGGATCGGTAGGTGCCTTTGCATACCTTTCGGAAAAAGATCATGGTTGAAAACGAGCTGAGACAGAAACCGGCGGCAACACCCCGGAACCTTACAAAGAAGTTCGGTGACTTTGCAGCAGTAGACAACATCTCCTTCGCAGTAAACAAAGGAGAGATCTTTGGCTTCCGGGCGGCAATGGTGCAGACAAATCGACTACCATAAGAATGCCTGAGGAAGCAGGCGGTAAAGTAGAGCGCAGGGGAACCCCGGGAGCGAGAGGATGAGGAGTCACTCTCAGCTCCCAGGGTTGATTGAAGAGGAAAAGCATAGACCGCATTTGCAGCTTCAAGCGCAGCAATGGTCAACTAAAGCAGTATCAGTTTCCTTGATATCTCAACAGAAGTGGATTTTAATACGCATATATAGACACCTGAAGGCATATGATCACGATCCAGCTGTATCTGATGCTGCGATGCCATGTCGCTTTGATAAACTGTTTGAATCTTCCTGCCATTTAAATCGAATATGTCAATTCTTGCCTCTTCTGATTCGGACAGCGCAAAAGAGATCATGGCTGTTCCGCAGGCAGGGTTTGGATAGATACTCAGATATCCTGCGACCGGGGTGCTGGCATCATTTTCATCATCACAGATGCCGGCACTGCCTACAATAATCGCGTAGTCTTCAACTTCTCCGAACGAAGTGAATCCATAGGGCTGAGGATCCGGGTTGTTGTAATCCAACCGCAGCCTCATCCTCAAATTTTCATTCACTACTGCACTATCCGGTGCTGTAATGTTAGTTGTATACGGCCCTTGTCCGAAGGTCGAAAGAAAAACCCTCTCATCGCTGCTGAAATCGTAATCGAGATTCCAGTCAACCCAGACTGCCCCATTATTAGCGCTGTATGGATTTGCAAGCGTAATTGTCAATTGAGAAGATACACCGGATTCAAGATAAATGTACAGACCTGGATCTGTAGAATAGTTTGCGTAATGATCAGCTCCGCTTGTATTTGAAACACTCCCCATGACTACGTTACAGATGTATTCCTGACTGGAAGAACTACCTCCGCTTGCACTGCCATAGGTACCGGAGGTGTTTTCCACCATTTTTATTAATGCATCGTTTTGCTGATTTTCATCACCGGTTAACGAGGAAGTAACTGTTATTGTGTATTCAGTATCAGCCGAAGAAAGATCAGCCTTTTCATTGAATGTGAAATTGACAGCGTCTCCCGGGCTAATTGCTTGAGTAACTGTTTGCGAGAACGGACCAAGCGGTCCCGTTCCGTCATCAATTGTATATTGAACGTTAAAGTTTGATTGTGTGACCGTACCATTGTTAAGAATGCTGACAGTAACATCTTCTGATGATGTTAAATCATTCCCGGTAACAGGAGATACCAGTGATTGCACACCAATATCATTGGTATAAACAAATGCATCTAAAATCTCATATTCGAAAACCATTTCATTACCGGGGAAACAATCGATCATCCCCAGTAAGACTGATTTGCCATTGTTGTTAACGAATATATCAAGCCCGGCTGATATGGAATTGGTTGAGCCGCCGGAGGGTCCTGGAATATCCGTGGCGATATGAAGAACTCCTGAAAAAGTTTGAGAATTTATATCAAAACTGTATATCTCACGATCAGAGCTTCCGGTTCTTCGGAATAAAAACAAACGTGGATTTGCAGGATCGGTTATTGAATCATATGCCGAACCTGAACAACCGAAAGTTGCCCCGCCTGTCCAGAGATCAGCGATAACTTCGTTACCTGACATATTTACGGCTGCGAGCTCGTGCCAGTACCCAATCCAGAATCCTCCGTTACCGCTATCGAGTTCGGGGTCGAAGGAAATGTGACCAATGGCAATGATACTGGGAGCTGATACTGGAATGGTATTAATTAACGTGTGATTTTCCAGGTCCATGACAAAGATGCCATCCGATAAATTTCCCTTAGCTCCATAGAAATACGTACCATCAAAGGTTAAGCAGTTACATGTTGAAATCCCTGGAATCGAGAAATCCTCTACGAATGTTCCATCCATTTCGAATTTACGAAACAATTCTGTGCTGAAAGAAGAAGTATAGATGAAATTCCCATCAGTGGCGATTCCACTTTGCGAAGATGCTGTTGTTTCGAAATACAGCAGAATATCCCACATGGCCATGTTCGTTGTGTTGCCGTAGATGCTTGAACTAATGCTGGAATTGTATTGAATATCAGGGCAGATATTTGAATCCGTTTTCCTTGTATGATCCGCAAATGAAGAACCCTTCAGGATCAAAAGGAAAAACCCCAGACAGATCAGACCGCTTTTTCTTTTCATTTCAACTCCTTGATGAAGCATTGACACATTTACTATTCCGAAGGATGACAGATGAGGGTTTAAGTTTAAGAGCAAACGATATGAAACGCAGTATAATTTGATAGAGTGCGTCCTGTCAAGTGTCGCACGAGACGCGCACGGTGTGTTGTCAATTATTGAAATATTCTATATACTGAAGTTCTTTGGTATCTTATGGAGTGGTAGTTATTGTATGCATTGAAGATTATTGGAGAAGCAGCAATCATGTTTGATGATGAGGTTACAGCAGAAAGGTATGGATCACCCGAAGGTATTGTCCGTGTTCTTCAATCTCTTCGCAGTGCTTTAACGGAACTATTCCAGTCTGCGGGAGTCAATCCCTCAGAAATACGTGCTTCTGCACGTGAGCTTGGATTGAGTAAGGATATTTTCTGGCGAGTGGCCAGAATTACTATTGCGGACAACATGTTCGAACACTCAAACCAGATTCCTCCGAGAGCATCTGTAGAACGTGTTGTCAGCGCTGTCGAGCAGAAGGGGGTTTCCGCCGAGCTTGTCAGGAATGTAAGAGATGCCATGGAAGAATTTGAAATAATGGTTGCCAGTTCCTCAACCGATCGTACTACTTTCGAGCTCATGTTACCTGGATTATCGATGGATAATATTACCCAACGCCAGGAAAGTATCAGGAAACAGGCATTTCTTTCAAACAGTTCTATCTGGGGAGTACAGGCTCAGATTGCGTTCAAGGCATTTTTCATGATTCCCTCTAAAAATGATGAAAATATGCTAGACCTGGCCAATATCTCCGGTCTGATAGATTTCCGGCGATTACGTAAAGTTGCATGGCCAATCTACCAGCGGCGGATATTCAACGATAAAGGTGCTACCTATTCTCAAACTCTTGAACCTATCGAGAAGAACACGGATGCAGAATGTGATTTACCAGTGATCACTGAATTCTGTTCAAGGCCGTTACCAAGATTAAGCTGGCGATCCACAGAAACAGTTAAATACTACGAGATCGAACCGGATTTGATTGGTAATTCCGGGGCGATTACGTGTATTCTGGGTGGAATTTCACGACGTTCCGCAGGCCGGTATCGCGATGAGAATAACGACAGGGGAGGTTTGATCTACGAACTCAGCACTCCGGTCAAAAAGATCATCGTCGATCTTTTCGTCCATCGGGAATTACAATTCAAAATGCCCCCTGATGTCATTCTTTTCGATCGTATGAGCTGTCTAAAAGGCTACTCTCCCGATTTGGAAGATAGAAAACAGCTACCGCTTTCGAACAGGGTTCTTTCTCTGGGGCCGGGAACAGCCGGTTGCTCAACACACCACATTCCAGAGTATCTTAAGATGCTCGACCGGGTTACTGCAAAAATAGGCTGCAGTTCAGAGGAATTTAATTCTTTCAGATTCACATTGAACTTTCCACCAATTCCCACAGCGATAGTTATGCGATTCGACCTGCCGGATGCTCCCGATAATGTATCTGTCAGAACAGCTTCAGATGAAACACTGGTTGACAAGCAAACTGTTGAATTCCAGTAGGCATTCAGCAGGCCTCTCGTTTTAAGCGACAATTACCAGAACGAAACTTTCTTACCTGCACCCACCCTGCAGCCCATTTTTACTTCTTATTGCGTCAGCCAAACGAAAAGCACTACCGCTTCAGCTGAATTACAGGAATACATTGAGATCAGATGTTCTGTCGGAGGGTATTGCTGTAAATGCGCAGTTAAGCATCTAAAAACACTGATGCTGCCAGAAGCAGAAAAGCAGAGGTTTGGATGATAACGGGTCACCGAGAAAGACTACACATGCACATACTCTTCGAAATCACGACATCCAATTATCTGAAATTATCAATTTGTTGAAGAGAATGTGTCATTGCGGGCAAGGAGATGATGTGACTATCTCGCAGAAGAACTCCGATAATCCAGAGTAGATATCTTCCCAAAGGAATGAAATCAATCGACAGGTGTGTGAAGATCCTTCCGGTGCGGTTGCTGGTGGTGATTAAGACCCAGCACCATCTGGATTTATTACTGAAACCCTCTGTCTGTTTCCAGCAGATTGTATTCCAGCTCAAAATTGGGATTGACTTTAACAGAACTCACAATATATTTGTTACCACGGAAAGGGTAACAGAATATGAATAGAAAAGATCGATGCAAGAAGTGGATTGGAATTTGGTTTCTGAATTGCTTTCAATGCACAATTAATGTAACTCATGGGGAATTAAAAGAGAAAAGGAGAAAGAGATGAACAGATCAATTATGATCGTGTTTGCTGTCGTAACACTGGTTTTTGCCTTCAATGAGAACAGCGGAAGCAGAGAATCTAGTATCAATCGTGACATCCAGTATGATGCTGGTAATAGCTACGACCTGGTACTAATTAACGACTGGACAATAGCAGATCAAGCTCTTGGACTTGATGTGTACATATCTCCAAGCGAGTTCCTTGTCATGTCAACCAACAGTTCCAATAATTGCGTTCAAGCGTATGATGCCGTTTCAGGAATTCCCATGGGAGGTCAGCAACCTTTGGATCCTGCAAATGAATCCTGCTTTGGTATGTCATGGAATAACGACTTTATGAGTCAGACCTACTACGTTAATGATACTCAGAAAACCAATCTTTTCTTCACAGACAACGGCACATCATGGACAACAGTGGCCGATCCATCCGGGCTTAGCGGAAGAGGTATGGATTTTGATGGAACAGACTACTGGACTACAAATGGTAACGGTGGAGGATTGTGGCGCTTCCAGCCCGGTTCCAGTCAGGAAAACATATCCATTCCTGAAGTCCCCACAGAGCCAAGCGGACTTACAGTGTTCCCGAACGGCGGAAGTTTGGGGATAGCTGTAACAACCTACGATACACACAATATTTACTTTTACATGTGGTCCAATTCGACTCTGACTTATCATGGCTCCGCAGCTTGTCCTGCTTCAAATGTCAGCTTCTCCTATGGCCTGGCCTACGCTGAAAGTAACAATCACATTTTCTGGAGTTACGAAGACACTTCAGGCAATTTCCACCTTGTTGAGTTCTCATTCAGCCAGTCACAAGCTCTTACAAGTTCAAGCTGGGGATCCATCAAGGGTAGCTTCTGAATCGGATAGGGGGGAGGAGTATATCTTTGCTCCCCCCCCCCCAGACTGTGTAAGATGAAAGGAGAAATATTATGAGATTGGTAGTTCCCGCTCTGATCATTCTGACTGTGGCTGCGCTTGCTGCAGACAGAGTAGTGCTTTTTGAGGAATTTACATCAACCAATTGAATAGCATGCAGTAACGACTGGGCAGCCGTTAAGAATGTTGTTAACAATTACCTGGAATCTGGGAATCTGGTGCCTCAGATTCTTTTCAAAGATGGCGCAGCAGTGAACGGGTACACTTCTTCCAGATGCAGTTTCTATAACCCAACCCCCACGCAGGGTACTTTTGTAATAGACGGGGTTCATAGATCAATGTCGGTAGAGGAACTGCAATTTCCAATTAATGCCAGGATTGCAGTACCTGCAGTGATCAGCATTCAGGCCGAATTCTCCGGTGACGCTACCGGTGGTACGGCAATCTACGCGATAACCGCTGAGTCTGACCCAGGAGCATCCGAACTCAGAATCTGGTCTGCTATTATCGAGGATCATGATATTGGAACCAGTGGGTATGGCAATTACAGCGGTATGGAGCTTATGTCCAAGGGTTTTTCCATGCGGAATATCCGGAACACCAATCAGTTTCAGCGGCCCGTACCCCGAGACTGTCTATTTAACAAGAACCTATAATCTTGATCCTTTAGAGCATACTTTTGAGAACCTGAATGCTGTGACATATATCCAGAAATCATCAGGGAACAAGGAAGTTCTCAATGCACACTTCGCCTGCCTTTCAGGCACAGGAGTCACCTCGGATATTCAAGTATGTAACAGTGTTCTCTCTACATGGCCCAACCCCACAACAGGCGCCTTCACAGTTTCCAGTCATGTTCCCCTGGGAACAACAGGAACGGTAGATATATTCGACATTGCCGGTCGCTCTGTCGGGCAGTTCAATGCCGGTCTCGTTCAGAATATGAGCATTGATGACCCTGGAGTTTACTACATACGACTCACTACAAGTTCCGGTGAAGTTTCAAGAAGTCAGATAGCTGTGGTAAAGTGATATATATATGTTGACTAAAAGCACTTCCTCGAAGCATCCATTTTGTGTCAATGGCTATGGGGGGGGTGTACCACCCCTGGCTGGGGTGGGGGTACCAGTGAGCAGTGATTTCTTACACCTCTGATTTTCTGTTTTCAATCATTTTTCTCTTCTTTTCAACAAGTTGTTTCTGTCACTGACAATTAGAATTCCCTGTTTTTTCTTCTTTCTTTTTCCTCCTTTCTTTTTGCTTTCCGGTCACCTTTTTGATTTAAGGGTTTTGAGTTCCGTTCTTTTCTCTTTTCACCTCTTTCAGTTTAAAGCTCGTAGGTTCAATTCGAGTATGACGCTATGGTGAACAAGCCTATGACGGCAGCAGTCGTCATGGGATTCATGAATATCTTCTCACATCCAGAGAATTGAAGATTGCTTGTAAGCATCACGCTGCCACGCTCATATATGTTTGCAAGTAAAGTAAACAGCACTTCCAAATATTTCTGAGCTTTGAAGTAACAATGATTGTTTCATTTACTTTCCTTTCATTTTGCTTCATAGAATTTTCATATTCCCTTTTTCATATGAGGTGCCTGGTCTTCAACAAACTGTGAGTTTAAACACAATTTAGTAGATAGCAGCCATCTACCTGTTGTACAAGCAGATGGCTGCAACATCCTAAAACTATTTGCCCTCGCTTTCTTCGTAGAGGGAGATATTACCTTTTCTTTCCAGTTGTCTGATACTCTCTGCACTCTTCGGTATCTCAATGCAGTGAGAGTGATGAGTTAACCGATCCAGAGCAGCCGAGGCCATCAACTGGTTTCCGAATACCTCATCCCATTCCCTGAGAGATCTATTGCTTGTTATGACAACAGATTTTCTTTCATAACGGTCAAGAATTATTTCATAAAGATCATTGGCATTCTGAGGGGTAAGCTGTACCAGCCCAAAGTCATCAAGAATCAGCAGATCAACCCTCTGCAGCTTTCTTAAGTACTGAGCGTAGCTGCCATCTG